>JABUUA010000021.1:29660-54596 GCA_021443405.1 Bacteroidaceae bacterium
TTTCCGGCTGCTGTAGAAGGGAGCACGGCCAAAGGGGTTGGTGGGAGCGAGATAAACCGTGCCGACGTAGGGCACGAGGCAGTCGCCTTCCTGCTTCACCAGACTGGTGGCGGCGGTATTCGTGAGCGTGTTCTGCAGGTTCTTGTTGCAGTGATTTTCTTGCAAGGCGACGAGATAGTCCAGTCCGTAGCGGTCCAACAACTGCTGCTTGGTGCGGTCGATGGCGCGTGTGTGCTGCTGACTGCGGCGGTAGAGAGCGCTGTCCGCCGCGGCAATCCACCGCTTGTAGGCGGTCGCCACCTCGGGCGTGAAGCGTCCCGGGGCGAGTTCGTCCAGTTGAGCGAAGGGCGGCAACTGCCGCTTGTCGGTGAGACGTTGCGTCTCGCGGCGGAGCATGGCCAGATGGGTGGCGGTGGTCTTCTGCTGGTCGGCGTCCGCCTCCGCCTTTCTCTGGCGCTGCGCCAGCTCCAGTTCGATGGCGCGCTCCTTGAGAGTGGAGAGAAATCCTATGCGGTCCAGCTGATATTCGTACTGAGCCGCCTCGTCGGCGAAGAAGTGACGCGTGTAGTCGTTGCGGGTGAACGCGGTGACGGCGAGCGCTTCGTAGGCCCAGCGCGACGGGATGACCTCCCCCACCCAAGGCACGTTTCGGGTGCGACTGTGCTGGTTGAGGTCGTCGTAGGGAACCACGAGTCCGCACAACAATATCTGCGGAATGAGGAGCAAAGGTATGGTGATGTAGATGGCCACGACCGAGTTCAGCGACTGCGACAACAGCAGACCCGTGAGGCCGGCAAGGAACGACGTGGCGAAGAGAATCAGCCACCATTCGAGCCACAAGTCGGTGAGGCCCTGCAGATGATTGCCCACCAGGATGAAAAGACCCGTCTGTGTGGCCGTGACCAAGGCGGTGAAAACGATTTTTGAGGCGATGTAGGCCGAGTGCGACAGGCGCAGGAACTTCTCGCGCTTCAGGAGTGCGCGGTCCTTGAATATCTCCTCTGCGCAGATGCTCATGCCCATGAAGGTGGCCACGATGATGGCCATGAAGAAGTAGGAAAGCAGGTTTTTGTTGTAGAATACCGTGTAACCGTTGTCGCCGGAGTAGTGTGTGAGCAGGGCCACAATGAAGGCCAGCAGCGGAGCCTCCGCGAGAGCGATGGCGAGAAACTGTTTGTCGGTGGCCTTCGTGCGCAGGTTTCGCTGGAGATAGATGCAGAACTGACGGAAGGCGCTGGGGCGTCGCTGGTCGGTGGGCGGCAGAGGCAGAGGTTCTTCGGGCGCGGTCGGCACGGCCTCGTCGGCTTGTCGTTCCAAGTAGCGCTGGTGCCACACCTCGGGTTCAATCTTACGTTTCTCGGTGGGGCGGCCCGTGCTGTCGAGACTACGTTCGTCGATGATGTCGAGCATAATCTCGGGATTTATGTTGCCGCAGTGCTGGCAGACGGCCGAGTCCGTGGTGACGTAGTCGGCGGCGAGCTTGAAGATGGTAGGCGCCTCGATGGGGTTTCCGTCGTATATCGGGTAGCCGCCGCGGTCGAGCAGCCATAGTCTGTCGAAGAGTTTATAGATGTTCGACGACGGTTGATGTATGTTGATGACGACCAGCCGCCCTTGGTAGGTCTGGTCCTTCAGCAAGTGGACCACCTTCTCAGAGTCGGAAGACGACAGGCCACTCGTAGGCTCGTCGAGGAAAAGAATAGCGGGCTCGCGGATAAGCTCAAGGGCGATGTTGAGGCGTTTACGCTGGCCGCCGCTGATGGTTTTATTAAGTGGCGAGCCCACCTTCAGGTCCTTTGTGTCGGTGAGGTCAAGGCTGTGCAGCGTCTTGTTCACGCGTTCGGTGATTTCCGCGTCGGTAAGTTGGGCAAAACAAAAGCGGGCGGTGTAGTAGAGATTCTCAAACACGGTGAGCTCCGCCACGAGAAGGTCGTCCTGAGGTACGAAGCCGATGTACTTTTTCAGCAGGTCGAGGTGGTCGTAGAGCGCCAGTCCGTTGATGGTGAGACTGCCCGTGTCGGGGCGCAGCGAGCCGTTGAGGATGCTCAGCATTGTGGACTTCCCCACTCCGCTACCGCCCATGATGGCCACGAACTCGCCGGAATGAAGGTGGAACGAAAGGTTGTGCAGACCGTTGTTACTGCCAGGAAAGCGGAAGTTCACGTTCTTGCCTTCCATAGAAATCGCCTTGTAACGCGCCTCCTCGCCCAGAAGATGCGACACGAACTTATAGTCGATGGGCAGCGTGTTCGACGAGGTGATGATGCCGTTCTCGGGCCAGAGCAGGAACAGATTCTTATAGAAAGGTCGGCCGTTGAGCCGCAGTGCGTCGCTGCCCACGTAGGCGACCACCACCCAGTTATAGGCCGCCAGGCGCATGACCTTCAGATGTCCGTTGCCGAGCGGCGCGACGCCGACACAACTGCTCGCCCGGCCTTGGATGAAGTTGTAGTATTCCGCCAGCACTTCGTCGCCGATGTCGAACTTTTGCGCCAGCATGTCAATCATCATTCGCTCTTTGGCGTCGATGACGCTGTTCACGAAAGCGAACTCCATGAAGCGCAGGACCATGAGCGCTTGATAGTCCGTGTCGATGCGGCCCTTCAGATAACCGCTGATTTTCTCTATGGTGGCTTCGAGGTCGAACTCCTTATTTCGATAGATGAAACAAAGGTTGTCGTAGATGTCGATATAGGTCTGGTAGTCCTGGATGCCGTAGAAACCGCGCATGTAGTCCAGGACAATTTCACGCGCGTTCTGCCTGTCTTCGTCCGTTCCGTCGGCGGCGGAGTTGAAGATGGCGAACAAACTGACCAGTTGTGTGAGCGTGAATTCGTTCATGCGGGGTGTTAAAGAAAACCCCACATCAGCTTAACCTCCACGAAGGAGGAGCGGGTGTGGAGTGGAATGATTACGAAAAACAACCCGCCCTCCCTGTTGGGGAGAGGCGGGTGTGTGGGTCTTTAATAGGGGGCGATAGCGCCGCGGTGCTCCTTGCAGTAGGTGATGAAGGCGAGTAGTGCGCCATCCACGCGGGTTTCGTCGGCCTGTGTCACAGCGTCTATCTTGGCAACGAGCTCGCTCATCTCGCCCAGCGAGGTGTAGGCGGGGCTAAGAATCTTGTGAAGCTCCACGATGTTGCTCAGCATAGACTTATGTGTCAGGATGCTCTTGAACACTTCCTGCTGGTCATACTCGCCCAGGAGGTCGGCCACGGCCAGTTTGTTGAGCGTGCCTTCAATCACAGCGTAGGTGAGCGTCACCAGCGCCTCGTCGGCGTTGTCTGAATTCAGCGCCTCCTCGATGCCTGCGAGGGCGATGGCATTCGTCTTTTCAATCATCTGGCCGCGCGTCATGTCCTTGATGCTGTCGGTAGCCAGAATGTCCATCTTGCTATTGGTCTCTGCGGCCAGTTTTGCAATCACGGCGTCGCGCTCGGCGGCGTTGTTTTTGGCGGCGAACGTCATCTCGTCGCAGTTTTTATCGGCCAGATACATGCCGATGAGCTGAGCGCGCTGGTAGTTCGTCTGCGCCTTGTCGGCCGCTTCCAAGGGAAGGAAGAACTTCACGGGCACGAGGCGGACGCCATTGTCGGTTACTTCTATCTCACTCATAAGAGCCATGCGCTCGACTTGTACGGTTCTGAGCAGTTCCTTGGCCTCTTCTTTCAGCGAGTCGGTCAGTACGATAGCGTTCTCTTCGTCCACTTCCTGTGTCTTGTTCTGGTTACATGAGGTGAACGACACGGCGGCGCCCAAAATGAGCAATGCGGCAAGCAGTTGTTTGTTCATGTTTATTTAAGTTTTAGTTTATAGCGTAACACGTTTGCATATACTGCGTGACAAAGATAGAAAAAAACATTAACAATACAAAGGAATTAGGACTAAACTTTTCTCACGGCGTGAAATGCTCTGCATTTAATTACGGAATGTTGTTGCTTTTTCGCAAATAATTCGTTAACTTTGTCTGCATAATGTATAAAATACCATAAGAAACATTAGCAAGATGGACACACTGAATCAGACCGCAGAGCGCGGTTTCTACAAGTTGAGCTGGTTGCAACGCATCGGTTTCGGTAGCGGAGACCTGGCGCAGAACCTAATTTATCAGACGGTATGTATGTACCTTCTCTTCTTCTATACCGACGTGTATGGAATCAGTCCAGGCGCTGCCGCCTTCATGTTTGGCATAGTCCGCATCATCGACGTGCTGTGGGATCCCTACGTGGGCGCCTACATCGACAAGCACAATCCCAAGTGGGGTAAGTACCGCACCTACCTCGTGTTTGTGGGCGTGCCGTTGAGCGGCCTGGCCATCCTCTGCTTCTGGAACGGTTTTTCGGGTGATGCCTATCAGCAGTTGTGGCTCGACACCACCCCCAGCATCCCTTGGATTGACCCCAGTTTTGGCGGTGGCTTCCCCTGGATTCACCTCGGAACCACGCAGGTGCAACCGCATTTCTACATGAGCGCTTCGTTGCTCTACGCCTACGTCACCTACGTGGGTCTGTCGATGCTCTACACACTCGTCAATGTGCCTTACGGCGCGCTGAACTCATCCCTGACGCGCGACACAGACGAAATCACCATACTTACTTCCGTGCGCATGTTCATGGCGAACTGTGGAGGACTGGCTGTTTCGGCCGGTATTCCCTTGCTCGTCGCCGTCATGGCCCACGCAAAGAACCTGCCTTGGTCCATGGCCTTCTTCATGGGATTGGGTTCTCTGCCTTCATTCATCTTTATGCCGCTGGTGCCGGCCATCAAGCGCAAGGTGGGCAAGAAGGGCATGTTCTACATCTTTTTGGCGATTGCCATCGTCGGCATGGCCTTGCTCTACTGCATCACCAAGTTCATGAACATGAACGATAATATGGTGCTTGTTTACATCGCACAGTTTATCAAGTCAACGGGCGTGATAGTGGCCACGGGCTATATGTGGGCTCTCATTCCCGAGGTTATCTCGTACGGCGAGTACACCACCGGCAAGCGCATCTCGGGTATCGTGAATGCCCTCACCGGCATCTTCTATAAAGCCGGCATGGCTTTGGGCGGCATCGTCCCCGGTTTGGTGCTGGCCGCTTGCGAGTACAAGCCGGCGGCTGCGGAGGCAAGTACGCTTCCCGTGGACTCAAGCGCGTGGTTCGCCACCATGACCATCTATGCGTTGACGGGTCTTTGCCTGCTCATGTTCTGCTTCTCGCAGTGTAAGGAGCGCGTGGTCATGGACTCGAAGGAGACGGAGAACGTGCGCGTGAGCGACTTGTGGGTGGAATTCGTGCGCAACAGGCCCTTGCGCATCGTCGCCCTTTTCTTCATCACGGCCTTCGCCATGATGAGTGTCGGCAACGCAGCAGGCGCTTACTACATGAACGACTTGCAGGCGCAGTCGGCCAAAGCACAGGAAGGCATCCTGTGGCTCGTCTGCGTCATCCCGGCCATTCTGCTCGGTCTCGCCATGTTCATCATCTCGAAATACGAGCTCTCCGACGAGAAAATCGACGAAATCAACAAGGCCATCGAAGCTCGAAGCGCCGAGGCCCAAAGCTAACCGCCAACAAAAAACTTTTGAAATATGAAGACTCCTAAGTATCTTTGCCCGGGCGACTACATGGCCGACCCCTCGGCTAACGTATTCAACGGCCGCCTCTACATCTATCCCAGCCACGACTGGGAGAGCGGGATTCCCGAGAACGACAACGGCGATCACTTTAATATGAAGGACTATCACGTGTTCTCCACCGACGACATCGAGGGCGAAGCCCTGCCCGTGGACCACGGCGTGATTCTCGACACAGCAGACATTCCTTGGGCGGGTCGCCAGCTCTGGGACAACGATGTAGTGGAGAAGGACGGCAAGTACTACCTCATCTTCAGCCTCAAGGACAAGTGTGACGTGTTCCACCTGGGCGTGGCCGTGGCCGACCGTCCCGAGGGTCCCTTCAAGCCGATGGCCGACCCCATCAAGGGTTCTTACAGCATCGACCCCTGCGCCTTCAAGGACGACGACGGTCAGGTGTACGTCTATTTCGGTGGTCTGTGGGGCGGACAGCTCCAGCGCTACCGCGACAACAAGCACCTCGAGTGCGCCCGTCTGCAGGAAGGCGCCGAGCCCGCACTGCCCTCACGCGTCGCTCGTATGCGCGACGATATGATGGAATTTGCCGAGGAGCCCCAGCCCGTCATCATCGTGGACGCCGAGGGTAAGCCCCTGCGTGCCGACGACCCGCACCGCTTCTTCGAGGCGTCGTGGATGCATAAGTACCAAGGCAAGTACTACTTCTCGTACTCGACCGGCGACAGCCACCTACTGTGCTACGCCATCGGCGACAGTCCTTACGGCCCCTTCACCTTTGGCGGTGAGATACTGACGCCCGTTGTCGGCTGGACCACGCACCACTCTATCGTGGAGTTCAAGGGCAAGTGGTATCTGTTCCACCACGACAGTGTGCCCAGCGGCGACCGCACATGGCTCCGCAGCATGAAGGTGGTGGAAATCGAATATACCGAGGACGGCCACATCAAGACCATACAAGGCACGCAGGAATAACGGCCTGCCAAAGCATAGAAAGCCCCGGAGTTCATCGCTTCGGGGCTTTTCTGTATCCGCAACATCGGGTGGCCCGAGCGCTGCTCCTTACCTGACAGGGCGGTTTTCCGCTCGTCTCGAACGCGCGTTCTGCGGTTGTCGGAAAATCGTCACCCAAAGGCAGACCTTCGTTTTCTTAGAAAAAAAGATTTTTTTACTGGGTGACTGCGCTTTTTTTTCTAAGAAAAATTTCGAATTTCCTTAGGTGACGAAATCGACGTCTGCGGGTGTCTCTCTTTTTCTTTCTTGAGAAGCGAGGGCGAAGAGCCCGGTGACACCATCGATTTCATCAAAAAAAACAAGACCATCGCGCAGTGGGCAATGGCCTTGGAATTGGGGGAACTGAGGGCGTGAGCGCCGTCAGTGTCTTGTACTACGCATGTCTTCCGTCCATTGCTTGAGCTCGTCGAGGTTGTACTCCATGGGTTCCGTGAACGAAGGGAAGGGAAGATGGTTGATGCTCTGGAAGTAGAGGAGGCAACCGTCGTGCCAGATGCGGGCGTCGTGAGCCTGCTGACGGAGCTTGGCCATGACGAGGCCGTGGAACTCGGGGTCTGTATATTCAGCCAAGGCTTGCCAGTCTATTTGGTAGTTCCGGATGATTTGCAAGCCGTTGCCGTAGCGGACGCAGAGGTTTTCCCACAGCGTCATGTCGTTACCCATCGGGTAATCCCAAGGCACGTGGTGGAAGAAAAGCAGACACGCCTCGGGGCAGGTGGCGCTATTTTCCACCAAGTCGGCGTAGGGCTTCGGATATTGTGCCGTGGCACCTGTGCCGGTGGCTTGGGTGCGGTCGAAGCCGATGCCCTGCAGGTCGGCCTTGTGATAGTAGGGCGGTGTCCAGTCAACGCGCGTTCCCTCGGGGGCATACCAGGGTTCGGGACCGTAGTGATGGTCGCCGGCGAAGATGTGATGGAGGCCGAGAGGCATCATCGTGTTCACCGTGGCCTGCCACGACTGCATCATCATCGCCTGCACGTTACCGCAGAGTTCCTCAGCCAGCGCGGCGTCGGGCTCGTCGGTCAGGGCGGGGCGTACGGTGAGCGCCACCCATTCGCGGGCAATCTCAGCCGGGTCGGTGTCGGGGTTCCACGCCAGACGTCCGAAGGCATACCAGTTGGCCTGGTTGAAGATGCTGCCGCACCAGTCGGTGTTCGCGCCTGTGTTGGCCACGCCGGCAATCGCCGACTCGCGGTAGTGGGTGGTGAGGTCGGCAATGGTGGTGCGCGGCGTCTTCGGGTGTTGCAGGTTGTAGGCGCAGTTATCGAGCGGTTGTTGCAGGAACGTCTGCCACTGCGGACCGAGGTAAGTGAGCCAGCGCTCCTGGCCAAGATACTCCATGGCCACCTGCAGTTCGGCCATCACCGGCGTGAGCGCCATGCCGCCGAAGAGCGGTGTGTAGGGCTCATGGGGCTGGAAATCGATGGGGCCGTTCTTGACTTGAATGATGACGTTGTCGGCAAATTGGCCGTCGAGCGGCTTGAACTCATTGTAGGCTTGCTTGGCGCGGTCGGGGTCGTTGGGCGCATAGATGAACGAGCGCCACATGACGATGCCTTTGTGGGGGCGCAGTGCGGCGGCCAGCATATTGGCGCCGTCGGCTTGCGTCCGCCCGAAGTCCTGCGGGCCGGGCTGCCCCTCGCTGTTGGCTTTCACCAGGAAACCGGCGAAGTCGGGGATGAGGCTGTAGATTTCATTTGCCTTCGCCTTCCACCACTGTTGCACGGCGGGGTCGAGCGGGTCGCTGGTGGGCAGACCGCCTAAGGCGGCGGGACTGCTGAAATTGATGGCGAGGGCCACGCGCATGCCGTAGGGTCGCAGGGCGTCGGCAATGTCGCGTGTGCGCTGCAACGCCTCGGTGCCCAGCACCCTGGGACTGGCATTCACGTTGTTGATGACGGCCACGTTGAGACCGATGGAAGCGCAGGCGCGGCCATATTCCTGCCAGCGTTGCGGATTCGTCGCGGGGCCCCAGAAGAACGATTGTCCGGCGTAGCCGCGCTCGATGGAACCGTCCATGTTGTCCCAGTGGTTGAGGATTCGGTGCTTGTAGGCCGGTACGCTGGTCACGGCCTGCGGACCGTCGGGCGACAACTCCTGCTGGCGGAGCAACTCGTAGGCACCGTAGAGCAGACCGCGGTCGGTGGTGGCCTGCACGGTCACTTCGCCCGAGGGAGCTACGGTGACGCGGAATCCGTCGGTGCCCAGCGTCTTGTCCTTGACGAGGGAGAGTTGGACGCGGGCGTCACTGCGGTAGTAGTTGGTCAGTTCGCCTACGGCAATCTGGGCCGTGGGCGTGGAAAGCTTGCACGACACGTGGGCCTGCGGCTTCGCAGTCCGATAGCCGGAGAACCAAAGTTGACTGCCATTGTTGGCCTGTGCCGAGAGCGTGAGCGCTGTAACGAGCGCAAGGAAGATGTGTTTCATGTCGAATGATTAAAGTCGAATGACCGCGGTATTGCGTTACGGTTGGATGGGAATCTGGAACGTGGCCACAGGCATTTCGTTGGTGCCCATGAGCAAGGGATGGTCGGGCACATCGGCCCAGGCATAGCGAACGGCAACGGGTGTGCCGGACAGACAGTCGGCGATGACGCGCTTCCCGTCGATGCGAGCGCTCGTGGCGAGGAAGGTGCGCCCGTCGGTGCTGATGGCGAAGTCTTGGGCGTAACGCCCTTGCAAGGGAGTGCTGAACTCCATCACCACCTGCTGGCCCTCGCGGTGAGCCGAGAGCACGCGGGGCGAACCTTCGCCCAGTTGCTCGGCCACCACACGATGCGCCATCTCCTTCTTGCGCAGCGGATGAATGTCGGCGGCTTCGCCCAACCCCAGTCCGGTCACGAGCGTAGCACCCTGTGTGTGGAGCACCGCCTGCCTTTGTGCCTCGCGCAACGCCACCCAGTTGTCACCCGCCTTGTGGTCGGGGAGCTGCACTATATAATAAGGTATTTCTTTTTGCCAGAGCGAACGCCACGCGCCCATGAGCGACGTGAGCAGCCGCGCGTATTGATGTGGCTCGCCAATGTTGGATTCACCCTGATACCACACCACGCCGCTGATGGGCAGACGGTGCAGGGGATAGAGCATGCGATTGTAGCAAGCACCGGCAATGTCCTGCGGCCGGAACCCGTAGTCCTTGCGCGAGGGAAGCACGGCGCCGCGGCGCATGAGCCATTGATGGCCGAGACGGATGCGGTCGCCCGGCTGGTCCGATTCGCCCGAGAGGTCGTAGTCGAGGCAGTAAGGCTTGGGATGAATGAACTCGGGACGCGCGCCACCTGTAGTGATGCGCACGGTGATGACGTTGTCGCCCTCTTGGAGCACACCGGCCGGCACGGGGTATCGGCGGGGCGGATACTGATAGCCCGTAGAGCCCACGAACACGCCGTTGACCCACGTGGAGTCGGCGTCCACCAAGGTGCCGCAGCGCAACAGCGTGGCCTTGCCGGCGTGAGCGGCGTCCACCGTCACGTGCTGACGGAACCACCACGAGCCACCGCCTGGTTGTGCCCAACGATTGTTGCGGCAGTCGATGGGCGTCCATTGACTCTCGTCGGTGCCGACGGCCTGCCAGTTGCCGGCCTTTCCGGGGTCAGACGTATAGAGAAGTCCGCTCCACCAGCGATCGTAGGCGGCTTCGGTCTGGCGACGTGCCGCCTGATAGTCCTCGTCGAGCGCCAGCAGACGGGCTTGCACTCGGTCGGTCTGCCAAGCACTGCTGTCGGCAGGCATCCACGCCTGGATGGGCGTGCCTCCCCACGAACAGGCGACCACGCCCTGGGGAATGCCCATGCGGCGGAAGCGTTCTTTGGCCATGAAGTAAGAAAGAGCTGAGAAGTCCCAAGCGAACTTGGGCTCGAGAATGTGCCAGCCGTCGGTGGGCGCCTCGTCGTGGAGACGGGTGTAGTCGGCGCGCTGCTGGCACTTGAGCAGGCGGACAGGGTAGAGACTGTCGGTGGTGGCCTCCTCACGATAGAGGTCGATGACACGACTGATCATAACGTCCACGTTCGACTGACCCGAGCACACCCAGACGTCACCCACCAAAACGTCGGTGAGCACGCGGTCGGCGATGCGTATTTCATAAGGGCCTCCCGCTTTCGTGGCGGGGAGATGGAGGCTCCACTGCCCGTTAGTGTCGGCGGTGACAGCATATTTCTTGCGCTTGAACTGAACGATGAATTGTTCGCCGGCATCGGCCGTTCCCCAGAGATGAATGGGGACATCGCGCTGCACCACCATGTGGTCGGTGAGCAACGAGGGCAGTTTCACGGCGGCATGAGCCGCGGTGCCGAGCAACAGCAGGCTGAAAAAGAGGAGTTTTCTTCTCATCGGAAGGAGTGTTTCGGGGAGTTCAACAGAGGATAGCGACCGGACATCGTCGGGCGGACGCCTACTTCACTTGCCAGTAGTCCAAGTGCATCAACTCGGCCTCGGCCTGACCACGGAACACAAAGTAAACGTCGTGTACGCCGCTGGTCTTGGTGGTGAACTTGGCGGTGCAGGCTTTCCACACATCGGCCTTGCCCTTGACGGGAATGGTGGCAGCGAGCGTTCCGTCCTTACTTTCGAGGCGCACCTCGATGGTGCCGCCCACCTTGGGCAGCGCCTGCATGGTGATGGACTTGGCACCCCCGGCGAAATCGACGCCCTTCACGAGGATGTAGTCGCCGTCGTTAACTTCGGTAACCACCATGTTACGCTCGCCCAGCGCCGCAGTCCGCAGCCATTCGCCGCGTGCCATGGTCTCTGCCTGCACGCGCTGGAACGGACAAACCCAGCGACGCTGCTTCACGCCTTCGGGATTCCAGTAAGGGATGGGCTCGATGGTGCCGTCGGGACGGAAGGTCATCTCGGCCACGCCCACGGAGCGACGCTCACTATGGTAGTACTCCTTGCCCTGCTGCTGCAGCTGGGTGCGCCAGACGTCGTAGTTGAGACCATAGACATACCACTGGCCCTGGAACTCGACGATGCCGGGGTGGTTGCCGCGACTCTTCTCGGTGTGAGGCATGATGTCGCCCTTGGCTTCCCAAGGACCTTCGGGCGAGTGGGCCACTGCGTAGCCGATGCCCTCGGGACAGCAGGTGGAAGCGAAAGCCATGTAGTAAAGACCGTTGCGCTTGAAAATCCACGGACCTTCCTGATAATCCGTGGGAGGCTCCAAACGAACGATGCCTCCCTTATAGGAAATCATGTCGCGATTGAGCTTGACATAGTAGGGACGAGGGTTGCCCCAATAGAGATACGCCTGGCCGTCGTCGTCGATGAAGGGCGAAGGATCGATGTCGTACCAGTGCTCCTTCTGCCAGGCAAGCGGGTGACCCAGCGGGTCTTCAAAGGGACCGTAGGGCGAATCGGCCACCAACACAGCGATGCCATTGCCGTGGATGGGGCAATACATATAATATTTGCCGTTGCGCTCTATGACCTGCAAGGCCCAGGCACCGTTTTCTTTGTCGAACCACTTGAAGTTGTCGAGCGAAGCCACAATGCCACAGTCGGTGTAGTTGACCATGTCGGTGGTGGTGTAGAGCAGCCAGTCGTGCATGCTGAAACCGGGTCCCGAGTCGTCGGCGTCGCGTGTGGTGTAGAGGAACACCGTGTCGCCCTTGACCATGGGGGCAGGGTCGGCGGTGTATTTTGTCCAGACAACAGGGTTCTGCGCCAAGGCGCTACCCGACACAAACAGGCTCACGATGAGTGGTTTCAGGGATTTCATAGCGTTAGTAGTTCTTGTATATATGTGTACAAAGATAGGAAAAAGATGGAGAACTACCAAATAAAACCTCTTCTACTATCGGAAATGTCGTGGTATGGGATTCTGTATCTTTCCTATGGTTGGCACATCTATCCCAAAAAGTTGCTGGAAGTCCTTCGGGTAACACGAGCGTTTGTATAGTTCCGTAACAGCCTCGCCATTCTTATCTTTATAGATGTATTTGAAAGTATTATCGTCCATCCATTTAATACTGCCAGGGACTCCATTCTCTATGACCGTATCGTTGGATGGATAGACACAGGGGCGCAGAATGCAATAAGCACGCGTGTCGCCTGCGGACGACAGGTCGAAATAGCTAAGGTATGCGTCCGTGTCGTATATTTTGTACATCTTTTGGGGTGCTTCCATCAGGACCTCTGTGCCCTCGATATCCACGTAAGCGCCAAGCTGATACCAGCATCCCGTCAGTTTCTTCGTTCCGCTTGTTCCATCCTGCTTCTCGAGAAGGCTCACAATCTTCCTGACCTTGGGGTTAATCTCATATTCCGAGCTCCAGAGCTCTGACTGGCGCAGCGCTTCTATCTGGTCAAGTGGAACATCTTTCATATTCTTCAACTGGACAGGAAACCAGTCGAGGATGAAGCCCTTGCTACTGCAATCATACACTCTGCACGCCAGGGTGTCGCCCTCCACTACTGGAGAATTTCCCGTATAAGCAATAGGTTGAGCATCCGTTTGGACTAACATTATATGGAAATCGTTCTCCAAAGCTTTTGAAATAGCCACATGGATGGAACCCGAAGGTTTGCATATCTTGTATAGTTCTTTCATGAGTGCTGTGACATCCGTTCCCGAAGCATTTGTTTGCTGTATCATCTTATACAGACCACGAGGCGTCTCGGTTTTCCCCGCAAGTTCCTTTCGCAAATCTTTGATGAAGCTCTCCCGATCACTGGTTGTGGCCGGTTCTGAAAGAACGAAGGAAATAGGTAGCGTGAAGTTCATCCTTACAGGTTTTTCTTTAAGCAAAGCCGGATTCCATTTCGGCATGAGTTTTACCACTCTGATAGCTTCGTCGCTGAGTCTCTCGTCAGGACTCTGTATGGGAGTGATGTTGCTGAGGGAACCGTCACGTTCTACAGTGAAACTAATCATCACGCGCCCGCAGACCCCTTCGCGTTGACAGTCGTCAGGAAGGGTGAGGTTGCTGGAAAGGAACGTCAGCATCGCGTTGGTGCCTCCTGGAAATTCTGCGATTTTATCAGGTTGTTCCGAGTCGTGGTTTTGTGCTACGGCACACAACTGCAGCAGTGCTAACAGCACGCAAAGAATACTTTTCTTCATAATTTCTAATGTATTTAGGTTAATCGTTATATACTAAAGCCATAAATGTGAGGGGCGATGTCTGGTTAGAGTCGTTCGCGACGAACTCCCCGCAACCACTGCAAACCTCTGCGAGTATCATGGTTGGCAACATTTCATAAGGCAAACTGTCTTTTACCGCTGCTGGTGTTTCGTCTTGCGCCACCAGTTGAGAAGCGGTCGTCTCTACGCTTACTGCAGGTAACAGGCAGAACTCTGGGAGATGATGCACATAGTTATCGCTCGGTGTTTGTTCTGCAGGAACTGGAGATATGCTTTCTCGGTTTTCTGTCTTTGTGTCAAGATGGGCATATACTGTTGCTCTTTGCATGGTAGGAAGTTCCTCTTTTATCGGATTCATCTTCTCATCGCTCCAGTTGGCGCTGGCTGTTTGGCCTTGTTCCTCTTGACTTTGATTGAGGAAGATAGTTCCCGCTACCACCAGAATACCGACAAAACTGGCGGCAACAGCATACCAATACCTTTTCTGCCGTTTGGCTTGAACGAGGGCTGCCGGTGACTTTCCCGAGGCTATCAGCCTGTCATACTCCTGTGCTCCGGCGTCCAATTCTTGCATGAATTGTTCGTAGAGTTGTTCGTCTTGAGATGTATGTTTCATACTCTTAGTAAGTGTTTTAGGTCGTTTAATAACTTCTTGCGCGCCATAGAGATAATGCTCTGTACGGAGGGCTTGGGGATTCCGGTCTCTTCCGCTATCGTCTTTGCCGACTTGTCCTCAATATGTCGGGCCACAAACAACGCTCGCTCTCGAGGCTGTAATTTGTTGATGGCGGCGGTGACTTCATCCTCCATGTCGTGGACAAGCATCTTAGAGTCAGCACTACTGCTGTCGGATATATAGTATTCGTGAGGGGATATAGCTTCGTTCGTAACTAATTCCTTGTAATAATCTATACATACGTTTTTGGCAACCTTTACAGCGAGTGCCTCGATATTCATGTCTGGGTTTAACCGTTCGCAGTATTTCCAGAGACGCAACAGCCCTTCTTGCGCAACATCCTCGGCATCCATCTTGTTGCCAAAGAAATCGCGTCCGACCTTCAGCATCAAAGGTCGTAGGCGGGGTAGTATGCTCTCGAATTCTGCTTGTGTCATGATGAGTTTCGTATCGTCCTCTATTATATATACTCCCGGAGAAGGAAATAGTTAAGTTGGATTCTCGTTTTTTGATTCCCAATCGTGGTCATTCGGACGTCCGCACGTCTGAGGAGAAACATGCTTATGTCTGCGCTCACACATAAGGACGTTTGAGGTCACACATAAGTATGTCTGAACACGACTGTCTAAGTGCTTGGCTTCGCCGAGTCTGCTCACGCTCGGCAAATCGAGCAAGCTTGTTTGCTCTCGCTTAATCGCAGCCATCATAAAGGACACCGCAAAGAGAACCTCGGTTTGAAAATTATAAAAGCGGCAACCTTTTCGGGGCTGCCGCTATGTTGGGGGATAAAATCCGTGGGGATGTGTTACTTCACGAGCACTTTCTTGCCGTTGATGATGTAGACGCCTTGTCGAACGCTGCTAACGCGACGGCCGTTCATGTCGAAGACCTTCTGCGTGTCGGCGTCGGGAGCCGAGAGAATCTCGTTGATGGCGTCGGCGGTGGTGATGCTGAAACTGCTTCCGAAGTCGTAGGTGAAAGCGGTAGCCTCGGCTACTTGCTCGGTCTGCTTGGCATCGGCGCTCAGTACGTAAGCGTTGGCGGTGGTGGTGTAGTCACCAGCATTTACGGTCACGTTGTTGAGTACGTAGTTGGCAGCGCCTTCGATGACCACGGGCTGACCAGCTGCCACGGTGCTTGCCTTCTGCATGACGCCGTCGGCGATGGTGGTGGCGTTCTGCACGTCGAAGGGAAGGGTGAGTGCCTGGAAGCCTTCGCCTGCCTTGGTGAAGGTGAGCTGCTGAGCCGTTGCTGCGGGCAGGTGAGCGGGCAGATTGCCATCGATGACGAGCTTCTGTGCCGTGCCGTCGGTGTTGATGACGTTGGTGCTTCCGAGCAGTGCCTCAGGAGCATTGGCACTTCCAACCACTGCAAATGCGTTGGCGGGCAGATAGGCGTCGATGTTGTCGTCGGCCCACCACTGCTTGCTGGTGCCGTCGGCAAAGCTGACCTGCATCTTGTAAACGGGAGAAGTGCCGCTCTTGTAGTAGGGGCAAGGAACGTCGGTCATGTTCTGTTGCGCTGCTACCACCACGACTTGGTCGGGGAACATCGAGCGGAGCGGAGCGGGGATGGTAGCGCTCTTCTTGTTGACTGCCCAGATGAAGTTGCCGTCGAGGTCGTATACCTTGTGGCCCAGATAACCAGTGCCCTTGAATGAGATGGTGCTGCCACTCACGGTGTAATAGTCGCCATCGACATCGTATTCGGTATGTCCGTCGTAACTCTCGTAGTCACCGCCGTTGCAAGCCGTCTGGTAGTAACCGTTGGTCTCGCCCGAACCGGATGCACTCCAGCGGAGGCCGTCGGCGCGCGGAACGAACTTGAAGATGTTGTCGGCGTCAGCCTCGTGGCGCTCTTGGCGGTCGTTGATGAACATGATGTTGCCCAACTTCTTGGGATACTTCTTCATGTAGGCCTTGGCAGCGTCGATTTCCTTCTGCGTTGTGGTCACAAAGTAGTTGGCGTAGTCGCCCACGAAGTGATTGTTCTCAGGAACGAACATTCCGTAAGCCTCGAAGAATTCTGAGAGGTCGGCCTGCGCCACGTCGCAAACTTTCTTGGCAAAGTGGAGGTAGTCCTGAGCACCCGATACAGCGTTACCGCCTTGTATGACTTCGCCGTCACTGGTGGTCGCGGTGAGCGAACCGTTCCAAGTGCCCTTTGACATGGGGTCTTTGCGCAGTTCCTTAAAGAGTTTCTGCAGGAAGCGCTCGTCGTGCTTCTGAGCATGGAAGTAGAGATAGAGCTGGGTGTAGAGACGGCAGTTGATGTCGATACCGCGGTCGTTCCACTCCTTGCCCAGGGCGAAGTAGTTGTCGAAGTTGGTGGCGGGAGCGTCGTAACGCGTGTTGCAGATACCGCCTTCGTGGGTGTTGATGTTCGAGAACAAGTTATTACTTGACTCCATGCAACCTACCATGCAGATGGTATTCTGGTGGTTGTGACCCATTTCGTGGCTGGGTCCCCAGAACGGACCGCCGCCGTTGCCGTCACTCGTAAAGCGACGGTTGTTGTAGTAGTTCATGCAACCAGAGAGGGTGTTCTCGTGATAGTAAGTGCCGTAGGTGGTTGCGAACATGTAGTTGTAGTTCACAGAGAACACATTCCAAATGTTGTTGAAGCGGCCTTCAAACTCTTCCAGGCCCTGGTAACGCTCTTCGTTGGCGCAGATGGTGTTCCAAACGTGGAGCAGGAGTTCTACGTCTTCCATGGCGTCACCTTCCAGACGATGAGCCTCGGCAATGGCATCCTTCACCAACTGAGTGTGCATGGCGAACACGAGATTCTTAGACTTGAGGTTGATGACGGGACACTTGTCGTGCTGCATCATGTCCATGTCTATCATGTTCTTCCAGTCTTGGTTGGTCATACCGCGGGTCACGTCGAAATAACCTTGCACGCCACCGCCCTCGACATGTACTTTTATGTCGGGATAGTCGGCGAGGAATTTCTCGGGATTGTCGAGCTGGTAGAAGATGTAGAGCAAGCTCTGCTCAGTGGCCTGAATCACGTTGAAGCCCTTGTGCAAGTCGGTGCAGATGCCGGTCTGGTGACCACCGGGAACGCCCTCGGTGGGAACCACCTCCACTTGCAGCGTGCACTCTGCCTTGGGGTCTTGGTCCACATAGATGTAAGCCACCTCACCGCTGTTGAGCACGATGCTGGTGGGATTAGAGAGTTTACCATAGGCGTTACTTTGACCTGTATATTCTCTCCACGACATCTTCTGGTGATTACTGTAAATCTTATAGTCGGCAACGCGGAAGAACTTCTCGTAAGCGTCCGTCACCTTGCTCTTGTCGGTGGTGTAGGCCCATGTGTTGTTCTTCACCTTCAGCACCATCTCCTTAATGGCTTTCGGCAAGGTTGCATAGTCGGCGTTAGCGGCCAGTTGCTCGTCGGTCAGAGCTTGGATGTCAGACTTCAGCTGACTGCAAGCCTTGTCGGTGAACAATGCGTCGAGAGCAGCCTGGTAAGTGGCCTGGTTCGTCACGGCGTCGGTGTAAATCTGATAGCTCTCTTGTGCGGCAGCAATCTCATCATCGGTCACGTTGACCTCCACGAAGGCCCACTTGTTGTTAGAGTTCGAGTTGTACCACAGCACGACGTTCGAACTATTGTCGCAGTGCATGCCCTTGTCGTTGCCATTCGTGTTGGTGATGTACCAACTGTATTCCCATTCGTCGGCGCCGGTGCTCACTACGAAATGACTGGCTTCTGTGCTGGCCGTCTTATAGATGTTGCTGAGGTTCGACTGGTTCTGAATGTAATTGTTCGAGAATGCGTTGCGGAAAGAAACCTTGTTGTTGCTGTTGAGCGTAGCCTTCCACAACTGGCTGAAGTTGGTGGCGTCCGTATTCATGGCGCGGACACCTGAGCCCGTCTCGGTCATGCACTTGCCGTTGTTCACGTTCGTGATGCGGTAGTAGCGGCCGTCGGTGAGCTGAGGAACGTAGCCGGTGGCGGCGTTGATATTGTCGCGCACGGTCTGCAGGTCGATGTCCTCAACCAGTTCGATGGCCCAGTCGCAACCAGGGTCACCCTCGGAAGTCCAAGTGGTGATGCTCGTGTGGTCGTTCATCAGGTTGAGGCACTTGTTGCCAAATTCCTCCTTCGATGAAATGTTTACAAAGGCTTCGTCGCCCTTGTTGTTGGGACTGAAGCGGATGTACAGTGTGGCGGGGCTGCCGGTCGGTTCAGAGAAACCGTCCTTCAGATACTGACCCGTGTAGGCGCTGCGCAGGTTGTAGCCCTCTCCGCTCTTGGTGGCATACCAGACACTGGTGAGATCGCTGCTGTTGGTTGTGCACTTGGCAGAACCCGCTGCTGTGGTGGTCAGCCAGCTGTTCATGTTGCGGCGACAGTGCAGACGCATGAAGCCGAGCTTGTTCATCTGGTAGTTGTAAAGAGCCTTGCCCGTCAAGTCGGTGGGAGCGGCGGCGTTGGCAACGCGGAAAGTCCAGTCACCGATGCTGCCAACTGTGGCTGCAGTACCACCCTTGGGGTCGGTGCCGTCGGTGGGAGCCGTGAGTTTGTAGGTCCCGTTACCGATGGTGAAATGTCCGTCGGCAATGCTGCTGATGCTCAGTGCCCACGAAGCTGTGGGGCTGGCGCCCGTTCCGCGTGCACTGCTGCTGGGAGCCTTGACATAATTGCCGAGGCCCGTCTTGATGTAATACTTGTCGCCTTCAGCTACAAGCGTGAACAAGTAGCCGGCGCCTTCTGTAGCGTCAAGCCCTGTGGGGCTGGTGGAGGTTTGCTTCAAGGCGTTGCTGCCATCTTCCTTGATGTAGCGCTTGGAGCCGTTGTTGTAGAGGAAGTACCACTTGCCCACTTCCAGCGTCGTTGCGTCGTCGCCGACACCAAGGACTCCTGTGGGAACTTCCTGCGCCCATGTGCCTATTGTCGTAAGCAGCATCATGAGCAAAAGGGTTAACTTTTTCATGAATAAATAGTATTTAAGTATAATAATATAGGCAAAGTTACAAAAAAAGCCCCGAAGGACGAACCTCCGGGACTGTTTTTTTTTGTTAAATAATTAGATGTGCTCTACATTATTACTTGACAGCCACCTTCACGCCGTTCAGAATGTAGATGCCGCGACCCATATTCTTGATAGCGTTGATGTTGCCATTACCAACCAGACGACCATCAATGGTGTAGATGTTGCCGTTCTTGCTAACTTCTTCCACTGAGGTGATAGCGTCGTACTCCTCAGAGCTGATTACCAGGGTAACTTCATCGGTTACGTCGAGGTCTTCCTCAGCAGCGATGTAAGCACCGTTCTGGCCTACAGCGGCGGCAGTCTTCTTGGTGACAACCAGTTTGTTGCCGTCCGGAACAATCTTGCCAGTACCGATGGTCAGACCGTCGTAAGTACCCACCAGAGCATCCATGGTTGCGGGCTCCTTGGCGATTTCGTAACCGTGCTTCAGCTGGATGAGGTCGTAGTCAGCAGCCTCGGCCTCAGCGTTGTAGTCCTCAACACTGCCGGCAATCATCATGAAGGGCTGGCCTGCAGCAGCCGTGTTGTCCTTCAAGGGGCTCAGAGTTACTTCCGTCTCGTTGAGCGTTACGCCGTAGAGAACAACGTCGTTGCTCACGGGAGTAACAGATACGGGATAGCAGTAAGCGCCAATCTCGCCAGTCAGCACATAGTCCTGATACTCGGTGCCGTCGTAGTCAGCGGCAACGTCCTCAACCTCCACGATGTAGAGACCAGAGTTGCTACCTACGTCGGGCGTGCTCCAAGTCACGAGCGTGTTGAAGTCGCGCTGAGCGTGCAAGTTGTTGTTGTTGGCGCCGGCAAGAGTCTTACCCGTGAGGAGGTTCTGACCGAAGCCGATAGCCTTCTGAGTGAACAGCGTGGGATGAATGTTCAGTGTTACGGCGCCGCTTGTGCCGGCAGCCTTCAGGAACATACCCGTGGCCTTGTTCTGGATGATGTAAGCCGTGTCGCCAACAGCGATGAAGCGCCACTTAGAAAGTTCCTGGTCCTGAATCTCCATTTCCTTATCCTGGAAGAAGAGACGCTGGCCGAGAGCAACTTCGTCAGCATTGATGTTCTCGATGTTGTAAACGTCGGTGTTCGTCTCGTCGGTAACAATCTGAGCCACTGACAAGAACTTGCCAAAGAGTTCGGGCTGGGTTACGCCAGTCTCCTCGTTGATGTCGGCAATCATGTTGTTCTTGCCCCAGCCGTGAGCGTCGTATTCAGCCTCGGTGGCCAAATGAATCTGATACCACTTGCCGGTCTGCACCTGGTTAGCAGCGGCGGGAACGCCCTCTGCCAAGCTGGTCAGCGTGTTGATGTGCTCCTCGCTCTTAGCGGGAGTGTAGTCGGCCGACTGGTCGTAAGCTGTTGCGGCGGCAATAGCGTTGGTCAGGGCGGTCACGCAGTTAGCGTCCTTCCACTCACCGGGATTGTTACCGATGACCACGCCTTCTGACAGAGGAGCAACCTCCTCCAGTTTTGCGCGCAGGGCGGCGGGATCAACGAACTTAGCGATGAAGGCATCGTAAGCAGCCTTCAGAGCGTTGAACTCGTCGATGGTAACGTCAGCAGCCTCCAAGTCAGTCTGAGCGGCGAGAACAGCCTCGAGGTCGGTGACGATGCTGCCCATAACCGTGTACTGGTTGGGGTCGCGCTGTGTTACTTCGGCGGGATAGAGCTGGAACTCCGACATGTGGGCATAACCACGAGTGCTGCCGCCGGGAACATACGTATTGTTGATGTAGAAGCGCAGGTACTTGTACTCGCCTACGGGGAAGACGGGAGACGTAACGGTCTCGGTGTTGCTGCCCCAAGGAGTGCTTACCTCTGCCAACAAGTCACAAGCATCTTTCTCTGCTTCAGCGTCGTTCGTGCCGTAGATGCCCCATTCCGTGATGTGGTCGTTGACTACGTTACGACGGGTGAACTTCATGGCAGCACTTGCAACGGTCTCGTCGGGCATCTCTACCTGCAGATAGTGAGTACCGCCTGCAACGCTACCTGCTGACCATGCGCTGTGCCAGAAAGTACCGGTGTCGCCGTCGAGGAGCGCTTCGATACTGCCCTCGCTGGTCTCAGTGTAAGGTGAAGAGAGCTGAGCTACGTCGGTCACCAAGGGCTGATCCTCATACAAAGTAGTGCTGATGTCCTTGGCAATCTCCAGCTTCGCAGCAGCGTCGGCCTTCATTTCAGTCCACTGAGCCACCAGGACGTCGTGGTTCTTGATGGGCTCGTAAGCCTCAATGATAGCCTGAGCCTCTTCGTCACTTACTTGAACGAGCACCCATTCACTAGCGGGTGAACCGTTGGTAGTCCAAGCAACGATGTTGCCAGCCTTGCCGGCGCCGCCGCCGTGACCACCAGCGTGGAGGTAGCGATAGTCCTCGTTAGCCTGGCTTGCGGGAATCAGGGCAACGATGTTTCGGCCGTCGTCCTCAGTGCGCAAAGCCTCGATGTGCATGACCGTCCCGGTCTCAGCCATGGTGATGTTGGCTGAGGTAGCCGTGGCAGGAGCGAAACCGCCGTCGGTGGCCATGTTGGTGATGGTGTATTCGTGTTCGGGAGTTTCCTCGAACTTCCACAAGAACGGGCAAGCGCTGGGGTCGAGGGTGGTCCACTTGGCAAGAGTGCCGTCGGCATACATTGCCTTTTGCGGATAGATGGTCTCCGTGGTGGGGTCGCCACCTTCCACTTCAGAAGGAATCTCGACGTTCTCGTAGAACTCGAGAGCGTTCACAATGTGGTAGTAGCCGTTGGGGGTATAGAAGAATACCTTGGTGGCCAAGCAAGCGTTGTAAGCGTCGATGATGGCCTGGCCGAGAGCCTTGATTTCCTCGGGAGTGAGCGACTCGGCGTCGGGGCCGTCAGCATCGTGAGCAGCTGCGAGAGCGTTGTTGAAAGCCTCCACAGCAGCGGGGTCGTACTGACCAGGAGCGGTGCCGGGCACAAATTCCACGTTGTCGTACTCGTTCAGAATCTCAACCAGCGCGGCAAGAGCAGCGTCGCGGGGGTCGATGTCCACCCAGACAACCTCGTGGATTGACCAGTCGTTGTTGCCGTTGATGCTGTTCAGCTCGCCGGTTCCCCACCAAGCGAGGGTTCCGCCGTTACTGTTGTTGTCGAGACGGTCGGCCATGTTCCACTTGTTGATGGCGAAGTGACCTTCTTGCGGACCAGTCGTTTCACCCTCCAACACGTTGATGAGATAGACGTTGAGGTCAACTGCGTCGTAAACATTGCTTGTGATGTTCAGGTCGGCGTCGAGCCAATTGCCCGTACCGAACTGGAGCTGATAAGCGCCATCGACATTGACACTCTCGACGAAGCGAACCATGTACTTGGCGGCCACGTCGGCCGAAGTCTCGTCGGCAACAGGGTCGGCGTTCGACTTCTTGGAGTGCGTTCCCACGCCCGTGTCGTAGGCAAAGCCTGCGCCCTGAGGCAGACCGCCCACTTCGGCGTGAGCAGAACCACCACGGTGCTGTGCGAGGAAATACCATGTGTTTGGAGTCATTTCTGCCACTGCACCGCCGACACTTACTCCCTTCAGTTCAAACTCGGAGGATTGTGCGCTGGCGCCCAGCACGAACAACAAAAGCATGGCAAAAAAAGATGTAATCTTCTTCATGATAGTTTTTGTTTGGGTTAATATTAAGGTTACTTTCATTTCGTAATTTGGACAAAGATACGTATTTCTCCCCACGAGTGTGCTCCTTCGACAAGCTTTTTATGTGATTTTAAGTTTTATTAACGGTCGAGGAATGCTGTCGTCTTTACAATTTAACCGAATCTTTTCGTAACTTTGTGAGCACCATGAAACGACTGCTATTCCTTTTCTTCTGGGCGATGAGCATCGGCGCCCAGGCCCGCGGGCACAAGGCGCTGGACGCGCTGGCTGACCGTGTGTGCGGACGGGGCGCGCATGACAAAATAGAATTTCGCCTGTGCGCGGACGACCAGCCCGAGTACTTCACTCTCTCGCAGCGAGGCGGGCGACCTTGCATCACGGCCAACACCCTGAGCGCCGCCTCGGCCGGCTTCGGATGGTATTTGAAACACTACATGCACGTAAGCATTACGTGGAATCATCTGACCGACGACCTGACCCGTCGCCGCTGGGTGTTGCCGCGACGCCCCGAGACCCACGTCACGCAGTTGCCTTATCGTTACTACATCAATTACTGCACGTTCTCCTATTCGATGAGCAACTGGGACACCGAGCGCTGGATGCAGGAAATCGACTGGATGGCCCTGCACGGTGTCAACCTCCCGTTGCAGATTGTGGGCATCGACGCGGTGTGGCACGACCTCCTCACGCAAGACTGCAGCTTCACCCACGACGAGGCCAGCGTCTTTGTGGCCGGGCCCATGTTCCAAGCCTGGTGGTTGATGAACAACCTGCTCGGGCACGGCGGTCCCAATCCCGCTTGGTGGTATGAACGCCAGGCGCAGTTGGGACGGGCCATCACCGACCGCATGCGCGAATTGGGCATGAGTCCTTGTCTGCCCGGTTTCGTGGGGATGGCTCCGGCCAAATATGTCGCCGACCGTCAGGCCGAGGCTTACGAAGGGCGGTGGTGCGGCTTCGAGTCGCCTCGTCTGCTCAACGTGACCACAGCGTCGGGGCGGCAGGCCTTCGACGAACTCAGTCGGAAGTATTACGAACGCATAGCGGAAACATTCGGATTCCTGCCCGACTATTACAGTCTCGACCCCGTTCACGAGCGCGGAAAGCCCGCCGGAATGGGCGTGACGGGTTACCAAGCGCTGTGCGACGCCGCCCGCGAGGCCATGAACCGCACAAAACCGGCTGGCGAAGCCCCCATCTGGGTGGCGCAGATGTGGCAGGTGAACGCCTACGACGAAGGGCGAGTGGCGGCGCTGCCGAAGGAAAAGACCCTCCTGCTCGACCTCTCGTCGGAGCGCCAGACGATGTACCCCTACTTCAGCGACGGGCGCGACTACGTGTTCTGCATGCTGCACAACTATGGCGGCAACATCGGTCTGTACGGCTGCATGGAGCAGATGCTCGCCTACTTCCGGGAGCATCGGCAGCGGCCGGCGTTGCGCGGCGTGGGCGTCACGCCCGAGGGCATAGAGACCAACCCCGTGCTGTACGAACTGGTGTTCGAACTGCCGTGGCTCGACGCGGTGCCCGACGCGCGGCAGTGGCTCGACGGACATCTCCCGTGCCGCTACGGCGTGGACAGCGAGGCGGCCCGACGAGCCTGGGGCAAGTTGCTGGCCACCGTCTATCGGCAGAACGGGGCAAACCAGCAAGGTTGCCGCGAGCCGGTGTTCTGCGCCCGTCCGAATCTGGAGGGCTGGAGCGCTTCGAGCTGGGCCAACGCCCCGTATGACTGGGACAAGCAGGAGGTGGTGGATGCCGCCCGCTGGTTGCTCACCGTGCAAGCCGACAACGACAACTACCGCTACGACGCGGTGGACGTGACGCGACAGGCTCTCACCGACCACGCCCACACCGTGCAGATGGAACTGCGCCGGCTGCGCGACACGCAGGGTGTTCGGAGCGCCGCCTTCGCGCAGAAGCGGCAGCGGTTCATGGAACTGATGGGCGACATCGACTCC
>JABUUA010000220.1 GCA_021443405.1 Bacteroidaceae bacterium
CGGTGGGGAATTGACAAAATTTGTGCTTATGCGAGTGAGCAGTCGGGTGTGGAGGTTCGCATTGAGCGATTCCGGCTTTCGCCGTTGCTCGACCTTGACTTGCAAGGCGTAGTTGCCACCAATCCCGACACGCTGCTTGCCGTTCGCCATTGTCTTGTTGACCTTGATTTCGGTCATATCTTACGCGGCAATATTGGAGTGGAAGCCATCGACCTTGAAGAAGGTGCTTTTCATTCGCGCGACTTTATTGCCACCACACAACTGCAAGGTCGGGTGGGGCAGTTCCACTTGGCTGCGGGCAATCTTGATTTGAAGGAGAAAATCGTACATCTTTCTTCCGTCGCGCTACACAATAGTACTGTGGATATCGCAATGCTCGACACCACGGTGGTGGACACCGCCGATAGCAATCCATTGCCATGGCGAGTGCTCATCGACGACATATTGCTCACCCGCTCTTCTGTGGTCTTCCATCAGCCTGGAGATTCGCTTCGAGTGGGGGGCGAAATCGATACTTTGCGCCTGACTGACGGTGATGTCAATCTCGCAGAAGGTCGATATTCCGTTGTTCGGGCTGAAATGCTCTGCCCATGTCTGCAGTATGACCAGCCCTACAAACCATTGACAGATGGACTTGATTATAATCACTTGAAAGCAAGTGATGTGAACTTGATAGTTGAAAGTCTGCTTTATGTGGAGGAGGGCACTCGGGTCTCTGCTCGTATTTTGCAAGGACAAGCACGCGAACAAAGTGGATTGGAACTGTGTGGACTGTCTGGCAGCCTCCAACTCGACGAGCAACAAATGACGGTTTCCTACCTCTCGCTTGCAACGCCGCATAGTCATCTTTCGGGCGACGTCCAGCTTTCTTGGACAGCTCTTACGGAGAACGCTGGCGGTTACATGACGGCTTCGCTGAAAGCCGCCGTAGCGAAAACAGATGTCGCGTTGTTTGTGCCCGCTTATGCCGACTACTTACCGAAGAACGGTTTGACGGCCGACCTTTCTTTAAGTGGAAATGTGGACACGTTGCACGTTGACGCTCAGCATCTTCTCATTGAACCGATGTTGGCAGCAAGGGCGAAGGGAACGCTGTATCATCTGCTTGACCCCGCTCGATTGTCGGCAGATTTGAAGTGGGAGGCCGAGAGTTTCGACTTGTCGGAACTGCACAAAATGTTAAACTTGCCGTCGTCGGTGCGATTGCCC
>JABUUA010000221.1 GCA_021443405.1 Bacteroidaceae bacterium
CTCGGCATAACGGGTGAGCTCGTTCTTGCGGATGTCGTATTCCTCGCGCGGGTAGATGTTCGGGTTGCAGTAGTAGAGCGTGGGCCGCACGTTGTTGGCCAGCATCCACTCGATGATGGCGGCGCTGCACGGCGCACAGCAGCAGTGGAGGAGGCAAGTGTCGGGTGGGGGAGTAAGCACGCGCAGAGGTGGGGTTAGTTGAGCATCTTGGTAGTGCGGCCGTCGGTGTGACGCACAATGTTGATGCCGCGCTGCGGACGGCTCAGACGCATGCCGTTGAGGGCGTAGTACTGGCGGGGCGTGCCGGCTGTGGCACTCTCTATGCCGTCGCCGGCGGGCTCGCTGGCCGTGCCGTTGAGCTGCTCTTCACTGAGAAAGCCGATGTAGGAGATGACCACATCCTTGGTGCTCGTCTTGGCCGTGAGACCGAAGAGCGTGCTGTAGTCGTTGTAAGCCGTGGTCAGGTTCCAAGGGTCCGACTTGCAGTTGGCGTCGATGCCGCTCTTCGTGATGTCCCAGACCAGTTGCACGCGTCCGTCGGCGAGCGTCATCTTCTGGCTGGGAGCCACTTGTGTTCCCGCGTTGCTGCCGTTGAGCCACCAGAGATAATGGGCGGTGGCGGAGGTGGTGCTGAGGTTGGTGCCGCGGATGACGAGGAACTTTTGTGCCAGGGGAACGTCGTACTCGCGCTCACTGCCGTAGCGCAGGCAGATGTTGTTGCTGCCGCTCTGTCGCAGCGTGATGGTGTTGGCCTCGGTATCCACCTTTATCTTGTCCTGCGACACGCGGTTGGCGTCGCCCGAGAAACCCCAGTCGGCGGCGCGGAAAGCGTAGTCGGTGCTCTCCGGTGCCTCGTAGTCGCGCATGAGGCGGATGTAGTAGAGACCCGGGCAGAGCGTTCCTTGGTCGGCGGTGATGCGCACGGTGTATTTCTCCTGCAGCTGGTCGTTCTTGTCGAAGGCAAGGTCGCCGAGCGGCAGTTCGAGGTTGAAGAAACCATTGTCGTCGGCCCCGCGAACGCTGCCGGGCACGGTGTAAGTCGTGAGCACCTTGCCGTTGACGCGGATGGTGCATTTGCGACCTTGGTCGGCGGTGGTGTAGCGGAGCATAAGGCTCAGGTCCTTCGCCTCGGGCTGGTCGTTGGTGAGCACAATCTGCATCCAGCCGTTGGCTTGGGCG
>JABUUA010000222.1 GCA_021443405.1 Bacteroidaceae bacterium
TAGAGTTTCGCCACGGCGTATGGCGAGTAGGGGTGGAAGGGCGTGTTCTCGTTCTGCGGAACCTCCTCCACCTTGCCGTAGAGCTCCGATGTGGAGGCCTGGTAGATGCGGCACGACTTCTCCAGTCCGCACGCGCGAACCGCTTCCAATACGCGCAGCACGCCCGTGGCGTCCACGTCGGCGGTGAACTCCGGCGAGTCGAAGCTTACCTGCACATGGCTTTGTGCGGCCAGATTGTAGATTTCGGTGGGGCGTACTTTGCCCACTACTTTCACCAGCGACATCGAGTCGCCGAGGTCGCCGTAGTGCAGGTGGAAGCCGGGCTTGCCCTCGAGATGGGAGATGCGCTCGCGGTAGTCCACCGACGAACGGCGGATGATTCCGTGTACTTCGTAACCTTTTGCGAGCAAGAATTCCGACAGATAACTGCCGTCCTGACCCGTAACGCCTGTGATGAGAGCGATGTTCTTCTTCATATAGTTCGTGTTGTTTTCAAATGTTCGAGTCATGAGCGCCTTATTGCCAAGGCGGTAACGTGTGGAGGGTCCCTTGCCCAGCACGTCGATGAGTTCTTGCGTCACCAGCGCGGCCAGGGCGCGTTTCACGGTGGCGTCGCTGGGAGCGGCCTTCAGTCGCTGTGCTATTCCCGCGCGGTTGCTGTCGGGATGGTCGTGCAGAATCTGCAGAATTTCGGTTTCCAGAGTCATGGATGGGTCTGTTTTTGTTGCGTGACTGCAAAGATACACAATAATATCGCATTATCGGCTCAAAGTGAACCGATAATATTTTGTTTGATGACACATTTGAGCCGATAAGTCGATTTTTAAGGGACGAAAGGGCGTTTTAGCAGAAATTTCGGGAAAAAGTTCTGCGGATTGGCTCATGAAACGACAAAAACAGCGCGCCGACAGCGGTGGCTGACCGGCGCGTGGAAGGGTGGGTGTCGGCGTGACGAGGGTTAGTCGCGCTTGAAAATGTCGCGGGTGTACACCTTGTCGGCCACATCGTCGAGGCAGGCGTCGTAGCGGTTGGCGATGATGGCGGCGCTCTGCTCCTTGAACTTCGCGAGGTCGTTGACCACGAGACTGCCGAAGAACAGCGTGCCGTCCTCCAGCGTGGGCTCGTAGATGACTACGTTGGCGCCCTTGGCCTTGATGCGCTTCATCACGCCCTGGAT
>JABUUA010000223.1 GCA_021443405.1 Bacteroidaceae bacterium
CTCATCATACTCTTTCCTGAAAAGAATACTTGCAGGCACCGGCAGGTTCTTGAATTTATGCCCCACCGCAAAATAAAACAAGCGGGAGTTTCTATTGACTGTATTCTTGTAAATATACTCAAAGTTATTCGAGCTTTTCTCGGCCAACGCACCCACATAACCTTTGTTTTCGAAAATCTTCTTGAAATCGCTCTTAGCCGTGTAGTTCATAAAAGTATTATTTATTGCTATTTTAATATGTGAAGATAAACATAAGAATAAGCAAAAGGATAAACAAAGTGAACAGTAGGAAAGTCCACCGGAATTAAACGATTAAGACTTTATGTACAACCACTCATTTACAATATCTGCAAAATGTCTTGTATACGACCTGTTTTTCCACCTCTTCGTTTCCCGAAAGAGTAAAGCACAAACCTTTTTCAGCCCCTCTTTCTCCCGGCGCATCATTTGTTCAGCTTCCACTCGCTGCCTTCCTTGCCGTCCTTAATCTCGAAGCCGAGGGCGGTGAGCTCGTTGCGGATTTTGTCGCTGGTGGCCCAGTCCTTGTTGGCTTTGGCTTTGGCGCGCTCGTCGAGCAGCATGTCCACCACCTTGCCGAAGGCGGCTTCGCGGGCTTCGTTGGAGGCGTTGTCTTCCTTCAGTCCGAGGATGTCAAAGCTGAAGAGGTGGAAGGTTTCTTTCAGTTCGTGCAGGTCGTCGGCGGTGATGGAGTCGTTTCCGGCCAGAATGTTGTTCACCATCTTGGCGCCATCGAAGAGGTGGGCGATGACAATCGGAGAGTTGAGGTCGTCGTTCATGGCTTCGTGGCACTTGGCGCGCAGCGATTTCGCGTCCACCGTAGACGTGGCCGCGGGCACAACCTTCTCCAGTCCGCGGATGGCATCCATCAGCCGTGCCAGTCCCTTCTCGGCGGCTTGCAGGGCTTCGTTGCTGAAGTCCACCGTGCTGCGGTAGTGGGCTTGGAGGATGAAGAAGCGGATGGTCATCGGGGTGTAGGCCTGTGCCAGCAGCTTGTTGGAACCGGTGAAGAACTCTTCGAGGGTGATGAAGTTGCCGAGGCTCTTGCCCATCTTCTGCCCGTTGATGGTAATCATGTTGTTGTGCATCCAGTA
>JABUUA010000224.1 GCA_021443405.1 Bacteroidaceae bacterium
TAAGATTCTGGCCTCCCTCCACTCTTTTCCCTGTGGAGGGAGGCCTTTCTTCGTTTATATGGTCGAATGAGGAAATTTATATAGACGAATGAGGAGATTTGTCTGGACGACTTAACAAATTTGTCTGGATGACTAAATCACTATGTCTGGACGCGAATTTTGCTGTCTGGTAAAACTTTTAATAGTTATAACATTAAGGCTGATACTTCTCACGAGGTATCAGCCTTTTTTTGCTATTTATTGTGCTGAGTGGAAGAACTGGTTCGGGGGCTTAAATCCCCACAACGACTTCCTCTCCTCTGCAATCTTCGTCTCGCACGGTTACTGTCACGGTGCGTTCCTCGCCGGGAAGCAGCGTGATGTAGTTGTCCGAGAAGAAGGCGGGCAGTACAAGTTCGCCGTCGGGCGTTCGAACGGTCATCCGCACCATGGGTGCGAGGCAGTCGGCTTCGTTGGTCACTGTCACGCAGTAGGTTCGCTCCCCGGGCGCACTCTCTATGCGCCATTTCTCGCAGCGGAGCAGGTCGCCGGGCGCCGACTCGAGGGTGATGGGGGCGCCGTGAATATAGTCGTTGTGTGAGAGGCGACGGCGCTTGGCGTCGGTGAGTGTGAGGCGCAGCAACTGTTGTTCGGTGGGGTGGAGACGCGGCGTCATGAGCGGCAGGGTAGTGTCTTCGTCTGAGTCGATTCGGGCAGAGTCGGCCCAACAGAGCCGTCCCTTCGTGTCCCACACCTCGGCGCGCGCCATAAGTCCTTGGTGCGAGCCGGCGCTGTAGTTCACCACCTCGACGTGGCCGGTGGCCGCATTCCACTGAATGTGCAGCGGCTCGCAAGCGCGCTGGCAGCCGAAGAAGGCTGCGGTGGGGTCGAAGTAATAGTCGTAGGTCTGCCACACCATGCTGGGCCATGCGGGATGCGACATCCACAGCAGCAGACCGCGTCGCTGGGCGCTGCGGCTCTCGAAGAGGGCGCGGTAGCCGTCGTAGTTCACCCATTGGGCGCGTCGGCAGAAGTCGTCCACCGAGTGGCTCGGCCCGAAGAGCGAGTCCACCATGGCCCGGAAGGTTGCGCCTCGCTGTGCGCCGTCCTGCGT
>JABUUA010000225.1 GCA_021443405.1 Bacteroidaceae bacterium
CATCGCGGCCTGTTCGTCGGAGGCAATGAAGCCGATGCTGACGACGTCGAAGTTGAATCCTAATTGTTGCCACGTGGCGATGCTCTGACGCATGTACTCCGTCGTATCGAGCATGGCGTATTGCTGATAGCAGAAGTTGTTGCTGACGAGGGCCGTCGGCAGATAGGCTACGCTGTAGCCTTTGGGAGTGAGTACCGACGCTTGTGCCGAGATGGCCAGTCGTCCGTAGCCCACGAGGTCGCCCACCAGTAGAATTTTCTTGGTCATTGCAGTTATTTTCCGCGCACGATGCGCTTGATGTCGTTGAGTTTGTTGAGCGCTTCCAGCGGAGTGAGGTTGTTGACGTCGATATTGAGTATCTCGTCGCGTACTTGGCAAAGCACGGGGTCGTCGAGTTGGAAGAACGACATCTGCACGCCGTCCTGCTGCTTGGGAAGTTGTATGGTGCCCCCCACCTCACTATTCTTCGTGGCCTCGAGCTGCAGGAGCACCTGGTCGGCACGCTTCACGATGGTGCCGGGCATGCCCGCGAGTTTGGCCACATGTATGCCGAAGGAGTGTTCGCTGCCGCCGCGTTCCAGTTTGCGCAGGAAGACGACCTTGCCCTCGGACTCGCGCACCGACACGTTGTAGTTCTTGATGCGCGGGTAGGTCTGCTCCATCTCGTTGAGCTCGTGATAGTGCGTGGCGAAGAGCGTGCGCGCATGAGCCTTGGCATTTTCGTGGATGTACTCCACGATGGCCCACGCGATGGAGATGCCGTCGTAAGTAGAGGTGCCGCGCCCCAACTCGTCGAAGAGCACGAGAGAACGTTCCGAAAGGTTGTTGAGAATGTTGGCCGCCTCGCTCATCTCCACCATGAAAGTGCTCTCGCCCATGGAGATGTTGTCGCTGGCCCCCACACGCGTGAAGATTTTGTCCACGAGACCGATGCGGGCGCTCTCGGCGGGCACGAAGCAACCTATCTGTGCCATGAGCGTGATGAGGGCGGTCTGGCGCAGAAGCGCGCTTTTACCGGCCATGTTGGGACCCGTGATGATGATGATTTGCTGCTTTTGTGTGTCGAGATACACGTCGTTGGGCA
>JABUUA010000226.1 GCA_021443405.1 Bacteroidaceae bacterium
GACTTCTGCTTGTAGTCGGCGCGCAGGTAGCAGCGCACGCCCACCACCTTGCTGCCCTTGAGACTGGCGAGCAGCGGGTCGGCGCTGGGATTGAGGCAGATGGCACACTCGATGAAGTTGTTCATGGCCGTTCCGTGGGCGGCAATGTCCTCGGGTGCCAAGGTTCGCGGAGCGAATCCGTAGCAGAGATTCTCCGTCTGCGCGTGGGCCGCCAGGCTGATGGTCAGCGCGATGGTGGTCAGTATTCTCTTGATGTTCATGGTTTAGCGGATGACGATTTTCTTGCCGGCAACCACGTAAATGCCCTTCTGCGGATGGTTCACGCGCTGGCCGGTGAGACTGAAGATTTGCTGTGCGGCATTTTCGGCGCGTCCGGCGGCAATGCTCTCCACGCCGTCGGCATCGCTGAGGAAGGTCTCGGTAGCGTTGATGACGGTGCGGTTCATGCAGTCGTTCTTTTCCGAACGGGTGAGGAAGGCCACCACGCTCATGTCGTCCACCTTCCATTCGCTGTCAAGCTCCACGGTGAATTCCTTCGAGAAACTGCCGCCCTTGCCCACGGCCGTGCCGTAGAGGGGAGTGAGGCACAGACGAATCACGTTTTGCTGCATGTAAGTGCCGTCGGGGTAGAGCGCGTTGAACTCAGCGTCGTCGGGCATTTCCTGACTGTCGGTGAACACGTCGTCCTCCATCACATACACCGAGAGATAGAGTTGCTCGTCTTCGGGCAGAACGCCCTCTGTGATGTTGCCCGTCACCTTGATGTCCAGATTCTCCTTGTAAGCGTCAAGCTTGCATTCGGCCTCTACACTGGCGAAGGTCGGAGTCTTCAGCGCAGGCTCGTAGAGAATAGCGTCGGCAAACTGCGGAGTGATGACCCAGATGGCGGGGTTGTCGGGGATGCTGAGCGAGGGGTCGTAGAGATTGGGAAGACCGGTGCGGTTCACGGCCATCACGGGCATATACACTTGGCTGAGGTCGCCGTTGGCGAAGTCGATGAGCAGCATGGTGGCGTCGTCGTATGCGTTCTCAGCCTCGAAGTCGAACTGCATGAACTGGTCGTTCATGTGCTGGTTCAC
>JABUUA010000022.1:0-5036 GCA_021443405.1 Bacteroidaceae bacterium
AGATGATTTTGTCAAGACGTCCTTATGTGTGTGCTCAGTCGTCGGGGGCGAACATTTTTGAAAAATTTTTGTTGGAGGTGCATTTTTTTTTTGCAGAGGGGCCGTTTTTTCTGCAAAAAGGTCGAAAAAGGTGTAATTTCAAATCGCAAAACTCTCTTGCTCTCGCTCTTGCTGGCTCGCGCGCACAAGCTCACTGCGCGAGAGAGACACGACAGACTTCGATGACAGAGAAACGCGGCAAGAAACCCAAAGACTGCCCCTCGCACTAAGTTGGGCGGCTGCATTTGCCGAAGCGGCGGCGGCTTCTACTCAGGCCGAAGCGGTCACTTTATGTTCAAAACGTGTTCACTACTGAACAAAATACTGTATATCAACTTATTATCTGCCATTCAATTGACAAATCTGGCAAGGAAAGCACATGAAAAAAGCAAGAAAATTCGTGTTTACGTATTAAAAGTTAGTAAGTTACGTGAGGTTGCCGTAGTGACACTTCCTCCCAAAACTCCCAAAACTCCCAAAAAAAAAGATATACCCGGCCCTATAGCTATATTACTATACCGCTTTAATATATATATGGGGAAATAAATATATATAATGTATTGATTTTCGGGTCATTATTTTCTTTGGGAGTTTTGGGAGTTCTGGGAGGGTGGTCGCACTCCCACTCGACCGCACGGAAAAGCAGCGGCGCGAGACGGCCGGACTGACTGCCGAACCGACCACGCCCGGCGGGGCAAAAACGGAGGGGAAGGGTTGCGCATTTCACAAATATTCCGTACTTTTGCCACCGGATTCTTGTCACCGACCAACTAAAAACCATTTGCAGCATGACAGACAGCAAGCAGCCGACCGCCACCGAGCACCGCAGCAACGCGCTGGCGGGGAAGGCGATAGGCATAGGCGAAACCATACTCGACATTGTGTTCCTTGGCGGACAGCCCGTGGCGGCAGTGCCCGGAGGCAGTTGTTTCAACTCCGTCATCTCGCTCGGGCGCGCCGGCGTTCCCTGCTCGTTCGTGGGCTATGTGGGCAACGACCGTCCGGGGCGCGACATCTCGCAGTTCCTGCGCGACAACGGCGTGAGCACGGACAACTTCGAGATGCTCGCCCACGAAAAGACCGCCATCTCGCTGGCCTACCTCGACGAGAACGGCGACGCCAGCTACACCTTCTACAAGAACACACCGCAGGCCGCCGTGCCCTGGAACCTGCCCGCGATGACGGCGGGCGACGTGCTGCTGCTCGGCTCCTATTTCGCCATCTGCGACGGAACGCGCACGGCCATCGTGGCGGCGCTGCAGCAAGCCCGCGAGAGCGGCGCCACCATCTACTACGACCTCAATTTTCGCCGAAGTCATCGGGAAGAATTGCCCCTGCTGAGGGCGGCCATCGAGAGCAATTTCCGACAGGCGAGCATCGTCCGCGGCTCGGCCGACGACTTCGAGGTGATGTATGACTGCCGCGACGCCCGCACCATCTATCGCGAGCACATCGCCGCCCACTGCCCCGTGTTCATCTGCACGGCCGGCGCCGGACAAATCACCGTCTGCACGCCGCAGGGAGCGCTCGACTTCGCGGCGCCGCGCGTGGACGACGTGGTGAGCACCGTGGGCGCCGGCGACAACTTCAACGCCGGTTTCATCGTGGGTCTCCAGCGGCTGGGCATCCGCCACGCCGACCTTGCCCGCCTCCCCCGCGAGCAGTGGGCGGAGCTGGTCCGCTACGCCACCGCCTTTGCCGGCGAAGCCTGCCGCAGCACGCAGAACTACGTGAGCCGCGCCTTCGCCGCCACGGTGTGACGGGGGGCGGCGGTAGTCCCCGACCGACCGACGTGGGTTGAATCCGGGGGGGGGGGGAAGCGGCCAGCGCCCTCCAAACGGCCGACCCATGAACCTTCCCGAACGGAAGAATTAAGCATTATTAAGACTCGACGTGGCGCGAATGTCGTTTTTTTGTGTTAAATTTGTGTGCTTATTGTACGCAAATCAAAACACAAAATAGACTACGACATGAAGAAAATCCTCTCCCTGGCCCTGCTCGCCACCCTGGCAACGGGCCTGAACGCCCAAGAGGCGGCCGACTCGGCGAAGAGCAACAAACCCGTGTTCACCACCGTGGTGGAGAACCCCATCACCAGCATCAAGAACCAGAGCCGCAGCGGCACTTGCTGGAACTACTCGACGCTCTCGTACTTCGAGGCCGAAATACTGAAGAAGACCGGCAAGAACTACGACCTGTGCGAGATGTTCGTCTGCAACAAGAACTACATGGACCGCGCCGTGGTGAAAGTGCGCATGCACGGCGACGCACAGTTCTCGCAAGGCGGAGCCGCCTACGACGTGCTCTACGTCCTGCAGAACTACGGCATCTGCCCCGAGGAAGCCATGCCGCTCCCCGGAACCATGTACGGCGACACGCTGAACAACTTCAACGAGTTCTTCGCCGTGATGGAGCCCTACGTCGATGCAGTGGCACTGAGCAAGTCGAAGACCATCACCCCCACGTGGCGCAACGGACTGCAGGGAATCCTCGACGCCTATCTGGGCAAATGCCCCGAGGAGTTCAAGTACGAGGGCAAGACCTACACCCCGAAGACCTTCGCCAACAGCCTCGGACTCGACTGGAACGACTACGTGACCATCACCAGCTACACCCACCACCCCTTCTACACGCAGTTTGCCGTGGAGGTGCAGGACAACTGGCGACAGCCCGGCTCGTGGAACCTGCCCATCGACGAGATGGCCCGCGTGATTGACAACGCCGTGCGCAACGGCTACACCGTGGCCTGGGGCGGCGACGTGAGCGACCCCGGCTTCACCCGCCAGGGTCTGGCCATCCTCTACGACACGGAAAAGGCCGCCAGCCTCGAAGGCAGCGACATGGCCCACTGGCTCGGACTCTCGGCCGCCGACAAAAACAAGAAGATGGCGGAGATGGGCGTCAACGCTCCCGAGAAGACCCCCACGCAGGAAATGCGACAGAAGGAGTTCGACGAGTGGGAACTGACCGACGACCACGGCATGCTCATCTACGGAATCGCCACCGACCAGAACGGACGCGAATACTACATGGTGAAGAACTCGTGGGGCGAGGCCGGCGACTACAAGGGCATCTGGTATATGTCGAAGAACTTCATCGTGGCCAAGACCATGGACTACATGGTGAACAAGAACGCCATACCCAAGGACATCCGCAAGAAACTGGGCATCTAAGTGAACTACAACTGGGACTACACACCCCCCACGGCTGACGAACAGGCCAAGGCAGCGGCACTGGGCGAGGAACTGGGCATCCACCCTACCCTCGCCGGGCTGCTGCTGCAGCGCAACATCACCACGGCGGCCGAGGCCAAGCGCTTCTTCCGCCCGCAGCTGAACGAGTTGCTCGACCCCTTCCTCTTCCGCGAGATGGACCGCGCCGTGGCCCGCCTCAACGACGCGCTGGCCCGCAAGGAGCGAATCATGGTGTACGGCGACTACGACGTCGACGGCGTGACGGCCGTGTCCCTCGTCTACAAATTCCTCCAGCAGTTCTACTCCAACATCGACTACTACATCCCCGACCGCTACGACGAGGGCTACGGAGTCTCGACACAAGGAGTGGAATATGCCTACGAGACCGGCGTCCGGCTCATCATCGTGCTCGACTGCGGCATCAAGGCCGTGCAGAACATCCAGTACGCCAAGGACCTCGGCATCGACTTCATCATCTGCGACCACCACGTCCCCGACGAGGTGCTGCCGCCCGCCGTGGCCATCCTCAACGCCAAGAGGCCGGGCGAGCCCTACCCCTACAAAGACCTTTCGGGCTGCGGCGTCGGCTTCAAACTGATGCAGGCCTTCGCCCAGAGCAACGGCATCGAGTTCTCGCGACTCATCCCGCTGCTCGACCTCTGCGCCGTGAGCATCGCCACCGACCTTGTCCCCATCATGGGCGAGAACCGCGTGCTCGCCTACCACGGCCTGCGCCAGCTGAACGCCAATCCGTCGGTGGGCATGCAAGCCATCATCGACGTCTGCGCACTGGGCGACCGCGAACTCACCATGAGCGACATCATCTTCAAAATCGGGCCGCGCATCAACGCCTCGGGACGCATGCAGAACGGAAAGGAGGCCGTGACGCTGCTGGTGGAGCAGGATTACAAGGAAGCACTGCGACAGGCCAACCGCATCAACCACTACAACGACCAGCGCAAGGACCTGGACAAATCCATGACCGAGGAGGCCAACCGCATTGCCGAGACCATCAACCAAGACCACGAGCACAAGGCCATCGTCATCTTCAACGAGCAGTGGCACAAGGGAATCATCGGCATCGTGGCGTCGCGACTGACCGAGGTCTATCACCGCCCGAGCGTGGTGCTGACCCGCTCCGACGACGTGGCGACGGGCTCCGCGCGCTCCGTTCCGGGCTTCGACGTTTACAAGGCCATCGAGAGCTGTCGCGACCTGCTCGACAACTTTGGCGGTCACACGTATGCCGCAGGATTGAGCCTCCCCGCGCATAACATCGAGGCGTTCTGCCAACGATTTGAAAGGTATGTGGAGGAGCATATCTTGCCTGAACAGACCAAAGCGGTGCTGCAAATCGATGCCAAAATCAGTTTCAAGGACATCAACCGCCGCTTCTATGCTGACATCAAACGCTTCGCACCCTTCGGACCCGGCAACGCCAAACCTATCTTCTACACAGAGAAAGTCTATGACTACGGAACGAGCAAAGTGGTGGGGCGCACGCAGGAGCACATCAAACTGGAACTGGTGGACAATCAAAGCATCCATGTCATGAACGGAATCGCCTTCGGACAAAGTTCGCAGGCAAGGTACATCAAATCCAAACGCTCCTTCGACATCGCATATTCCATCGAGGAAAACACGCACAAACGCGGCGAGTTGCAACTACAGATAGAGGACATCCGCCCCACAGAAAATGAACCAGTATGAGAAGTACCAGCAAGTCCTACGTTCCGTCTGGGGGTACGAGGACTTCCGTGGTATTCAATTGAGCATCATCCAAAGCATCGGTGAAGGGAAAGA
>JABUUA010000022.1:10825-26604 GCA_021443405.1 Bacteroidaceae bacterium
AGGTGGGCGATGTCATCGTGTTCTCGCCCTTCGCCGCCTACAACGGCAACGAGACGGAACTGTCGTCGCTGCTCAAGATTCAGAAGGAGGAGGTGGCCGCCAAGACGGGCGACTTCAGCTACCAGATTACGGAAATCACACGCTACGAACCCGCCGCCCTCGACCAGAAATTGTTTGACCAAGTGATGGGCGAAGGCGTGGTCTCAAGCGAGGAGGAGTTCCGCGCCAAGGTGCGCGAGACGCTGGAGGCCCAGTTCGCCATCGACAGCGACTATAAGTTCATGACTGACTTGCGCAAATACCTCACCGAACGCATCGGAACGCTGGAGTATCCCACCGAAATGCTGAAGCGAATCATGCGACTCAACAACCCCGACAAGGGCGAGGAGTTCGTGGAGAATAATTTTGACAAGAGCCTGGAGGAACTGACCTGGCATCTCATCAAGGAGCAGCTCTCCGACCAGTTCGACGTGAAAATCAACCACGACGACGTGCTGGAGACCGCCAAGGTGGTGACGCGCATTCAGTTTGCCCAGTACGGCATGACGAACATCCCCGACGAGGTCATCGCCAACTACGCCGGCGAAATGCTGAAGAACAAGCAGCAGGCCGAGGGACTGGTGAACCGCGCCGTGGAAAACAAGATTGCCGTGGCCGCCAAGGCGCTCGTGAAACTGAACGAGAAGGAGATGACGCTGGACGAATTCAACAAGTCGTTCCAGAACTAACCCTCGCGCGCGAACATTGTAAATAAAACATAAGGCGGCTGCGAGGCCGCCTTATTCATCCAACCACCAAAAAGGACAGAAGACGATGAACAACGACTTTAAGAAATTCGCCACCAAGCACCTGGGCATGAACAGCATGGTGCTGGACGACGTGGTGAGCATGCAGAACCACTACCTCAACCCCTACATACTGGAGGAGCGCCAGCTGAACGTCACGCAGATGGACGTTTTCTCACGCCTGATGATGGACCGCATCATCTTCCTGGGAACGCAGATCGACGACTACACGGCCAACACGCTGCAGGCCCAGCTGCTCTACCTCGACAGCGTCGACCCGGGCAAGGACATCAGCATCTACCTCAACAGCCCCGGCGGCAGCGTCTATGCGGGTCTGGGCATCTACGACACGATGCAGTTCGTGCAGAGCGACGTGGCCACCATCTGCACGGGCATGGCCGCCTCCATGGCCGCCGTCCTGCTGGTGGCCGGCGCCGAAGGCAAGCGCAGCGCACTCACGCACAGCCGCGTGATGATTCATCAGCCCATGGGCGGCGCGCAGGGCCAGGCCAGCGACATCGAAATCACAGCCCGCGAAATCCAAAAGCTGAAGAACGAACTCTACACCATCATCGCCGACCACTCCCACCAGCCGTTCGACAAAGTGTGGGCCGACAGCGACCGCGACTACTGGATGACGGCCGCCGAGGCGAAAGACTACGGCATGGTGGACCAGGTGCTGAGCCGGAAACTCTAACGAAATAACCGGGGACAAATGGCAAAGAAAAACTGTTCGTTCTGCGGCCGTTCCGAAAAAGATGTGCGCCTGCTCATCACGGGCCTCAACGGCCACATCTGTGACGAGTGCGCGAAGGCCGCCCACCAAATCGTGGAGAACAACTCAAAGAAAACCAACGACTTCCATCTGGACAAACTGCCGAAGCCGAAGGAAATCAAGGAATTTCTGGACCAGTACGTCATCGGGCAGGACGACGCAAAGCGCTTCCTCTCGGTGAGCGTGTACAACCACTACAAGCGCCTCCAGCAGTCGGTGGACGACGACGGAGTGGAGATCGAGAAAAGCAACATCATCATGGTGGGCTCCACCGGAACCGGCAAGACGCTGCTGGCAAGGACGATAGCAAAACTGCTCAAAGTCCCCTTCACGATTGTCGACGCCACCGTGTTCACGGAAGCCGGATATGTGGGCGAGGACGTGGAAAGCATCCTGAGCCGACTGCTGCAAGTGGCTGACTACAACGTGAAAGCGGCCCAGCGCGGCATCGTCTTCATCGACGAGATAGACAAAATCGCCCGCAAGAGCGACAACCCCAGCATCACCCGCGACGTCAGCGGCGAAGGCGTCCAGCAAGGACTGCTCAAACTGCTGGAAGGAAGCATGGTGAACGTTCCGCCCAAGGGAGGACGGAAACACCCCGACCAGGACTACATCCACGTGGACACACGCAACATCCTGTTCATCTGCGGCGGCGCTTTCGACGGAATCGAGAAGAAAATCGCCCAGCGACTCAACACACACGTCGTGGGCTACAACAGCGTGCAGAACGTGCGGCAGCTCGACAAGGCCAATCTGATGAAGTACATCCTCCCGCAGGACTTGAAGTCGTTCGGCCTGATCCCCGAGATTATCGGCCGACTGCCCGTGCTGACCTATCTCAACCCGCTCGACCGCGCCGCGCTGCGCAACATCCTCACGGAGCCGAAAAACTCCCTGGTGAAGCAACAGATAAAACTGTTCGAGATGGACGGCGTGAAGCTCGAGTTCCCCGACGAGACCTTGGAATATATGGTGGATAAGGCAGTTGAGTACAAACTCGGCGCCCGCGGTCTCCGCTCCATCATGGAGGCGGTGATGATGGAACTCCAGTACGAAGCCCCCTCTTCGCGGAAGAAAACCGTGACCGTCAGCAAGGAATATGCGGCCCAGCAACTGGAGAAAACCTTCCTCTCAGAGGCATTCGACGGGAAGAATTAACCCAAAAGTTCATTAGGCGGTCGTTTGATTGCAGGATGATTTTGAGATAGAATTTTCTCGCCGGGAGGGAGCGATGCAGGTCCATCGTGACCGAGGGCGGGGAAATTATAGTCAAAAAAGAGGCTGACAAGCATTGATTGCCCCAACGGACTTTTTGAGTTTAACAAATATTAAGAATATTTTACAAGGCCCAGCTCTTTTGTTTTTATGGTTTTTGTGCTATCTTTGTAAGAGCGTTAGTGCAAAATATCATGAAAACAACAGACCTGAGCAAAAAACTGAAGCGCTATTTCGGCTTCGAAACCTTCAAGGGTGACCAGGAAGCCATCATCTGCAGCGTGCTTTCGGGCAAGGATACTTTTGTGCTAATGCCCACCGGCGGCGGAAAGTCGCTGTGTTATCAACTGCCCGCCCTGATGATGGAGGGGACGGCCATCGTCATCTCCCCCCTCATTGCCCTGATGAAAAATCAGGTGGACGCCATCCGCATGGTCAGCGAGGACGACGGCATCGCTCATTTCCTGAACTCCTCTCTCACCAAGGCGGAAGCCGACATCGTGAAAGAAGACGTCCGGTCCGGCCGGACAAAACTGCTCTACGTGGCGCCCGAGAGTCTGACAAAAGCCGAGGTGGGCGAATTCCTCCGCGCCGTAACCATCTCATTCTATGCAGTGGACGAAGCCCATTGCATCTCGGAATGGGGACACGACTTCCGCCCCGAATACCGCCGAATCCGCACCACCATCAGCAACATCGGCCAAGCGCCCGTCATCGCTCTCACCGCCACCGCCACGGACAAAGTGCGCGGCGACATCGTGAAATGCCTGGGCATGAAGGACTGGGTGGAGTTCAAGAGCAGCTTCAACCGCCCCAACCTCTACTACGAAGTGCGCCCCAAGACGGACGACGTGGACAAGGACATTGTCAAGTTCATCCGCCAGCGCCCCGGAAAGAGCGGAATCATCTACTGCCTGAGCCGCAAGAAAGTGGAGGAACTGGCCGAGTTCCTTCGCGACAACGGCATCAAGGCCCAAGCTTATCACGCGGGCATGGAAACTCCCGAGCGCAATGCCGCCCAGGACAATTTCCTCATGGAGCGCGTCGATGTCATCGTGGCCACCATTGCCTTCGGCATGGGAATCGACAAACCCGACGTCCGCTTCGTCATCCATTACGACATTCCCAAGAGCCTCGAAGGCTATTACCAAGAGACAGGCCGCGCCGGACGCGACGGCGGAGAAGGCGTCTGCCTGACCTTCTATTCCAACCGGAACCTCAAGAAGTTGGAAAAGTTCATGGAGGGAAAACCGCTGGCCGAACAGGAAATCGGACGACAGTTGCTGCAGGAAACCGCCGCCTATGCCGAGAGTTCCGTGTGCCGCCGCAAGATGCTCCTCCACTATTTCGGCGAAATCTACGAACCGGACAACTGCGAGAATTGCGACAACTGCCTGCATCCGCAAGAAAAAATCGAGGCCAGCGCTCAGTTGAAGGAAGTGCTGCAAGTGGTGCTGGGAATCAAAGAAAACTTCCGCATCAATCACATTGTGGACGTCCTGCTGGGCCGCTTGAAAGAAGATGTGACCGCACATCACCACGACAGTCTGCCCTGCTTCGGCATCGGCGACGACCGGCCGCCCCGTTTCTGGCATGCCACCATCCGCCAAGCATTATTGTCGGGCTATCTGGAAAAAGAGGTGGAGAACTACGGCGTCATCCGCGTGACCGAGGCGGGTCGCCAGTTCCTGAAGCGGCCGACCGAGTTCTTCGTGAGCGAGAATCGCGACTTCACCGATGTGGCGGTGGAGTCTTCCATGGCCGTTCCGGCAGCTCTCGACGAGACGCTGCTGAGCATGTTGCGAACCTTGCGACGCGACGTGGCCAACGATTTGGATGTTCCGCCGTACGCCGTATTCCAGGATTATTCGCTCGACGCCATGGCCACGCAATATCCCGTGACGCTGGCCGAAATGCAGAATGTGTACGGAGTGGGAGAAGGAAAAGCCAAGCGCTACGGACAACCTTTCTGCGACTTGATTGCAAAATACTGCGAGGAAAACGAGATAGAACGCATTGACTACCAACCTATCCGCAATAAACCAAGGGACAATCAGCAACAACAGATTGTTTCCCGCATCGACCGCAAAGCCGACCTCCGCGACATCGCCCAGACGTGTCAAATCAGTTTCGACGACTTGCTCAAGAAAATCGAAAACATGGTGAACGGCGGCATCAAGCTGGACATCGCCTACGCCGTGCAGGACGAACTGGACAACGACTCCATCGAAGACATCTACGATTACTTCATGAGCGTGGACGACGACAACATCGACGATGCTCTGGACGAACTCGGCAGCGACTACACGGAGCAGGAAATCCGCCTTGTCCACATCCTCTTCTTGGTGGAAGTGGCCAACTGACGAGAAGCAAGGACGCGGAGTTTTGTGTGAATAACAATTAAAACTCCGCGTTCGTGCGCAAAATCTCAAAAAAAAATCGTATATTTGCACGCAATAAATTATAAAGGCGTTATGGCATCATTTATTGCAGACAAAATTGTGACGGACGGTCTTACGTTTGATGACGTCCTGCTGGTTCCCGCTTATTCGGAAGTTCTTCCCCGCACTGTCGAGCTTGGGACTAAGTTTTCTCGTAACATCGATTTGAAGATTCCTTTCGTGACCGCTGCCATGGACACGGTGACGGAAAGCACCATGGCAATCGCCATTGCTCGCGAAGGCGGCATCGGCGTGATTCATAAGAATATGTCCATCGAAGAGCAAGCTCGCCAGGTGGCCATCGTGAAGCGCGCGGAAAACGGCATGATTTACGACCCCGTGACCATCAAGCGCGGCAGCACCGTGGGCGATGCATTGGAACTGATGGCGGAATATCACTTCGGCGGAATCCCCGTCGTGGACGACGAACGTCATCTGGTGGGAATCGTCACAAACAGAGACTTGCGCTTCGAACTGAATCCCAGCCGACTCATCGACGAAGTGATGACGTGCGAACATCTGGTGACCACCCACGCCAAGACTGATTTGGTGGCCGCCGCCCGCATTCTGCAAGAGAACAAAATCGAAAAACTCCCGGTTGTGGACGACGAGAATCATTTGGTCGGTCTGATTACCTACAAGGATATTACGAAGGCGAAAGACAAGCCCATGGCTTGCAAGGACACGAAAGGTCGTCTGCGCGTTGCCGCTGGTGTGGGCGTGACGGCCGACACTCTGGACCGCATGAAGGCTTTGGTGGATGCTGGCGTGGACGCCATCGTGATTGACACGGCTCACGGTCATTCCAAGTTCGTTGTCGAAAAACTGAAAGAAGCCAAGAAGATGTTCCCCGATGTGGATATTGTGGTGGGCAACGTGGCTACTGGCGAAGCTGCCAAGATGTTGGTGGACGCCGGTGCCGACGGTGTGAAAGTGGGCATTGGCCCGGGCAGTATCTGCACTACTCGTGTGGTGGCTGGCGTCGGTGTTCCCCAACTGAGTGCTGTCTATGACGTTGCCAGTGCCCTGGCAGGAACGGGCGTTCCCCTCATTGCCGACGGCGGTCTTCGTTATAGCGGCGACGTGGTGAAAGCCTTGGCAGCCGGTGGCTATTGCGTGATGATTGGTTCATTGGTGGCCGGTACCGAGGAGTCGCCGGGCGACACTATTATTTATAACGGAAGAAAGTTCAAGAGCTACCGCGGCATGGGTTCTTTGGAGGCCATGGAATGCGGTTCAAAGGACCGCTACTTCCAAGGCAATGTGAAGGACGTGAAAAAGCTTGTTCCCGAAGGCATTGCTGGTCGTGTCCCCTATAAGGGAAGCGTGCAGGAAGTTGTTTACCAGTTGATTGGCGGTTTGCGTAGTGGTATGGGCTACTGCGGTGCCGCCACCATCGAGGAACTGCACAACGCGAAGTTTGTCCGCATCACGAACGCTGGCGTGATGGAAAGTCATCCTCACGATGTAACCATCACCAGCGAGGCTCCTAACTATAGTCGTCCTCAGTAAGATGAAGAAACTCTTGATAGTTGCAGGGCTGCTCATGGCGGCCCAGCAAATCAGTGCGCAGAGCAACGACCCCGTTGTAATGCGCATTGCTGGTAAGGATGTTCTCCGTTCGGAATTTGAATACAATTATAATAAGAATAACACCGACGGAGTGGTGGACCGCAAGGACTTGCAAGAGTATGTGGACCTGTTCATCAATTACAAACTGAAGGTGCAGGCTGCTCTCGATGCAAAGTTAGACACACTTACTTCTTTTAAGAACGAGTTTAAGTCGTATCGTGACCAACAGATTGGACCGCTTCTCGTGGTTCCCGGCGCAGAAGAACAAGAAGTCCGCAAGTATTACGACGGAATGCTCCAGCAACTGGACGGTCATGATTTGCGTTTGCCTGCCCACATTTTCTTGCGTGTTCCCCAGAAAAGCGACGCAACACTGCAGTCCAACCAAAAGACACGTATCGATAGTATTTACACTGCGTTAAAGGACGGTGCCGATTTTGCAACCTTGGCCAAGCAATGTTCCGAGGACCCGCAGTCGGCTGTCCGCGGTGGTGAACTGCAATGGTTTGGTCCTGGTCAGCTGGTTCCCGAGTTTGAAGAGGTGATGTCTCGTCTGCAGAAAGGCGAAATGTCAGAGCCGTTCCTTTCTACTGTCGGCTACCATATTGTCTTGTTGAAAGACGTGAAACAACTGGAGTCGTATGAGGAACTGCGCCCACAGATACAACGTTTCTTGGAACAGCGAGGCATGCGCGACCGTCTGGCCAAAATGGCCGTGGATACGCTGGCGCAACAACGTGGCGTAACTGCAGAAGCGGTGCTGGATGCAGAAACAGAGCGACTGTGTGCTCAGGACGACGAGTTGAAATATCTCGTTCAGGAATATCACGACGGCTTGCTGTTGTATGAATATTGCAAAACCAACATCTGGGACCCTGCACAGAAAGACAGCGTCGCCATGGAGAAATACTTCAAAAAAAACAAAAAGAAGTATGCGTGGGATACTCCGCACTATTACGGCATGGTCTATTATGTTCGTGAACAAAGTGCCATCAAGGGCGTGCAACAACTGTTGAAGAAGGTTCCCGAAGCGAAGTGGAACACCACCGTGCGCCGGGAATACAACAAAGATAGTGTGACGGTGCGCATGGAACAACGTTTGTTCAAGCAAGGCGAGAACGCCTACGTCGATTCTTTGGTTTTCGGTATCAAGGAAAACAAGACACCCGAGCGCAAGGGTTTTCCCCATGTTGGCGTGGTGGGTCGTTTGTTGAAGAAAGGTCCGAAAGTATGGACGGATGTCAGCAATCAGGTAGCGACCGATTACCAGATGGAGTGTGACAATAAGTTTGTGGAGGACCTGCGCAAGCGTTACGAAGTAGTCACCTATCCCGAAGTGCTGGAGACGGTCAACAATCACAATTAAACGATGATGAAACGAATCCTTTTCTTCTTTGGAATAGTGGTTGCTACGGTAACGTCTGTTGCCCAGACCGCGAACAATGTGATCGACGAGGTCATTTGGGTGGTGGGCGACGAGGCCATTCTTAAAAGCGATGTGGAAGGTCTGCGCCGCGACCCATTCTGGGCGCAGATAAAAGGCAATCCTTATTGCGTGATTCCTGAGCGCTTGGCAGTGCAGAAATTATTTCTGCATCAGGCAGTCATAGATAGTATCGAGGTGACAGATGCGCAAGTCAACCAGAGTGTGGAGCGCCGCGTCAACGAGATGGTTCTTTCAGCAGGCAGCAAAGAAAAGTTGGAGGAATATATGGGGATGCCCATGTCCCAGATACGCGAGGAAATGTTCACCCGTTACAAGGACGAGATGATGGTGTCGCAGATGAAGGAGAAACTGACCGAGGATGTGAAGGTGACGCCTGCTGAGGTGCGTCGTCATTTCAAGAGCCTCCCCGAAGATTCTCTTCCTTACATCGCCACTCAGGTGGAGGTGGAGATACTGGTGCAGCACCCGACTATTCCGCAGGAAGAGATTGACCGTGTTAAAGAAGAACTTCGCGGCTATGCCGACCGCGTCACCAACGGCGGCACTTCGTTCTCGACACTCGCCATTCTGTATAGCGAAGACCCCGGCTCGGCTCGTCAGGGTGGCGAAATGGGTTACACGGGACGCGGTTCATTAGCCCCTGCGTTTGCGAATGTAGCATTCTCGCTGACCGACCCGGCAAAGGTGTCTAAGGTGGTTGAGTCAGTTTATGGATTCCACATCATTCAGTTGATAGACAAGCGTGGTGACAAAGTGAAGGTTCGCCATATCTTGAGAAAACCCAAGGTGGCACAGAAAGATATCGATGCCACGCTGGCCCGACTGGACTCCATTGCAGATGATATCCGCAGCGAGAAATTTACGTTTGAAGAGGGTGCATCAGTTATTAGTACGGACAAAGAAACGCGTAATAACCATGGCTTGCTGACCAATGTCAGGGAGTCAGAGGAAGGATTGACGCGCACTTCTAAATTCGAGATGAGCGAACTGGCCAACCAATACCCAGAGTTGGCTCGTGTGGTGGATGGTCTGGAGATTGGTGAAATCTCGAAACCTTTCAAGATGACCGACTCAAACATGAAGACGGTGTGCGCCATCGCGAAGTTGAAGAGCCGCACTAAGGCCCATCGAGCCAGCATGAATGAGGATTTCCAAGTGCTTCGCGACATCGTGCTCAACAAGAAGAAAGAAGAAACCGTGACGCAGTGGATATTGGAGAAGCAGAAATCCACGTATGTGCGTATCAATGAAGATTGGCGTGATTGTGAGTTTGAATATCCGGGTTGGATAAGATGACCAATAGACACAACCGCAGAATAACCCTACTATGCCTGTTTGCCCTTTCTGTATTGACAATGGCAATGGGCCCTGCTCGCCAGAACCGTAAACGCAAGAGTTCTGACGAGCGCGTTCACTTGCTACATGCCGACCGTCTGTATTTCAACCAGTGGGTCAATCGAGACGCACAGATATTGGTGGGTGACGTTCGGTTTGAGCATGACGGAATGCTGATGTTCTGCGATAGTGCGCTGTTCTACCAGGAAACCAATTCCTTCGATGCCTTTGGTAACGTGCGGATGCGTCAGGGCGACACCTTGTCTTTAGTGGGCGATGTACTCTATTACGACGGCTTGGAACAGATGGCACGTGTGCGCCACAATGTGGTGTTGAAGCACAAACAGACCACGTTGTACACCGACTCTCTTGACTATGACCGGATGTTCGAACTGGGGTATTTCATCAATGGTGGCCGCCTGACCGACCAGGATAACCAACTGACCAGTGACTGGGGAGAGTATAGTCCTGCCACACGTGAGGCGGTGTTCAACTATAATGTACGGCTGGTCAATCCTCGTCCGCCGAAGAATCCGAAGTCGATTTTAACGAGTGATACGTTGCATTATAACACCGCTACGGGTATTGCTCATGCTGTGGGACCGAGCAATATGTACAACGGCGACAGTCACGTATATACGGAGGACGGTTATTACAACACGAAGGCCGACGAAACCTATCTTCTCAATCGTTCGCAATTGTTGAACCAACACCGTCTGTTAGTGGGTGATAGCGTCTGCTGGAATAGCAAGGAACGCATCGGCAAGGCTTTTGGTCATGCCGTTTACACCGACTCGTTGAATAAGGCGATGTTTCTGGGCAACTATGCCATGTATAACGATTCCACGGGTTATGCCGAGGCGGCCGACAGTGCAGTACTCATCGATTATTCGCAACGTGACACCTTGTATGCTCATGCCGACTCGTTCTTCTTATATACCTATTATATAAATACGGATAGTATGTATCGCATGTTGCATGCCTATCACCATGTGCGTGCCTATCGCGTGGATTTGCAGGCGGTGTGCGATTCGCTGGTGTATGATGGGCGTGACTCTTGCGCGACCATGTACAAGGACCCGATAGCATGGCAAATGGGGCAGCAACTTCTGGGTGAAAAGATTGTATTGTGGTCCAACGACTCTACGCTCGATAGTGTCTATGTCATCAATCAAGCCTTGTCGGTGGAGCGCGTGGACTCTGTCCATTACAACCAAGTGGCAAGCAACGAGATGCATTGTTACTTTCAAGACGGCGAGATGAAACTGACGATAGCCGATAAGAATGTGTACCTCAACTACTATCCTTTCGACGACGATTCTTTGATGATTGGGATGAATCATACGGAGAGCAGCGAGCTGCGCTTGTTCTTGCAAGACCGAAAGGTTGAGCGCATCTGGATGCCAGCGGCCACGGGCACCATCTATCCTTTGCCGTTGATTCCTCCCGACCGGTTGTATCTGCAAAACTTTGCTTGGTTTGATTATATCCGTCCGACCGATAAAGATGATATTTTCCACTGGCGTGGAAAGAAAGGCGGAACGGAACTAAAGGAGAGTGTTCAAAGGGAGGCACCCAAGCAACGGCTGCAAAATGTGAGAAAATAGATAGGACACTAATTGTTATTTATTAGAAAGAATATGGGACTTTTCCAGACGCGTGAACCCCGGCAATATCGTAAGGTGAGTATCTACACGAGCGAACGGAAGGATAAATTGGACAAACTCGTGCGTGACATCAAGCGGCAGCAGGGAGAATTGCCTGCTGACGATGTCGACCCCGACAAGTTCAAGGGGAAATTCTCGCAATTCACGCCTCATGCCCAGCGCGCCAGCGGTGGTCCCCGCCTCACATGGCCCTTGGTGCTGATACTGGTGGTAGTGCTCATTTTCGTGTGGCATTATTTGCTGACAGGTAAAGTCTCGTTCTGATATGGCAGACATCATTCATCTTTTGCCTGATTCCGTGGCCAACCAGATAGCGGCTGGTGAGGTCGTGCAGCGCCCGTCATCCGTCGTCAAGGAGTTGGTGGAAAATTCTATCGACGCTGGTGCGCGCCGCATTGAAGTGCTGTTGGTGGAGGCTGGCAAAACATCTATTCAAGTAATCGACGACGGTAAGGGAATGTCGGAAACTGATGCTCGCCGTGCCTTTGAACGCCATGCCACCAGTAAGATTCGGGAGGCAGCAGACCTTTTCTCCCTTTGCACTATGGGGTTCCGCGGTGAGGCACTGCCCAGCATCGCAGCAGTAGCACAGGTGGAGTTGAAGACTCGAACGGCAGACACCGAAGTGGGCACGCTGATTACCATGGAAGGTGGCAGAGTGACGGGGCAGGAGGTAACGGCTTGTCCGGTGGGCGCGAATTTCTTAGTGCAGAATCTTTTTTTCAATGTGCCGGCCCGTCGTCGTTTCTTGAAGACGACCCAAACGGAACTTTCCAACGTTTCTCGTGAATTTGAGCGCGTGGCCTTGGTAAACCCCATGGTGCACTTTACCCTGACACATAATAATAATGTGTTGGCTGACTTGCCAGTGGAGTCCATGAAACAACGTATTTCGCGTATGTTCGGAAAAAAAATGGGCGACCAGTTGTTGGATATTGACGTTGACACGTCCCTGTGCAAAATCACGGGTTTCGTGGGGCGACCCGATTCTGCCAAGAAAAAAGGGAGCCAGCAATTCTTCTTTGTCAACGGACGTTATATGCGCCACTCCTATTTCCACAAGGCAGTGATGGAAGCTTTTAACGGATTGGTGGAACCCACGTCGCAAGTGCCTTATTTCTTGCACTTCGATGTTGACCCCTCTACCATTGACGTGAATATCCATCCCACCAAGACGGAAATCAAGTTTGAGAACGAAGTTGCGATATGGCAGATACTGCTGGCGTCCGTCAAGGAGGCGCTTGGCAAGTCAAATGCTATTCCCGTGATTGACTTCGAGGCGGCCGAAGTTGCGATGAATATACCTGCATTCTCTGCAACACCTCGGACCACCACATCGTTTCCTAAAGTGGAAATGTCGCGGGAGTACAACCCTTTTAAGAGTAATGTCGCTTCGAATAAAGGCAAAGCCCCCAAAGGATGGGAGCAACTTTATAAGGAGACGTCCACGACGCGAGGCGGTAGCGTTACGTTGCAACAAGAGAACGAGCCTGCTGAGTTCGACTTTGCCCAAGGCATCGACCGCAGCACGGTACATTATCAATATCGTGGTCAGTACATCCTGACGACCGTGCAGAACGGACTGATGGTGGTGGATCAGCGGCGAGCGCACATTCGTATCCTATATGACCAATACCGCACCCACATGGAGGGACAGACGGCTCCGACCCAACGTTTGCTCTTTCCCGAGTTGGTGCAAGTCTCGCCATCTGACGTTCCATTGATGGACGAAGTGCAAGATGAACTGCAATCTTTGGGTTTCGAACTTTCATCGTTGGGAGGCGGTAGCTATTCCGTTGCAGGCACTCCGTCGAGAATGGAAGGAGTCAGTGTCCAATTCTTGTTTGAGAATTTATTGGCTGATCTGAAAGAGGGGGGACAGGGAATGGAGGAGGAATTGCATCATCGCATGGCCTTGACCATGGCGCGCAATGCTGCCATGGAGGTCGGACAGGTGCTTAGTTTGCAAGAGATGGAAGCATTGATAAACCAACTTTTCCAGTCTTCCAACCCCAATTTTGGACCTGACGGAGCGCGCATAATTGCCATCATGGACCATTCAAGTATCGCCCGTTTGTTCTGAAAATGAACGTAAAATCAAGAAAAAGTAACATTTTTTATTAAAAAAAAGCAGAAAAAGTGTTTGCTTATATAAAAATTTACTACCTTTGTACTCGATTAGGGCGCATTGTGCGTCCAGTGTCAAATGATAAACATATTAATTAATTTTTAAATAAGATTATGAAAAAGTTAATGATGCTTTTGGCTTTCTGTGGCCTTGCAACTGCTTCTTTTGCTCAGCAGGCAGAGGAAAGCTATCCTACGCTGAAGCGCAGTGTTATCACCAACCGCTTCTGGGACAACTGGTTCATCAGCGCTGGCGTTGACCATCTCGCTTTCTACAACAGCGCAGAGCATGGTAAGGATTTGAACAAGAATCCTTTCTGGACTGGCCGTCGTTCATGGAACTTTGACCTGAGCGTTGGTAAGTGGTGTTGCCCCAATGTCGGTTTCCGCGTGAAGGGTATGGGTGCTTGGGGCACTCTGGTACTGTCTCCCGAAGGTGGCTTGAATCCTACCTATAGTCAGTGGAGCGTATCTGTACAGCCCATGGTTAACCTGACCAACCTGATTGGTGGCTACAAGCCCCGCTGGTGGGAGATTAGCCTCTATGCTGGTGCTGGTGTACAGCGTAACTGCTCAAGCAGCAACTACTCAGTACTCGCTGACTTTGGTGTGCTGAACACTTGGAACGTAACCAAGCGTTTCCACATCAATCTGGATGTCTTTGGTCGTATGCTGGAGTGCAGCTCAGACTTCGTGAAGGGCTATTCTTATAACGACTGGGAAGGCACCAGCCACAACTATTTCCAGAGCCGCGACTGGATCGTAGGCTTCAGCGCTGGTGTTGGTGTTAACCTCGGTAAGGTAGGTTGGGATGCAGCTCCCGATATGGACGCTGTTCTGGCTAACCACAAGTCACAGATTGACGCTCTCAACGCTGCTATCGCAGGTCTCGAGGGTGAGAATGCTGACCTGAAGAACAAGCTGAAGAACCAGCCCACTCGTGAGGTTGTTAAGACCGTTACTGAGTTCTACACTACCAAGGCTTCTGTATTCTTCAACTTGAACAGCTCGAAGATTGCTTCTCGCAAGGACCTCGTAAACGTTCAGGAAGTTGCTGAACTGGCTAAGGCTCACAACAAGCGAATCCTCGTTGTTGGTAGCGCTGATAGCAAGACTGGTAACGCCAAGATCAATGATCCTCTGTCAGAGCGTCGTGCTAAGGCAGTTGTTGAGGAGTTGGTTAAGATGGGTGTAAGCCGCGACATGATTGACTGGGAAGCTCGTGGTGGTATCGACGACATCGCTCCCTACACCTACAACCGTCGTGCTGTAGTTTCTCTGAAGTAATTCCATTTACACATGATAGATGACGCACCAGCCTAACGGGGTTGGTGCGTCTTTGTTTTAACTCTGTTTTTATATGGAAGTAAAAGAAAAAGTTATACTTACGGGTGACCGGCCGACGGGTCGTCTGCACATTGGCCACTATGTGGGTTCGCTGCGTCGCCGTGTCGAGTTGCAGAACTCGGGCTTGTATGATAAGATATTTGTCTTTGAGGCCGATGCACAGGCACTGACCGACAATATCGACAATCCTGAGAAAGTGCGCCAGAATGTCATTGAAGTGGCGCTGGATTATCTGGCGTGTGGACTTGACCCGGCAAAGAGCACCCTTTTCATTCAAAGTCAAATTCCAGAATTGACGGAACTTTCGTTCTATTTCATGGATTTGGTGAGCGTGTCGCGTCTGCAGCGCAACCCGACCGTGAAGACGGAAATCCAGATGCGCGGCTTTGGCGGTGAGAGCATTCCTGTGGGTTTCTTTACCTACCCCATCTCGCAAGCGGCTGACATCACTGCCTTTAAGGCTACCACGGTTCCCGTGGGTGAGGACCAGGAACCCATGCTTGAGCAGGCCCGCGAAATCGTCCGTCGGTTCAATTATATCTATGGCGACACCCTCGTGGAACCGAATATTCTGCTGCCCGAGAATGCGGCTTGTCTGCGTCTCCCCGGCACCGACGGCAAGGCGAAGATGAGTAAGTCGTTGGGCAACTGCATCTATTTGAGCGATTCTGCCGACGAAGTGAACAAAAAGGTCAAGGGAATGTACACCGATCCCACGCATCTGCAGGTGAACGACCCTGGTCATCTGGAGGGAAACACCGTGTTCACCTACCTCGACGCCTTCTGTTCTGACGAGCAGGTGGCACGCTTGACTACCGACTATGCCACCTTGCAAGAGATGAAGGACCACTACACGCGTGGTGGTTTGGGCGACATGAAGTGCAAGAAATTGCTGATGGCTGTGCTGCAGGAGACCTTGGAGCCCATCCGCACGCGCCGTGCCGAGTTTGAGAAGGACATCCCCGCCGTGTACGAGATTCTGCGGAAGGGTTGCGAGTTGGCTCGTGCCGCCGCCGCCGAAACGATGAGCGAGGTGCGTCGCGCCATGAAGATAAACTACTTCGA
>JABUUA010000022.1:27084-29626 GCA_021443405.1 Bacteroidaceae bacterium
GTTCAGAGCGTCTGCCTTACAAGCAGAGGGTCGGCGGTTCGAATCCGTCAGCGCCCACATTTCGTTTTCATATATAGGTTTTAGGTTAGTTGAGTCGTTATCCGCATGGATGCGACTTTTTTTGTTCAATTACGATTAAGGAAAAACATGGATTTGTTGACAGCGATTTCGCCCATTGATGGCCGCTACCGTGGTAAGACGGAGCCCTTGGCCGCTTATTTTTCTGAGTATGCGCTGATAAGGTATCGCGTGAGGGTTGAGGTCGAGTATTTCATCGCACTTTGTGAATATCCGCTCCCGCAGCTGCAGGGAATGCCCGCTTCTGCCGAGCAGTTGCGCGCCATCTATCAGCATTTCACCGAGCAGGACGCCCAGCGTGTGAAGGACATCGAGCAGGTGACCAACCACGACGTAAAGGCCGTCGAGTACTTTATCAAGGAGAAATTCGACGAGATTGGCGGTCTCGAGGCTTACAAGGAGTTTATACATTTCGGCCTTACCAGCCAGGACATCAACAACACCAGTGTACCCCTGAGCATCAAGGAAGCGCTGGAAGAGGTCTATTATCCTCAGATTGAGGAACTCATCGCCCAGTTGCAGGCCTATGCCGACGAGTGGGCCGAAGTGCCCATGCTGGCCAAGACCCACGGACAGCCCGCCAGTCCCACGCGCCTCGGCAAGGAGGTGATGGTGTTCGTCTATCGCCTGCAGCGCCAGTTGCAGATGCTCAAGGCTTGCCCCATCACGGCTAAGTTCGGTGGCGCCACGGGCAATTACAACGCCCATCACGTGGCCTATCCCCAATACGACTGGCGCGCCTTCGGCACGAAGTTCGTGGCCGAGAAGCTCGGTCTCGAGCGCGAGGAATACACCACGCAGATAAGCAACTACGACTGCTTGGGCGCTATCTTCGACGCGATGAAGCGCATCAACACCATCATCATCGACCTCGACCGCGACTTCTGGCAGTATGTTTCCATGGAATACTTCCGCCAGAAGATTAAGGCTGGAGAGGTGGGCAGCAGCGCCATGCCACATAAGGTGAATCCCATTGACTTTGAGAACAGTGAGGGCAACCTCGGCGTGGCCAACGCCGTGCTCTCGCACTTGAGTCAGAAGCTCCCCGTGAGCCGTCTGCAACGCGACCTCACCGACAGCACCGTGCTGCGCAACGTGGGAGTTCCCATGGGCCACATGGTCATCAGCATCCAGAGCACGCTGAAGGGTTTGCGCAAGTTGGTACTCAACCAAGATGCCATCAACCGCGACCTCGACAACTGTTGGGCCGTGTGCGCCGAGGCCATCCAGACCATTCTGCGCCGCGAGGCCTACCCCCATCCCTACGAAGCTCTCAAGGCCCTCACCCGCACGGGTGCAGGCATCAGCGAGGCCACCATCAAAGATTTTATCGAGACTCTGAACGTCAGTGAGCAGGTCAAGGAGGAACTGCGACAGATAACTCCCCACACCTATACTGGCATGTAAGAAAAACACAGTATTTACATTTAAGTTTACGTAAACAAACATGACGAACGAAGACGAGAGTTGGAGAAAGCAATTCTCCGACGAGAACGAGAACGGTGCCCGGGAGGGGTATCAGTCTCAGAACAGTGAGAACCGCGGTGGCGCAGGACGTCGCCCCCGCATTCAGCGCGCAGCGTACAGCAGCGACGGTAACTATAATCGTAGCACCTATCAGCCCCGCCGTGAGGGCGGCTATCAGCGGGAAGGCGGTTACCAGCGCGAAGGCGGCTACCAGCCCCGTCGCGAAGGAGGTTATCAGCCCCGTCCCGAGGGAGGCTACCAGCGTGAGGGCGGTTATCAGCCGCGCCGCGAAGGTGGTTTCCAGCGCGAAGGCGGCTATCAGCGCCGCGAGGGCAGTTTTCAGCCCCGCCGCGAAGGCGGTTACCAGCGCGAGGGTGGCTATCAGCGCCGTGAGGGCGGCTTCCAGCGCGAGGGCGGCTACCAGCGCGAAGGTGGTTATCAGCGTCGCGAAGGCGGCTACGGTCAGCAGCGTGGCGGTCAGGGCCGTGGAGGCTATGGCCAGCAGCGCCGTCCCAACCGTCCCCGCACGGCCGACTACGACCCGCATGCCAAGTACAGCATGAAGAAGCGCATCGAGTACAAGGAAACTCATTTCGACCCCAACGAGCCCATCCGACTCAACAAGTTCCTGGCCAACGCCGGCGTCTGCAGTCGTCGTGAGGCCGACGACTTCATCCAGGCAGGTGTGGTCAGCGTCAACGGTACGGTGGTCACCGAGCTGGGTGCCAAGGTGTTGCGCAGCGACGAGGTGCGCTTCCACGACCAGACCGTCAGCATGGAGAAGAAGGTCTATGTGCTGCTCAACAAGCCCAAGGACTACGTCACCACGAGCGACGACCCCCAGAACCGCAAGACCGTGATGGACCTTGTGAAGAACGTGTGCCGCGAGCGCATCTATCCCGTAGGTCGCCTCGACCGCAACACCACCGGCGTGCTCATGCTCACCAACGACGGCGACCTCGCCTCGAAGCTCACCCATCCCCAGTATGTCAAGAAA
>JABUUA010000022.1:29877-32825 GCA_021443405.1 Bacteroidaceae bacterium
GCGACTGGCGTTTCCTCACCGAGAAGGAGGTGAACATGCTCCGCATGGGAGCGTTTGAATGATTGCGAACAATAGCAAAGAACGATATGAAACGAACGAAAGTAATAGACGCCTTGCAGCGCACGGACTTTGGCGCGGACATCTGTGTCAAGGGATGGGTGCGCAGCAAACGCGGCAGCAAGGGCATTTTCTTCATAGCCTTGAACGATGGCTCCACCATAAAGAACGTGCAGGTGGTGGGCGACGAGGCGAAGTTTGACGAAGAAACCATCAAACGCATCACCACAGGCGCGTGCGTCAGCGTGGAGGGCAAGTTGGTGGAAAGCCCCGCCGCAGGTCAGGCGAGCGAGATACACGCCGAGCGCATCGAGATATTGGGCGATTGTGACAACACCTATCCCCTGCAGAAGAAAGGCGCCTCGTGGGAGTATCTGCGCACCGTGGCACACCTGCGCCCCCGCACCAACACCTTCGGCGCCATCTTCCGCATCCGCCACAACATGGCCATGGCCATCCACACCTACTTCCACGAGCACGGCTATTTCTACTTCCACACGCCCCTCATCACAGCCAGCGACTGCGAGGGTGCCGGCCAGATGTTCCAGGTGACCACCAAGAACCTCTACGACCTGAAGAAGGATGAAAACGGAAGCATCATCTACGACGACGACTTCTTCGGCAAGCAGGCTTCGCTCACCGTGAGCGGTCAGCTCGAGGGCGAACTCGCCGCCACGGCGCTGGGCGCCATCTACACCTTCGGCCCCACGTTCCGTGCCGAGAACAGCAACACCCCGCGCCACCTTGCCGAGTTCTGGATGGTGGAGCCCGAGGTGGCTTTCATCGACCTGCCCGAGCTCATGGACCTCGAGGAAGACTTTATCAAGTACTGCGTGCGCTGGGCGCTCGACCACTGCCGCGACGACCTCGAGTTCCTCAATAAGATGGTGGATAAAGGCCTGATAGAGCGCCTCGAAGGCGTGCTGCAGACCGAGTTCGTGCGCCTGCCTTACACCCAGGGCATCGAGATTCTGCAGGAGGCCGTTCGCAACGGCAAGAAGTTCGAGTTCCCCTGCAACTGGGGCGACGACTTGGCGTCGGAGCACGAGCGCTACCTCGTGGAGGAGCACTTCAAGCGCCCCGTCATCATGACCCACTATCCCAAGAAGATAAAGGCCTTCTACATGAAGATAGATGCCGAGAGGCCCGTCTGCAACGGACAAGAGATGGAGGAGACCGTGCAAGGCACCGACGTCCTCTTCCCCCAGATTGGTGAGATTATCGGCGGTTCGGTGCGTGAGGAGAGCTACAACAAGCTCATCGGCGAAATCAAGGAGCGCAACATCCCCATGAAGGATATGTGGTGGTATCTCGACACCCGCAAGTACGGAAGCTGTCCCCACGGCGGTTTCGGCCTCGGCTTCGAGCGTCTCATCCTCTTCGTCACGGGCATGCAGAACATCCGCGACGTCATTCCCTTCCCCCGCACACCTAAGAACGCAGAGTTCTAAACACTTTATAATCGAAAGCCCCGGAGTCGATGAAACTTCGGGGCTTTCTTTTACGTTCAACAGATAAAGTCAAAAGGACGTGACCGCGCTCACGCGCGCGCACGTCCTTTATTATATATATACGCACAGTCTATAATTAAACATTGGAGCATCTGCATGCCCCAACTTACACAAAAGTTGTATCTCCCCGGGGGAGATACAACATTCGGTTGCAAAGGTACTATTATTTTCTGAATAACAGCACATTCACGAGTATTTTTTTTCGAGCCAACTTCACTTTTTTCTCACAAGACCGTGTAAAATTGTCCAAGTCGTTATAATGTAAACACTTGAAAGATACACCGTTTACATCGAAATGTTGTATCTCCCCCGGGGAGATAAGCAACAAACAACGCGCTTTTGGCGCTCAAACAACGTAACGACGAAACATAAAACACAATAGAAAAAAATGAAACAGAATTCTATGCAAGACAGCGATGAAAAGCGATTGTATGTGGCACCGACCACATACATCCATGGCTTGTGTGCCAGCAGCAGTATGCTGGCATTCAGCAACACTCCCGTGAATAATAGCAATGTCACCACGGTGACTGCCGACAGTCAGACAGACGGAGGCACTTTGCAAAACAGTACCAGCAGCACCATTTCTCTTGGCTGGCAGGACAACGGCGCAGCGTCATATCAATAACAACACAAACGAATCGTTAGAAGAAAAAGATTATGAAGAAATATGCCATACAGCTCACGGCACTGGTAGTGGCCGGGGCATTCACAAGCTGCAGCGACGACACCATTGCGCCCGACAATGGGGACACCACCCTCAAGGGCATTCAGTTCAATGTCATTAAAGATGGCACGCGCACACACTACAACGGCCGACTGGACATCAACTGGGACAAGGATGATGAAATTTGGATTGGTTGCGACGCAACGTATGACGACGCCGCCATGTCCAACAAGAACGACAAGGGTAAATATGCCATTGACAAAACGGCATCGCAAGGAACCACGGATTTGACCGACTGCGCCTTCATCAAGGATTTGGAGACTCCCCTCTACTGGGGCGCAGGCGAACATCAGTTCTATGCCGGCACCACGGGCAACAACAACTACGGCAATAAGTGCATCACCAACAATTACGGCGTAAAAGTTGCTGATAACATCGGCGAATTGAAGTTCAAAGACACAAAGACAGGCGTTGTGCAATGCCGCTATGATTGCGAGCAATACCTGCTGCCCGCTGGTAAGCCTTACCAACAGGTGGTCAATGGCACAACCACAACTCTTAACGACCCCACAACCGGCTCGAAGATTGACTTGGAGAATCTCACCGACGCACAGGAACTGATGTGCAGCATGGACCAAAACTATATGGTGTCGGCCAAGAAGACTGCACCCGTTGCCAACGTGGACCTTCACTTCAAGACCATCATGACCACC
>JABUUA010000022.1:32848-37139 GCA_021443405.1 Bacteroidaceae bacterium
CGATGTGGACGACCTCTACCTGTCGAGCATCTGGGTCACCGTACCTGCTAAATACGATGTGCTCTACACCGAAAATGGAAAGACCTACTTTGACTACGACATCAAAGAGGACAATATGGAGAACTACGCAAACACCACGGCTGGAGAGCCCAAGGTTCCGACAACACAAGAGGACCGCGTTTACAAGTTTACCTGTCCTCGTGACTTCACGGCTTCATATAAAGTCGGAAATACCACCTACGACTACACCAAGTTGGTACGTGTACCCAAGAGCGGTCAACTCACGGTGGCCATCATGCTCCCGCCTATGAAGGACTTGGATTTGCGTGACCTGACCATCGACGTGAAGTCAGCCGGTTTTGGCACCAACAAGATTAATTTGTCTGAAAGTTCTAACGCCGCCATCACGGTAACAGCCGGCAGCAAGGCAAAGTTGGTGTTGCCCAAATGGGAGTTCCAAGATTTTGTGAACATGGGACAGTCGAAACTTCTGTGGGCCACCTGCAACATGGTAAAAAGCAACAACGAACCAGGAGACCAGACCCCCTTGCGCGATGGAGATTATTGGCAACAAAGTGGGGCAATAAGTGCCGCCACCACCTATAACACGAACCATGCTACTACCGATGGGTCTTCGTATCGTCTGCCTGTACGGACAGAGTTAGAGCACTTCCAAGCAACAGGCTCGTATACTTGGAATTACCGAACTTATTCAAAGACCAAAATATATACCGGCGTTTCAAATGCAAAAGACCTTCTAAAGCCCGATGCAGGAGACGCGTGCGAGCAAGCGTGGGTGAAGATGAATCGGACGACAGACAACACACTCATCAATGGTTATCTGGTCACCAGCCTTACCACGGGTAATTGCGTTTTCATTCCCGCAACGGGCTATGGAGACCCTAACCAAGGAGGCCGCGTGCAGTCAGGCACCTACGGAATAAACGCCAACCTATGGACATCATCAACATCTGGCTCCAATGGTTATTACTTGGCAGCCGACCGCCGCGGCTATAACGACGGAACAGGCACTCTGTACAAGAAATTTGTAGTAGAAACTGCCACCAATCGAAGTTATAAACCCGCACGTCTCGTGAAAGTTTTACCATAAATCATCCTATAACAAGCGGGGCCACAGCAAACGGCAGCCCCGCTTGTCACGAAACATAATGTGTTATAATCTACCTGCTGCCGTGAAGCAGTCGTGAGATTGCGGCAGTTATCTTGCAAATCATTACAAAACGCAGGGCCGACCGTGTCGGGAGACAGGGAACGCCCCCGTTGCCAAGGAGCCTTGCGCTCCACACAGCGGAGATTCATTTTTTTAGATATGTAATTTATTACCACTGACCTTCCTCTGTCGTGAGACAGGGGAAGGCCGCTTTTTATCCTATAATTACCGCCCTCTCACTCCCCACTCAAGAGGTCACCCCCACAAGTCGAGGGCGTCACCCAATAAAAAACCCACTTTTTCTTAGAAAAAAATGCTCAGTCAGGCGCGTGACCATCCACACGGATAAGCAAGCGAACCGAAAAGCAGCCCGCTACCAATGTAACGGACTGCTTTGATGAGAAAAGCCGGAGGCAGCATTGCTGCCAGCGACACGATAAGGCGGAAAAGACGACGGTCATAACTTCACGCTCTTTGCGGCGCCGTTGTAAGTGACAGTTTTGGTGGTTCCGTCCACGAGTCGGATGGTGAACTCGCGCTGAGTCTCCATGCCGGGGAAACTGCCGTTGCGCTTACCGATGGTGAGCGTGCGCGCCTTGTTGTTCCAGCGGAGGTCGATGGTGGAGTATTGTCCGCGCTCGTAGTTGTAGTTGTCGCCCTCATCCTCATAAAGCGTGAAGGTGGCGTCGGCACCGGGATAGACGGCGATGTCGAGGTTACGCCAGTCGGCCACGCTGGCAAACTGGGGGTCGCCCTGACACATGGGGATGATGCTGCCGGCGCGGACGTAGAGCGGCGAATGAGCGAGAGGCGCGTCGGCCTCCAGTTCCTGACCGCCCTTGAGTCGCTCGCCCGTCCAATAGTCATACCAAAGTGTTCCGTCGGGGAGATAGACACTGTAGGTCTTCTTCACGTTCCAGTCGGCGCGGAAGCCTTCCTGATAAAGCGAACGGTTGTTGCGGTCCCAGCCCGAGATGGGGTCGGTCTGGTTGGCGGTTTCGGGCGTGTAGAGCGCCTCGAGCACGGGAGCCACGAGGAACGAACGTCCGAACATGAACTCGCGATTGTTGTCCCACACTTTCTCGTCGGTCTGGAAGTCCATCATGAGGGCGCGCATGAACGAGTCGTCGTTCTTCGACACCTGCCATGAGAGGCTGTAGATGTAGGGCATAAGCTGGTAGCGCATCTTAATGGCGGCGAGGAGAGCGTCGTAAACAGGCTCACCGGGATTGCCGTAATGATAAATCTCGCGATACACTTCCGTGCCGTGGCTGCGCATCATGGGGCAGAACAGTCCGAACTGCATCCAGCGCACATAAAGTTCCTGGAACAGTGGATTATGGGTGGCGGTGTTGTCGCAGTGGCTACGGTTGTAGGCATTGGCGAAGAAACCGCCGATGTCGGTGTTCACGTTGGGGTTGGCCGTGAGCGTATAGTTGAGACAGATGGGCACCTGCTTGCGGAAATTCTCCCACGACGAGCCCACGTCGCCGCTCCATGTGTTGGCGCCCGTGCGCTGCTGTCCGGCGAAATAACTGCGCGTGAGGATAAAGACGCGCTTGGTGCTATCGACGGCGCGCTGCTGGTCATAGACGCCCTCCACAGTACAGAGGGGAAAAGCATTGCGCACCGAACGCCAAGAACCCATGAAGTCCTTGCCCGTGGCGGGGTCGGTGATAGGTCGTACTTGGTCAAGGTCGCCGGGCTTCTCCATGTGGTCGGGGTCGGTGGAGTCCATCCACCAGGCATCGACACCGGCGTCGTGGAGGCGTGAGAGATTCTTCCAGTAGATTTCGCGAGCCTCCTGGCTATAGGGGTCGTAGCAGCGGACGCCGCTGGGATAATCCATGCGGGGAGGCCAGAAGCCGAGTCCGCTCTGCGGCCACGTCTGGAAGTCATAAAGCAAGCCCTTCTCTTTAAGCTCCTTGAAAGCCTTGGTCTCGGGACCGAACGAGGCCCAGATACTGATGCTCATGTGCGCGTTGACGTCGTGCACGTGGCGAATCATGCGGTTGTAGTCGGCGTAGTCTTCGTTGATGAACTCCATGGCGTTCCATGTGTAGTTGCTGCCCCAGTACTGCCAGTCCTGAATGATGCCGTCAAAAGGAACTTTGAACTTCCGGTAGTTATCAACGACCTCAGTAAGCTCGCGCGACGTCTTGTAACGCTCGCGGCTCTGGTGGAAACCATAAGTCCACAAGGGGAGCATGGGCACGTGGCCGGTGAGGTGGCGCATCTCGCGGATGACGCCGTCGGCATTGCCACCATACATGAAATAGTAGTCAATCTTTGTGCCGACTTGGCTTTCAAGCGCCATCTCTTTGCCGTCGTCAATGCGGGTTGGCGAGTAGTTGTCCCAGTAAACGCCGTAGCCTTTGATGCTTTGGAAGAAATGCGAGTAATCCTCGAGGTTTGACTGTGTCATGAGTCGGTGCTCGCCACGCTGGCTCATCTTTTCATTCTGCAATAGTCCGAGCCCGTAGATGCACTCGTCTTCGGGCAGTGCAAAAGCCTGCTTCACTTTGTAGCGGCCAGCGTCGGGGCCTGATGTGATGGGGTTGAAACCCATCGAGCCTTCTTGCATAAGTGTGTTTCCTTTCTTGTCGGCAAAAGTCACCTGCTGGGTCTTTGTGTTCACACTGACTGTGATTGCCGAAGAAGAATAGGTAGTCACGTCACCGGAGGTTTTCTTTGCGACCTTCACAGCCTCAGGCTTCGCTGTAACCACGAGCGAAAGGCCTGTCTCTTTCGATGTGTCGGGTGCGTTCTTCACAACCCTAACGGTTGAAGGCGTGAAGAATGTAATCTCTTGTGCCTGAGCCCATTGAACACTGAGCGCCAAGCAGCATACACTGAATAATGATTTGGTTAGGTTCATGATATTTTGAAGTTTTGGATATAGATCCCATTAAATTTCTGCAAATATAACAATGTCATAAATTCAATCAAAATTATTGTGTGCCATATTTTCCCTAAAAGATAGAAATGGAGGTTTAATCGCTTGTGAATATATAAAGTAACGTGTGTTCGACGAATTATGCGGCAAACGCGGAGTGGTGGCACAGTGCAAGAGTTAGATATAATTGCCCACACGGCCACTAACCTCTGCGGGCTAACATA
>JABUUA010000023.1:0-20775 GCA_021443405.1 Bacteroidaceae bacterium
AGGGCCGCACCGCCGCGGGTGTCGCCGTCCAGTTTGGTCAGCACCACGCCCGTGATGTCCAGACGGTCGTTGAAGGCTTTGGCGCTCTTCACGGCGTCCTGACCGGTCATGGCGTCCACCACGAAGAGAATCTCGTCGGGGTTGACGGCGTTCTTGATGTCGGCAATCTGGTTCATCAGCTCGTCGTTGACGCTCTGTCGGCCGGCTGTATCGACGATGACCACGTCGTAGGCGTTCCGGCGCGCCTCCTCTACGGCGTTGCGGGCGACCAGCACGGGGTCGGTGGCGTTGGCTTCGATGTATGCGGGCACTCCAATCTGCTCGCTCAGCACGCGGAGCTGCTCCATGGCGGCGGGGCGGAAGGTGTCGCAGGCGGCGAGCAGGGGTTTCTTGTTCTTCTTTTCTTTCAGCAGTTTGGCCAGTTTTCCGCTGAAGGTGGTCTTACCTTGTCCGTTGAGTCCGGCCATGAGTATGACGCTGGGAGCGCCGACGCGTCCGGGCAGCTGGAGGTCGGTGTTGTCGCCTCCCATCAAGGCCGCCAGTTCGTCGTGAACTATCTTCACCATCAGCTCTTTGGGCTTGACGGCGGTGAGCACGTTCTGACCCATGGCTTTCTGCTTGACGGCATCGACGAAATTCTTGGCTACTTTGTATTCAACATCGGCTTCGATCAATGCTTTGCGAACATCTTTCAGAGTTTCGGCCACATTTATCTCAGTGATCTTGCCTTCGCCCTTCAGTATCTTGAAGGAGCGCTCAAGTCGGTCACTTAGGTTTTCAAACATAGTATCTTTGTACCTTATTAATTTTATTTGGGCACAAAGGTACAAAATTATTTTCAACCCCGAAAGTTCATTAGGCGGTCTTTTGATTGATAGAAACTTTTTTGAGATAGAATTTTCCCACTTTGTGGGAGCGATGGAGGTCCATCGGGACCGATGAGCGGGGAAATTATAGCCGGAAAGGGACTGGCAGGCAATGATTGTGCTGATGCACTTTCGGGGTTAAACTTACTTATTTCCTCTTGAAGAAGTCTTTCCACGACGAGAAATCTTTCTTCAGCAGAATGCCGATGCCTTGGGTGGTCAGGGCGGTTTTGGTGAAATAGCGGTCGTTGGTCTCGCTGTAGGCCTTGAGACTGACGCCTCCGTTGCGCGTCAGGAGATAGCGGGCTTCGAAGTCGCCGATGAAGTTGCCTTGCAGGGCGGCGTTGTCGCGATAGCCGAACTGTCCGTTCAGCAGCAGGCGGTTGTTGAGCAGCGAGCCTTGCAGCATGCCCTCGATGTCCATGTCGTTCCAGCCCATCTCGCCGGTGCTCAGATGAGCGCCGAAGTTCCAGTTCTGGTTGCGAACGACGTTGGAGAGCATCTGGTTGATTTGTCCCGAGAGGGTGGAGCTGAGCAGCGAGTTCATGGCCGTGTAGCTCTGCGTCTGCGGGTCACCGGCATATTCGTAGGTGTAGAAGCGGCCGATGCCTAACAGATAGATAACTTGCATGTTGCGTTCCTCCTCGGTGGAAATCAGCGAGCGGACCATCTGCTTTTCGTCCTCGTTCACGTTGAGAATGTCGAAGTCAAAGGCGATGTGCGGCTGGCGCGCCTTGCCGCTGACGTTCATCAGACACTTGACGCGAGCTTTGTTGTTGCTGAAGTTGGCGCGGGCGGAAAGGTCGTTGAGCGAGACGCCGTTCACGGTGTGCGTCGCCTGGAGATGTACATCGCCGTCCATGGGATTTCCGGCAAAGGTGAGGGTTCCGCCGTTCTGGAAGTCGAAGTTCTTGTGGACGATTTCTTGCAGCGAGAGGTTGTAAGTGCCTCGCTCCACGTGGTAAGTGCCGTAGAGCTGGAAGTTCCCCTTGTTGTAGTAATGCGCCAGCATGTTTCCGTGCCCCGCCACGCTTATCCGGTCGCCGGAGCGGGCGTCCGTGAGCAGGTTCATGGTGGCCCGGTTGTCGATGTCGAGATTGAAGTTGATGCGCAGGTCGCTCAGAGGCAACGGCGTAGCGCTGGGCGTCTCGTCTGTTTCTTGCGCCGCGGCTTCCTGGCGGTCGATGAAGGTAAGGAACTGACTCTCCGTCAGTTTGTCGGGCGATGTGATGTTATAGGTAACACTTGTGTTGCGCTGCGGCTGGGCCTTTATGTCGATGGTGCAAGTGCCGGGATGTCCGTAGATGTGGACGTCGCCGGAAGCAAACACCGTTCCATAGAACGGGAGGTCGCTCATCTCGCGGAAATCGTAACCGAGGATGTTCGTTCCCCGCATGGCGATGTCGTAGCCCAGGTTGGAGAAGTGGTCGTGGGTGAGTCGCCCGGACACTTTGGCCTGATGGTCGGGGATGTTGGCGTTGCCTTGTGGGTCGTAGATAGTGGCGTCGGCGAAATAGATTCGGCCCGGGCGCATGTGCACGGAATCGTTCGCCAAGTGATAACGAACATTGGTGAAGGGAATGCCTACTTGGGCCTCGTTCACCATCACATCTCCTTCCAGATTGATGCTTTTGAACGGGCCGAAGATGCGCGTCCAGCCCGAAGCGCGTCCTTGCAGATTGTCGAAGATGGCGGCGGTGAACTTGTTCAGGAAGAAAAGGTTGGTGTGGTCGGCATGGATGTTGAGGTCAAGACCATGATAGTCCACTCCCTTTTTGGGCGTAATGAACCCATTCACCAAGGTAGTCCTTGTCGTTTGCGGGTCGTAGGAGTCGTTGATAATGCCGTCGAGATAAATGCTGTAAGGACGTTTCCCGCCCCAGTTGCCATACAGACTGAGGTTGCCCAAGTTGCCGCCGTTGAGCGTGAAATTCGGGACTTGGATGTAGGCGTCCACGTTGGGTTTCTGGAAAAGATTCGTCGCATAAGCATGTCCTGTAGCGTTTCCGGAGAACTCAACGGCGTGGAAATTGACCATCTGGAAAATATAGTCCAGATTGATGTCTCTGAGTTGTGCGTGCAGCGTGTCGGTCGGTTCGCTGGAAGCGGTTCCGTTGACGCCGAGCAGACGGTTTCCGCTGGTAATCAACAGACTGTCCACTTGCAATCTTCCGTCGGCAAACGAGAGCGCTCCGGGATGGACGGTCCACAGCGTGTCGGCCAGCATGAAATTGGAGTTTTGCAGTTGCGCCTTTACGCCCGGACGGTTGTGCTCATCTCTCGGAAAACTGGTCACAAGGCTGATGTCGCCCATATAACTGGGATTGGCATTCCAGAAGAGTCTCGTGTTGAGCGAACCGTTGTTGCTGGTGGTCTCCATTCCCAAGTCCACAAACCGGTTCTTCATCTTGCGGGCCAGTTGCAGGGTGGAAAGCAACGATTGCTGATTGCTCTCGACGCGGAGGTCAATGTTTCGGAGCGTCTCGTTTTTGTACTGCACAAAGGGGGCGCTGGCCGTGAGCATGAGAACTCGAGAGTCGGTGTCAATCTCCCCATGAGCAATGACGGGCTGGGTGATGGTCAAGGGAATGCCCAACAGACGACTGAGCGGTTCGGCAGAGAACAACTTGAAATCTATCTTCCCATAATCGGAAGTCGATAATTCTTGGTTGCTGGGCGTGACCAAAGTGGGCAGATAATTGCTGGCCACGTTTATGATTTCCGCCTTCAGTGCGCTGTAGCTGAAATGACCATCGACCTGAGACTCCAGGAAAGGACTGATAAACACGAGATGTTTGTCGCCCGCTTCTCTGGGCGCGGATGTAATGTGAATGTCACCGGGCTTATAGTCTCCCAAACTATCCGTAATGCAGAGGTCGTCAATATGAATATCGCCCGCGAAGTCTTCCAGCGAAGTTCCTTGTACACTTGCCGTTACGTTACCCGAAAAACAAGTGTTGGGATACATCTTGGTTAGATGCAATGCGTTAGGTCGGAACGAAACGATGTTGGCCTGCAAGTCGGCTTGTTTCTTGTTGCTGTTGGCTGTTCCCGAGAGGGTCAGGTTTACATTCTCATCATTGACAGTCAGATTGCCCGCGTACTCGCTACCCTTTGCAGTGCCGCTAAGGGCGATGTTGGAAAATTTGTATTTGTTGTATTCTATGAATGGCAGTGAAGCATTGAGCTTCAGATCGTTGGGGAATTTTCCTTGCAACTGTGCTTCCATCGCGAGCGCCCCCAACAGTTGTTCCGCCTTGCCCCCGATGAGTTTGCCAAGTTCGAATTGGGGAGAAGAAATGGATGCATCCGTGGCTCCTTTTGTGTCAATCTTTCCTTCCACCTGTGCATTGCCCAACTTTGTCACAATGTCAAGGTCTGTGATGAAGTTCTGCCCTGCATAAGTGACTTGTCCGGAGATATCGGCAAACTCCAGTCTGTCTAAAATGTCGATTTGTTTATAGATAGTTGCTAATTCTGAGGTTACGAATAATCGTTGAATAGTTGCTTCAGCAGTTATCCGTTGTTTGTTTTCTTGGAGATTATTGACGTGACCGGACGCTTGTAAGAAGAGTTGTTTGTAAGGATCGTTGATGGAGAGTGAATGCACATCAAGAGCATTGAGGGAACCTTCTACTTCGCAATTAAAAGCAATCGGTCGGTCGTCTGTGATACGGAAGTTCGAAATGGGGGTTAAATCATTGGGAGAGATTGCCCCTTTGGCTTCCAGGGAAAGGTAGCCCAACTTCGTCTTGTCATTGTTGAACGTCACGCTGGCTGTCGGAACGTGAAGGTTAGAGTGAGGGAGGGCGAGTTTCAAGTCGTTGATGCACAAATGTGGCAAAGTGCCTTGAATACTGGTTGTCATCGTGTTGACGACCCATCCCGACGCTTCCTTGAAATCCAGTCGTTTCAGTTCTACATCAATCGAGTCGTTGGTAAGCGTGTTGATTTGCGCAGTGAGATTGAAATCGCTGACATGAACGTGATTCGGGGAAAAACGGCCTTCAAGGGTGGACTGCCAGCGCAAGTCGAAGAACAATTCGCCTCTTCTGATAACGGCCTGCCCGATTTGTAAGTCTAAGGGAGTGCTTTCTTTCGAATCTTTCGACGAGAGTTTGTCGATGAGGAATTGGTAGTTGAAAGCTTCCTCCGGGCGTTCTTTATAGATGGTCACTTGGGGACAGAATAACTGAATGTTACCCAGATGAATGCGTTTCTGGATAATGTCCCACAGGTTGAATTTTGCTGCGGCCCGCTTGGCGCTTATCAGTTCAGCATGGCTCTGGTCCTTGAGGTGGATGTCGTCCAAAATGAGACGGCCGTTGAGTCCCAATTGTATGCGGCCGATGCTAAGTTCTGTGCCTAAGTAATCCGAAGCAAAAGCGCTGATTTTATCCCCCAGCCAATGCTGGACAAACGGAAGCATGAGAGCAATCGTCAGGACCAGATAAGTTCCCAAAAAGAGACCTATCAGCCAGCGAAATATAAGTTTCAATACTCTCATGTAAAAATTAGCGCAGTTTTATGCAAATTAAAATTGGTACAAATTTATAATAAATTATTGTAATAGCTTCGGTTTTTTCACATATTTTTGGTAACTTTGCCCGCATAACTATAATTTTTAATTATTAAATCCAGTATATGGCAAAAGTAATCAAATTGCGTAAAGGCCTTGACATCAACCTTAAGGGTAAGGCTACTGCAGAGGTTACGACCGTAAAATGTCCTGGTGAGTATGCGCTCATACCCGACGACTTTTGTGGTCTGAAGCCCAAAGTGGTAGTGAAAGAAGGGGACAATGTCCTGGCCGGGGATGCTCTGTTTGTGGACAAGGTGCATCCTGAAGTGAAGTTTGTTTCGCCGGTCAGTGGTACTGTGTCTTTGGTAGAACGCGGCGAGCGCCGTAAAGTGCTGAGCGTTCGTGTTACATGCGACGAACAGCAGAATGCCAAGGAGTTCAATACCGATGGAGACGTGAAGGCGTTGCTGCTTGAAAGTGGTTTGTTTGGATTCTTCCGCAGTCGTCCTTATGATGTGGTCGCCAATCCCGATGAAACACCGAAGGCTATCTTCGTGAGTGCGTTTAATTCCATGCCTCTCGCGCAGGACTTCAGTGTTGCACTGAAGGGACAAGAACAGGAATTCCAAGCCGGTATTTCTGCTTTGGCCAAGCTCGCAAAGGTCTATTTGGGAATCAATCCTGCCCAAAAGGAGTTGGAAAGCACTACAGATTGTGAAGTGACCGTGTTTGACGGCCCCGCTCCTGCAGGTAATGTGGGCGTGCAGATTAACCATATCAGCCCGATTAACAAAGGTGAGGTCGTTTGGACCATGTCCGGCGAGGAAGTCATCTTTGTAGGTCGCTTGATGCTTACCGGCAAGGTCGATTTGTCGCGTGTGGTTGCTTTGGCTGGTAGTGAGGTCATTGCTCCCAAATACTATAAAGTTAAGGTCGGCCAGAAGCTTACGACTTTGCTCGAAGGGAATGTCAACGAAGAAGGCGTTCGTGTTATCAACGGTAATGTGATGACCGGTCTCAAGACCACGAAGGAAGGCTTTTTAGCTGCTCATGCCACCGAGGTAACGGTAATTCCCGAGGGTGACCATGCCGATGAATTGTTGGGCTGGATTATGCCCCGCTTCAATACTTTCTCAACGCATCGCAGCTACTTCAGCTGGTTGCTGGGCTCCAAGAAAGAATATGCCATTGATGCCCGAATCAAAGGTGGTGAGCGCCACATGATTATGAGCGGAGAGTATGACAAAGTATTCCCGATGGATATTTATGCCGGCTATTTGATTAAGGCTATCGTGACGGGTGATATTGACCGTCAGGAGGCCTTGGGCATCTATGAAGTAGCTCCAGAGGACTTCGCAATTGCAGAATTTGTTGATAGTTCTAAACTTGAACTGCAACGCATTGTGCGCGAGGGCCTGGATATCTTGCGTAAAGAAAACGCTTAATCTAAAATATAGTGTAAATACAAATGAAAGCGTTAAGAAATTTTTTCGATAAAATAAAGCCCTACGTTGAGGAAGGTGGCAAATACCATGCCTTTCGTTCGTTGGTAGATGGTTTCGAAACTTTTGCGTTCGTGCCTAACCAGACTTCGCGTGTGGGCAGCGTGAACATTCACGATGCAATCGATAGTAAGCGCATTATGAGCTTCGTTGTGATAGCTTTGATGCCTGCTTTATTATTCGGTATGTACAATGTGGGTTATCAGAACGCACTCGTTGCAGGTCAGTTGGAAAATGCTACTTTTGTGGGTATGTTCCTGTACGGACTGCTGGCCGTCCTGCCCAAGATAATCGTGAGCTATATTGTCGGTCTCGGCATTGAGTTCGTCGTGGCTCAGTGGAAGAACGAGGAAATCCAGGAAGGTTTCCTGGTAAGTGGTATTATTATTCCGATGATTGTTCCGGTTACCTGTCCGTTGTGGATGCTTGCTATTGCCGTTGCCTTCAGCGTGATATTGGCCAAAGAGATTTTTGGTGGAACGGGTATGAACGTCTTTAATCCGGCGTTGATTACTCGTGCATTCCTGTTCTTCTCGTATCCCGCCGCTATGACTGGTGACTATACAGTTTGGGTAAGTCAGAGTTCCATCTTTGGATGTGGTTACAATGCTCCCGAGGCAATTACCACAGCCACACCTCTTGGGCAGGCCGCTCTCGAGGGCTTTAGTGGCTATGACAGTGCCACCATTTGCAATGCGATTACTGGTCTGATTCCCGGCAGTATTGGCGAAACCAGTTTCATTGCCATTGCATTGGGTGGTTTGCTGCTTTTGTGGACCGGCATTGCAAGTTGGAAGGTGATGCTGAGTGTCTTCGTGGGCGGTGCGCTCACCGGTTGGTTGATGCAAGCTTGTGAGTTGACTGAAATACAGTGGTATGAGCATCTTGTGCTGGGCGGTTTCGCCTTCGGTGCTGTGTTCATGGCTACAGACCCTGTTACCTCTTCTCGTACAGAGTGCGGTAAATGGGTGTATGGATTGCTCATTGGTTTCGTGGCAGTACTTGTGCGCGTTCTCAACCCTGGTTACCCCGAAGGAATGATGCTTGCTATTTTGTTTATGAATCTCTTTGCACCATTGATTGACTACTGTGTTGTGCAGCGGAATATCTCGATGCGTGCTAAACGTGCAATTAATAAATAATAAGGATTATGGCTACAAATAAATATGTTTGTAAGATATGTGGCTATGTCCACGAGGGTGATAGCGCTCCCGAGAAGTGCCCACAGTGTCAGCAGACAGACTGCTTGGAGTTAGTCGGCGCTCCTGCAAAGAAAGGACTAAATACCAATTCTAATGTATATACCGTAGTATATGCGGCGGTGATGGTTGTCATTGTTGCTTTCTTGTTGGCTTTTGTTGCCTCTGCGTTGAAACCTGCCCAAGATGCGAATGTGGCACGCGACACAAAGAATCAGATTCTCACTTCTTTGAATATCGTTGGTCTTTCAGGCGAAGCCATCGACGCCAAGTACGGCGAGGTGATTACAAAGGAGATTGCAAAGGATTCTATTTGGGAAGCAAATGTGGATGGGGCAGTCAAGTATGTGCTTGCCGTGAAAGGACGTGGTCTGTGGGGTGGCCTTTGGGGCTACGTCTCGGTCAATGACGACAAGACCAGTGTGTTTGGTACTTACTTCAGTCATGAATCGGAAACTGCTGGCTTGGGTGCCCGCATCAACGAGCGCTGGTTCCAAGAGCAGTTTAACGGCAAGCCCATCTTCGATGAAGCTGGCAATGTCGCTTTGACAGTTGTAAAAGCCGGTGCTTCGACGAAGGAAACCGAGATTGATGGTGTTACAGGAGCAACGCTCACCAGTAAAGGTGTGGCTTCCATGGTCAATGACGGTCTGAAAGGATACGAATCGTTCCTGAAAGGCGCTGTAGAGGCCGAAGCAGACACTACTGCGGTTGCCACTGATTCTTTAACAGTAGAATAAAGGACAGCATTATGAGTAAATTGTTTTCACAGGAGAATCGCGAAGCATTCTCCAACCCCTTGAACCTGAACAACCCCATTACCGTTCAGGTGCTTGGCATTTGTTCAGCTCTGGCTGTTACTTCTCAGTTGAAGCCCGCTATTGTCATGGGCTTGTCTGTGACAGCTATTACTGCGTTTTCCAATGTTATCATCTCACTGATACGTAAGACCATTCCTAACCGAATCCGCATCATCGTTCAATTGGTGGTGGTGGCGGCGTTGGTGACGATTGTGAGTCAGATACTGAAGGCGTACGTTTATGACGTGAGTGTTCAGTTGAGCGTCTACGTGGGTTTGATTATCACCAACTGTATTTTGATGGGACGTCTGGAGGCTTTTGCCATGCAGAATGGTCCTTGGCCTTCGTTCCTCGACGGTATTGGAAATGGCTTGGGCTATGCATTGATTCTGGTCCTGGTAGGTTTCGTTCGTGAGCTGCTGGGCTTTGGTACCTTGCTTGGCTTCCAAGTTGTCCCTCAGTGTGTTTACGATTGGGGATATGTAAATAACGGTATGATGACCATGCCTGCCATGAGTCTGATTATCGTTGGATGTATCATCTGGGCGCATCGCTCAATAAACAAGGAGGAGAAGTAATATGGAACACATGCTTAGTTTGTTTGTCCGCTCCATCTTTGTGGACAATATGATATTTGCTTTCTTCTTGGGTATGTGCTCTTACTTGGCCGTATCTAAGACAGTGAAGACCGCTTTTGGCCTGGGCGTGGCTGTTACCTTTGTATTGTTGGTGACAGTTCCCGTGGATTATGCGTTGCAAACGTATGTGCTTGGTCCCAATGCTTTGGTGGAAGGTGTTGACCTCACGTTCTTAGCCTTTATTCTGTTCATTGCCGTTATTGCGGGTATTGTGCAGTTGGTTGAGATGGTGGTCGAGCGATTCAGTCCATCGTTGTATGCTGCACTGGGTATTTTCTTGCCCTTGATTGCTGTTAACTGTGCGATTATGGGTGCCTCGTTGTTCATGCAGCAGCGTGTTCTTATGGACCCGGAAACCAGCAGTCAGGCTATTGCCGGCTTTGGCGATGCTATTGCCTTTGCTTTGGGTAGTGGTATTGGATGGTTGCTGGCGATTGTAGGTTTGGCCGCCATTCGTGAGAAGATGGCATATACCGACGTGCCCAAGCCCTTGCAAGGTCTGGGTATCACCTTCATTACGGTTGGCTTGATGGCTATGGCATTCATGTGCTTTAGTGGTCTTAATATTTAATGTAGGAGGAATAGACAATGGATATGAATTTGATTTTGTGCAGCATTGGCGTCTTCCTGGGCATCATCCTCGTGTTGGTGGCCATCCTTCTTGTCGCCAAGGCTTATTTGTCGCCCAGCGGCAATGTGAACATTGTTATCAACGGAAAGGATACGGTGAGTGTGCCTCAAGGCGCAAGCTTGCTGTCAACTCTCTCGGAACAAGGCATCTTCTTGCCCTCGGCTTGTGGCGGTAAGGGTTCTTGCGGCCAGTGTAAGTTGCAGGTTCCTGCCGGCGGTGGCGATATATTGGATAGTGAGAAGGGACATTTCACCCGTAAGCAAGTGAAAGAAAACTGGCGCTTAGGTTGCCAGTGCAAGGTGAAGGGTGATTTGCAAATCAAGGTTGACGACTCAGTAATGGGCGTTAAGGAATGGGAGTGCACCGTTATCGGAAATAAGAATGTTGCGACCTTTATTAAGGAATATAAGGTGGCACTGCCTCCCGGCGAGCACATGGACTTCGAGCCTGGTAGCTACGCTCAGATTAAGATTCCTGCCTTCCAACTTGATTATGATAAGGATTTTGATAAGGAGCTTATCGGCGAGACTTATCTGCCTGCTTGGGAGAAGTTCGGCTTGTTTGGTCTGAAGTGTGTCAACGACACTCCCACCATTCGTGCTTATTCAATGGCTAACTATCCCGACGAGGGCGACATTATTACGTTGAATGTTCGTATCGCGACACCTCCTTTCAAACCAAAGGACCAAGGCACCGGCTTTATGGACGTTAATCCCGGTATTGCTTCATCGTATATCTTTAGCCTGAAGCCTGGAGATAAGGTAATCATGTCGGGTCCTTATGGAGAGTTCCGTCCTGTGTACGACTCTGGTCGTGAGATGATTTGGGTAGGCGGCGGTGCTGGTATGGCTCCTCTGCGTGCGCAGATCATGCACATGTTGAAGACTCGTCAGTGCCGTGACCGCCAGATGCATTATTTCTATGGTGCACGCGCATTGGAGGAGATTCCGTTCCTCGATGACTTCCTGCAGCTGGAGAAAGACTTCGATAATTTCCACTTCCATCTGGCTCTCGACCGTCCTGACCCCAAGGCTGACGCCGCAGGTATCAAGTACACTCCCGGCTTTGTGGCTCCTGTGATGGGTGACACCTATCTGAAGGCGCACGAGGCACCAGAGGATTGTGAGTACTATTTGTGTGGTCCTCCAATGATGGCCAAGACCGTGCTCGATTTGCTGCATAGTTTAGGCGTTGAGGACGACATGATTCGTTTCGACAACTTCGGAGGTTAATCCTTTCGTCTTAGTGATAAGGTCCAGTCAATTTGATTGGACCTTATTTTTGTTTCAGGGTGAATGAATGGACGAAAGTCTCGGAGAAATCTTACAGAGCATTGCGGGTGTTACGGCAAGAATGTCGCTGGAATCCTATTGTTTGTCGATTTCTTACTATTGACATGTAGATGAAATTTGTTATCTTTGTGCCAACATAAACAGCAAAAACCATGAAGAATACTTTCACATTACTACGCAGGATATTGGCGGGAGGAGCCTTCGCGCTCATGAGTAGTCATACTTGTGCCCAAGTGCCCATCGGCATTGACACACGAATTTTGGGTGACGAAATATCACCTACGCTGTATGGTATCTTCTTCGAAGAAATAAAGTTTGCGGGATGTGGCGGGTTATATGCGGAGCTGGTTCGCAATCGCTCGTTTGAAGATGACCGAGGCGAAAACTTGTGGTATTGGGATGCTCAGGGGGCCGCGAGCATGGAGGTCGTGACGACCGATGCGGAGCACAGTAATATGATTAACGAAGTGCAAGAACATGCCGTCAAGGTTTCTGCTCATGTCGCGTATGCAGGAATACGGAACCAAGGCTACTGGGGTATGAACATTGAGAAGGGCGTCACCTATCAACTGTCGTTCTGGGCCAAGAGTGATGATGTAACGGGCATCACGGCTCGATTGTTCAGTCCCAGCGGGTCGCTGTTGGGTCAAGCCAAGGTGACTGAGCAACTGACGGGAGAATGGACTCGTTATACGGCCTCCATCAAGGCGACGCGAAGTGACACACGCGGTCAATTGGCCCTTGTGGCGACGAAGGCTTCTACTTTCTATCTGGATGTCGTGAGCTTATTTCCACCCACATACATGGACCGCCCCAACGGCATGCGCCGTGACCTTGCAGAGCTGACGGCCGATTTGAAGCCCGCTTTCATGCGCTTCCCTGGGGGGTGCGTGATAGAAGGTCTGTATGACAGTCAAACGGGTAAGACGTGTCGCGTGGAGTGGAAGAAGCAGTTAGGCCCGATTGAAAATCGCTTGGGTCACAGGAATAACAACTGGGGATATTGCGTTGACGACGGCATGGGCGTCTATGAGTATTTCCAATTTGCTGAGGACATCGGCGCCGAGCCCTTATGGGTGGCCAACCTTGGATGTGGGCACAACTGGAAGGTGGACTACCTGCATAACGAAGAAGCTCTGCAGGAGACACTCGACCTCATTGAGTTTGCCAACGGGGCGGTGGACACTCCTTTTGGCAAGATACGTGCGGAGATGGGGCACCCGGAGCCCTTTGGACTGAAGTACATAGAACTGGGCAACGAACAGAACGAGACCAGTGATGGCGACACACGTGACCATTACGGCGAGCGCTATTTGCGGTTTTATAAGGCCATAAAGGCGGTGGACCCCACGATACAGGTGATAGGTTGTGGACAGTATAACGAGGAAGGATGGCAGTATGCACATCCCGTGGATATGGTGGATGGCCACCATTATCACACCCCCGATTATTTCTTCAACTCCCTGCACATGTATGATAATTGGGACTGCGCCAAGCATAAGTTGTACATAGGGGAATACGCAGTAACCTGGGGGGCAGGTACTATCGGCAACCTGCGAGCCGCCCTTGCCGAGGCTGTGTATATGATGGGGATGGAGCGGAATGGCGACGTCGTGAAGATGGCCAGCTATGCGCCCATGTTCTCGAACGACGACAGTCCGGCGGGCTGGCCTACCGAGATGATGCATTACAACTCGTCGCAATCGTTCGGAACTCCCTCGTACTACATCCAGAAACTCTTCCCCCATCATCGCGGGACGGTCAATGTTGCGGTGACGAACGACAGGGTGACCATTCCCGAACATACGGTCGGCTTGCTGACTTGGAACACGGCCATCAGTGCCACCGACCTGAGTGTCGTGGACAATGAAACGGGCGAAGCCATCGTCACGTCTGATCAGTTGGCGGCGACCGCTAATTGGACCACGAACGGACAATGGACCATCGCGGATGGCGTATGGAAACAAGAGGACACTCAGAACAATAACTTGGCGGCCTACCATAAACAGAAGTTCGCCAGCAGCCACTACACTTATCAGGCCAAGATAACGAAGCAGAAGGGCCAGGAAGGGTTCATTGTCCCGTTCTACTATATAGATAACGACAACTGGTATCGCATGAACATCGGCGGTTGGGGCAACGTGTCGGCCGGTCTGGAGCAGAATATCGGCGGCACCACAACGATTGTGGACGGCACAGTTCCGTGCGTCATCCAGACGGGGAAGGAATACGATGTCCGCGTCGTGGTGGACAGTCTGGACGTAACGCTCTATCTGGACGGCCAGAAGATATTGCAGCGAACGATACAGAGTCCGGCGCGCCCCACGCTATATACTACGGCCAACCTCAACGAGTCAGGCGAAGTGAACCTGCGCATCGTGAACACGAACAACGAAGCTAAGGTGGCGGTTATCGACTTGAACGATTATGTGACCTCGGTCGGTGGCGAATACCTGGGCGGCATCGACGCCAATGCCGAGAATAACTTCAGTTCGCCTCGCCGGGTGATTCCGAAGGACATTACGGGAGCGGAGTTTGAAGGAAAGCGAATCACCTATACGGTTCCCCGCAATTCTGCCTGCTTCCTGACCATCGGGACCAGCGAAACACCGGTGGAAGTGGCGGTGAAGGACGTTCGGAATGGTGAGAAGAAGACTCGGAAGTCAAGTGTTTACACCCTGCAAGGTACGCAGGTGGACACTATTCCGCGGCATGGCGTGTATATCGCTGACGGCAAGAAAGTTGTAAAGTAATTGCTCGTTCCCTCTCGAATCTGCCCCGGTTGCACTTGCAGCCGGGGCATTTCAGTGGCGTCGCGTCGCGAGGGAGTAGATGATTTGTCCGCTCAATCCTCAGCAATCGACCGATTGCCGCCGGGCATCTGTAGGTTGGAGCGCAGTTCGTTGATGTGTTTCCAGTCCTCCACTTGCTGCTGCCATTTCTGCGAAAGATGGCCCTTGCCGTGCTTGTCGAGCTGTTGGATGATGTAGTTCGGCGTGAGATGTGCCAGGTCGCGACCGGGCATGTAGTGCTGGTCGCCCGTATTTTCGGAGTCTTGAATCTCGCGAATCAGCTGGGCCGCCGAGAGCTCGTCGAGCAGACCCTGCACCGTGGAGTGGGGGAGAAGCGTAGTCTGCGACAGGGAGTGCACCGAGAACGGGCGTTCTCCTTGGGCGAAACGCTGGCAGATGTGCTTCATCAGGAGCAGACACAAGGCGTCGTGGTCGTGGCGCGATAGTTGTTGCACGTCCTTGGTGAACACATATTCCTCCGCACGCTGGTTAGCATGGCACAGTTCTGCGCCGAAGAGGCAGATGTACCAAGTGAATTGCAGCCAGAGCATGAGCAGAGGCAGGGCGGCAAACGAGCCGTAGATGGCGTTGTAGCTTGAGATTTTCACCTGGTAGTTGATATAGAAATACTGCAGCAGCTGGAAGGCGATGGCGGCGATGATGCCCGGAAGAATCACCGAGCGCCAGCGCACATGCGTGTTGGGGAGGAACTTGTAGAGCAGGATGAAGACGAGCGCCGAGATGGCCACCGGCGCGTAGCGTACGGCGAACTGCATGGTGTGCGAGATGACGATGTAGTTGGCATAGTCGCTGGCCAGCGTGACCATGAAGACGCTGAAACCCGACGTGACCACAATCAGCAGCGGAAGCAGCATGAACACCGACACGTAGTCCACAATCTGACGATAGATGTTGCGGGGCGAACGGACGTGCCAGATGGTGTTGAACGCCGTTTCGATGTTGCTCGTAAGCATGACCACCGTATAGACCAACAACAGGATGCCGGCCCCCAGAAATGCACCGCCGTGGATGTGGCTGAGGTAATGGTTGATGAAGGAGAACACGGTGTCGGTCATGTCGCCGCCCATCTGCATGTTCTGACGGACGCGTTCCTCGATGAAATCCCCGAAGCCGAATCCGCGCGCGATGGCGAACACGATGCTCAGCACGGGCACGGCAGCCAAGATACAGCTGTAGGTGAGCGCGGCGGCAAATGAGGGGATGTTGTTCTCGACGAACTGTTCCGACGCAATCATGATGCGGCGGAGAATCATCACGCCCCATTGCTTATGGCGCGGAAGATGCTGTTCATCCATCTTCCAGATGTCTTCTTTCAGGTATTGGACTAATCGGTTGGCCATACGTTGGTTCTTACGTAAAAGAAATGCAGACTGCCTGTGAGCCGGGTTTTGTGCTGCCGAGTGGGCAGTGCCTGTCATTTATCTACGAGTGATGTCGCCACCACCCTCCATCGTTCTACCCTCCGACTCGGGCGGGCCGCCCTCAAGCGTCGGTTTACATGAACTTTCAACATCCGGCGTGCACAGCTACGATGTCGCCACCGCACTGGTAGGCTCTTACCCTGCCTTCTCACCCTTGCCGTCCAAAGGACTCGGCGGTTGTTTTCTTCTGCACTGGCAAGCCCTCGCGGACTTCTTCTCGTTAGGAAGCGGATTGCCCTATGTTGCCCGGACTTTCCTCTCGTCTTTCGACCAGCGACAAGCCGGCATTCTGCATTTCTGTCTGCAAATGTACGAAAAAGCAAGGGAACAAACAAATGAAACGGCGATTATCCCGCGGCGATCGTCGCTATACCTTATTATAATAGGGAAACGGCGTGGAAAATGAAGCGTGCGGACGATGGCGATGAGGCTCGTTTTTGTGCGGATTCAGACAATAGGTCGTCTCGCTTCACTTGTCCTTATGTTTCGCCTCACACGTCCGCATGTTTGACGTCACTCGTCCGCATGTCTCGCTCCACTCGTCCTAATGTGTGGTTCGGCACGTAAACATTTGCAAAAGCAGGGGTCCAAATGTTAAAGTCTTCCAAATGTAAGTGTCACGCGAAACGTATTTCGGAGAAACGAACTATATTTGCCGTTGAAATCAGACGACCTCAGCCGGAGTCTGTGCAAACGAAAGTATATAAACAATTAAATACACACAGAAAATGAAACAAACAACGAAGAATTGGTTAGGTTGCGCCGCTATTGTTGCGACGAGTTCATTGCTCACGGGCGCTGTGATACAGGCTCGTGATACGCAGGCCGCCGAGTCGTGTGTGCCCCAGATGTCCGCAGTGTCGGCCCCCGTCGGCGGATATGTCGACCTCACTACCGCCGCCGAGTCGAGCGTGAACAGCGTAGTCTATATCCAAGTCGTGATGAACGGTAAGACGCAGCGCGTGCAGGTGCAGGACCCCTTCGAGGATTTCTTTGGCGATTTCTTCGGCTTCGGCGGTGGCAATCGTCAGCGCGAGTACAAGACGCCGGACCGTCGTGCAGCCGGCAGCGGCGTCATCATCAGCTCGGATGGTTACATCGTGACGAACAATCACGTCGTAGGCAGCGCCGATGCCATTACGGTGAAACTCAACGACAATCGTGAGTTCAAGGGCCGCATCATCGGTTGCGACGAGACCTCCGACCTCGCGCTCATCAAGGTGGATGCCAAGGACCTGCCCGCCATCGCCATCGGAAACAGCGACGAACTCAAGCTCGGTCAGTGGGTGTTGGCCGTAGGCAACCCGTTCAACCTCACTTCCACCGTCACCGCAGGTATCGTGAGTGCGAAGGCACGCACATTAGGAGCCAACGGAGTGGAAAGCTTCATTCAGACCGACGCCGCCATCAACAGCGGCAACTCGGGCGGAGCTCTGGTGAACGAGCGCGGGGAGTTGGTCGGTATCAATGCCATGCTTTACAGCCAGACGGGCTCGTACAGCGGCTACGGCTTCGCCATCCCCACCACCATTATGAATAAGGTGGTGGCCGACCTGAAGGCGTATGGCGTGGTGCAGCGCGCGGTGTTCGGCATCACGGGTGGCGACGTCATCAACTATATCGATAGCGAAAAACAGAAGGGAAATGAGCCCGACTTAGGTACGAACACGGGAATTTATGTTGACAAAGTTAGTGAGGAATCGGCCGCTTCCGAAGCAGGTCTGCAGAAAGGCGACGTGGTGGTGAAGTTCGACGGAAAGAACGTGACCAAGATGGCTGAACTACAAGAGGCACTGGCACAACATAAGCCCGGTGACAAGGTTGACGTATCGTATATCCGCAACAAAAAGCAGCACACCGAGACCGTGATGCTTCGAAACGCCCAAGGCGGCACGAAGGTTATGGAGGAAGTTGACCTCGACCAACTGGGCGTAAGCGTACACGAAACCTCAGTTCAAGAGAAGCAAGAATTGGGCATTAACTACGGCCTGACTATCAACGCCATACGAAATGGTAAAATGAAAGAAGCGGGCGCCACGAAAGGAACTATTCTTTTGCAGGTCAACGACCGTCGTATGCAGACCGTCGACGATTGGGCTGAGGCTGTGAAAGCCGCCAACCAGAGCACCGACCGCACACTTTGGATTAAGGCCGTAACGCCCAGCGGACGCAAAGTTTCTTACGTCATCGACCTCAACGAGTAATCTTTCGCCGACGTTGTGAGCGCGTCACGTTAGAGATGTATGCTCAATGCGTTGTATTCATGCTGGTTATGCAACCTACTTGACGGAGCGCTCCGTATCGGACGAATAATTTTTCTAAAGAAAAGTCGGGAATCTTCTGGATTTCTCGACTTTTTTTACTATATTTGCGCTAATTTTAGTGCAATCATTACAACATGAGACAATTAAAAATTACAAAAAGTATTACAAACCGCGAGAGCGCATCTCTGGACAAGTATCTGCAGGAAATCGGTCGCGAAGACTTGATTAACGTGGAGGATGAAGTAGAGTTGGCGCAGCGAATTCGTAAGGGCGACCGCGTCGCTTTGGAGAAACTTACGAAGGCCAATCTCCGTTTTGTGGTATCTGTAGCAAAGCAGTATCAGAACCAAGGCCTCTCATTGCCCGACCTCATCAATGAGGGCAACTTGGGTCTCATAAAAGCGGCGGAGAAGTTCGATGAAACGCGCGGCTTCAAATTCATCTCGTATGCTGTATGGTGGATTCGCCAGAGCATTTTGCAGGCTCTTGCCGAGCAGAGCCGTATCGTGCGCCTTCCCCTCAACCAGGTAGGTTCGCTCAACAAGATTAGCAAGGCCCTAAGCAAGTTCGAACAGGAGTACGAGCGTCGCCCCAGTGCCGAGGAACTTTCTGAGGAACTGGACATTCCCGTGGACAAAATCAGCGATACGCTGAAGGTGAGTGGTCGTCACACCAGCATCGACGCCCCCTTCGTAGAGGGCGAGGACAATAGTTTGCTCGATGTGCTTCCCAACGACGACAGCCCCCGTGCCGACCGCACGTTGGTGGACGAGTCATTGTCGCGCGAAATCGACCGCGCGCTGAGCACCCTGAGCGAACGTGAGAAGGACATCATCCAGATGTTCTTCGGAATCGGCGGACAGGAAATGACGCTGGAGGAGATTGGCGACCAGTTCAACCTCACAAGGGAGCGTGTTCGCCAGATTAAGGAAAAGGCCATCCGCAAGCTTCGCAATAACAACAAGAGCAAGTTGCTCAAAACCTATCTCGGATAATGCGCAAGCTTCTGGTGTTGTTGGCGCTATTGTGCGGGGTGGCTTCTTACGCCGCAAAGCCGCGCAAGATACAGCGCGTCTATATGTTCGGCGTCACGCAGTCGTTCAACGATTCCGTATGTTTCCTCACCGACCTGCAGGCGGTGGACAGCGTTCGTCTGGAGCCGAACGGCTTCCTGACCGACCGCACGCTCTATATGCTGCAGTGCGGTCAGTTCGTTGCATCGCAGATGCACATCAACGACGCTACGACGGCCATCTTCTTTTCTCCCAAGAAAGCCACCCTGGAGAAGAAATATCTGAAGGTTCGTCGGCGCTTCCAACGCGAAAAGGGAACGAATCTGGTTTTCCTGGGCACGGACCAATTCCGCTTCAAGCCCGAGACGTGGACCGAAGAGACGGAGCAGGCCGGTGACGAAAAGCCTAAGAAATAAGCGGATGGAATACTTTTTTCGCATAGCTCATCATTTGGTGTCGGTGACCTTCCGCAACGACGAGGACAGTCATTTGTTACCTTCCTTCAAACCCTTTGCGGTTACGGAACCCGATGCGAATGAGCCGGTTGCGTGCCGCGTGACGGTGGATAACGACTTTCAGTTCGAGACAAAGACGGACGAAATCGGCCAGTTTGATTGCGGAGGTATTAACCACGGCGTCTATTTGTTGCCGGATGGCGGCTATATCATCGAGGTGGGCGACTCCGATGGACGGGTGAGCGCCCGTATGCAGACAAGTCGCGACTTCTCAAAGTGCGTGGTCTCTCTCTATCGCGATGAGGAGCATCTGCGCCATTTCGGCTTGAACAACTGCATGATGATGGCGTTTGCCTTTGCCGTTGCTGAGATGCAGACGGTGCTCATACACTCCAGCGTGATTCGCAAAGACGGCAAGGGTTATCTGATGACTGCGCCCAGCGGAACGGGAAAGAGCACTCACACGCGGCTTTGGTACGACAATCTTCCCGGTTGTGATTTGATGAACGACGACAATCCCATCATTCGTGTGGTGGACGGCGTGCCCACGGTGTTCGGCTCTCCTTGGAGCGGCAAGACGCCTTGCTACCGAAATGTGGAGGCTCCCATCGGGGCGATTGTCCGCATTCAACAGCGGCCTCAGAACGAGATTCGCCCGCTGTCCGTCATTGAGTCCTTTGCCGTGCTGCTTCCTGCTATGAGCACGATGAAGTGGGATAAGCGCGTCTATACCGGCATCTGCGATACCATCTCCGCCATCATCGGCAAGGTCAATGTGTTCGAACTGGGTTGTCTTCCCAATGCCGAAGCAGCTCATGTCTGCTACAATGCGGTCAGCCAAGCATGAATCCCAGCACGAAACAACGGGTGAAGCGGTTACTCGAGCGCGTGTTTGACCGCTTGTTTGCCCCCGTCAGAAGCAATTACCGCCACCGAAACGGCGTGACAGACGAGGCTCCGCGCGTGGAAGTTCCGAACGACGTCATCTTAGGTCTGGCGCGGGAATATCTATCAAAAGGACATAGCGCTACCATCAATGTGAAGGGTTACAGTATGCGGCCGTTCCTGGAGCATCTGAGAGACAGAGTGATTTTGGAGCGCGCCGAGGTGGTGAAGAAATACGATGCGGTGCTGGCCGAAATATCGCCCGGGCAGTATGTGCTCCATCGAGTGATGAGCGTTGAGGGCGAGGCCGTGACCTTGATGGGCGACGGCAACGTCAGAGGAATGGAACATTGCAGTTTGGCCGATATTGCAGGGGTGGTGACCGCCTATGTACGTCCGAAGCGGACCATTCAGGCAAATAACTTCTGGCTTCGCGTCGGCATCCGTGTGTGGCACTATGCTTTGCCCGTGAGA
>JABUUA010000023.1:21432-25072 GCA_021443405.1 Bacteroidaceae bacterium
GCGCTGTTCAATGTCATCGGCATAGAGAAGACGTTGGGGTGCGGCTTGCCTTATTGGACCGCCATCACCATGGGCTGCATGACCGGAGCCGCGGGTGGCGTCATCCGTGATGTGTTGATTAATGAAGTTCCTCTGATTTTCCGCAAGGAAATCTATGCGATGGCTTGTGTGGCGGGCGGCATCGTCTATATGCTGTGCCATCTTGCCGATATGCCCGCCGAGGTAAGTGCGCTCCTGAGCAGTGTGACGGTGGTGGGAATCCGTGTGTTAGCAGTAAAATATCATTGGCACTTACCTATCTTGAAGGGTGAGGAAGAAGCCATGTAATGAGTTATTCATCCCGACGTTGTGGCGTATTTCATGAAATATCATCTGTGTGTTGTTTTGGCACTGCTTGCGGTAAGTCCGCTGAAAGCGCAGCAGTCAAGAGTATGTTGCGAGCAGATTAAATCGCTGCAAGTGGTGGTGGATAACGACGAGACCTTGCCGCCAATAGTAGAACTGGGCAAGCGTCAGGTGGTGAGTATCGATTTTGACGAGTTGAGTCACGACTATCATCGTTATGTCTATCACGTTCAGCACTGTGAAGCGAATTGGGAGGAGAGCACGGAAATCTTTGAAAGTGATTATTTGGCCGGCTTCAACGACCAACCTATAGAGGAATACGAAAATAGTTTTAACACCACACAACTATACACCCACTATCACCTTGAATTTCCGAATGAGAACACACGTCTGCTCTTGTCCGGCAACTATCGGGTGCAAGTGTTTGACGACGACGACAGGGATGAACCGGTCTTAGAGGCTGAGTTTTGTGTCGCGTCGCCGGAAATGAGCGTGATGGTGAATGTTTCGTCGAATACCGACATTGACTTTAACGACCGTCATCAGCAGCTTTCCGTGGCGCTGAACTATGGCAGTCGCAAGGTCGTTGACCCGATGCGGGAATTGCACGTGGTGATGATGCAGAATCGTAGTCAGCACCACCGTGTGGTGGATGCGGAACCGAATATCCGCAAAAGCACGGGACTGGAATGGAGTCACTGCAAATCCCTCATCTTTCCCGCAGGAAATGAGTTTCACAAGTTTGAGTTGCTGGACATTCATAAGCCGGGCTTGAACGTGGATAAAGTTCGATGGCTGGAGCCTGAATACCACACTTTTATCTATCCCGACCGGGTGGCGCGCAATTATGTAACGGACGAAGACCAGAATGGTGCTTTTGTCCTTCGAACCACGGACGGAGACGACGATGTGGAGGGGGAATACACTTGGGTACATTTCTTCCTTCAGTGTGACGAACGGTTAGAGGATGACGTGTTCGTCAACGGCCAGTGGGCAGGGGCGTTTCCCGATGAATCGTGTAAGATGGAGTGGGACGAGGCGGCCGGATGTTACGAGGCCTGCATCCTGCTGAAGCAAGGTTATTACAACTACCAGTATTTGTATGCCGACGGAACTGCGGTGGATGGCAACTTCTATCAGGCTGAAAATGAATATATCGTGCTCGTGTACCACAGGGCGCAGGGAGCGCGATACGATGCTTTGGTCGCTTATGCCGTGGTGCAATCAGAGTAAGCGAATCACCCGAATACCTAATTGGCTGGGGTGCTTGCCCATATATTCGTAGAGCGTCATCGGCTCGAGCACCACTTTCTTATGTATCTGACTGGCGTTGAGCAAGTGAAGTTTTCCGTCGCTCCATTTGGCAAAACCGATGTGAGAAACGTCCAGTCCGTCTTTCTTGGTTACAATGGCCAGGATGTCTCCGTCCTTGATAATCCCCAAAGGTCCGGACTTTGAACCGTTGAGCTGGGCTCGAGGTATATAGTTTATCTGGCGACCGCTCTCTTCCTGCTCATACTTGCGGATGAGTTGCTTGGCATGCGGGTCGTCTCGCAACATTCTGTAATGCTGAGGATGTGCGGTCATGTAATGCAAGTCGAGCTTTTGTGTGGCGGTGAATGGCTTTTGTGTGCTCGTTATCTCTCGGACGATGCCCTGGCGCTCATTGCTCGAAATCCATTGCGTGAAGTAATGATTGCGGGAAGCGTATCCGTTCATTTTCCCATTGCGATAGCGGATGGTTTCCATGTTCTTCAGGAAAATGTGGTAATCCACGCTCTGTTGTTTCGTGGTCAGACTCATCGCCACACAAACTTCCACCAAGGTCGTGCAATCCAGACTCCGCATATTGACCACCAGTTGCTCGGTGTCGTTGACTTCGAGCGTGGCGACTCCATAGGGAACGCCTAATAGTTTCGTTGCATAGAAAATCGGGAGACAAGTGTGTGCGGGCTGGCGCTTGCCTTCCTTCAGGAGCTTGGTAACGTAAAGGCTGTCTTGTGCGATGGTCAACAAGGGGAACAACAACAGTAAACCAATCAATCTTAACTTCATAACTATTGCTCTTGAGGTGTTTCGAATATACTCAGGTCAAACAGTTTGTTCCGTTCCACAAAGCGCATATCTTGGAGGATTTGTGTCTGACGTCTCAGCATATAGGACGAAGGCGCCGACGAATTCATCGTCACGGGATTGGGCAGCGAAGCGGCTATCAGCGCGCATTGCCGTCGGGTAAGGTTGGCGGCGGAGCAACCGAAATGCTGCTGGGCAACCGCCTCGGCGCCGTAGATGCCCGGCCCCATTTCGATGGAGTTGAGATACACCTCCATGATTCGTCGCTTGCCCCAGACAAGTTCAATCAGCAAGGTGAAGTAAGGTTCTATGGCCTTGCGCGTCCAGCGGGTGTATTTCGATTCTCCCTTCCAAAGGAAAGCGTTCTTGGCCGTTTGCTGACTGATGGTGCTGGCGCCGCCGTGGCGTTTTCCTTTCACGACCTTGCCGATTTCTTCAAAGTCAAAACCGTGGTGCTTGAGGAACTTCGTGTCTTCGCTGCACATGACGGCCGTGGGCAAGTACGGCGACATCTGCTCGAGCGGCACCCAATGATGTTTGAGGCGAATCTTCTCGCCCCGGAAAGGTTGCTTCACCGTTTCGATGACCATAAAAGGGGTTAAGTAAACGGGCACAAACCGGTAGAGACAAACGAAAAAGATTGTGCTCCCGAAAAACAGGAGCACAATCCGTTGTATGAACTTGCGTAGTTTACGCAGGAAATTCATGTCTGATTACTTCAGCGTACCAGCCTCGGCAGCCTTAATCATCTCTTCGCTTGCATAGAGGTAAACCTCAACACGGCGGCTGGCGGTCATGTTCTCCTTGCCATTAGCGTCGGTGATCAAGTACTGAGGATCCTCGCCGAAGCCCTTGGTGGTCTTAATCTGCTTGTCGGCTACACCGCAGCTCTTGAGGTAAGAGGTAACGGCGTTGGCACGAGCCTGGCTCAGGCTCAGGTTGGTAGCCTCAGAGCCATCGCTGCTTGCGAAGCCATAGATGTTCACGTCGCAGTCGGTGTACACGTTCAGCACGTTCTTGGCAAAGTTCTTCAGAGTCGTCTGGGCGTCTGACTTCAGAGCTGACTTACCCACAGCGAACAGAATACCGTTGTCGAAGGTAACCTTAACGCCTTCCAGACCGTTAGCGTCGGTGAAGGTCTCGGTCTGAGCCAAAGCAGCGGCAGCAGCCTTCGCCTTGTCCATCTTCTTACCGATGAGCGAACCAGCGGGCACACCTACAG
>JABUUA010000024.1:0-4424 GCA_021443405.1 Bacteroidaceae bacterium
TGTTTTGCTCTCGCTTAATCGCAGCCTTGCCTTCGGCGAGCCTGCTCACGCTCGGCAAATCAAATAAGTTTGTTTTGCTCTCGCTCAGTCGCAGCCTTTACTTGTACTGCTTGCCCAAAATGCGGTCCATGACCCAGTTCACGGAGGTGGCTGAAATGCAGTCGCAGGTGCAGCGGGCGGTTCCTTGCAGGTGTTGCACCACGTTCTGAATGAGCGGCATCTGTACGTGTTCGGGGTTGGGGACACTGAGTTGCTCGGTCCCTTGCTCGGTGACGATGGTGATGGGGTCGTAAGTAAAGACGGAGAAACCGATGGCGCCGCGGTCACCGATGAGCACGATGCGGTCGGTCTTACTGCATTCGCTGGCCACAAAGCTCCACGAACCGCTGCCGGGTAGTCCGCTGTGGAACTGAAACGAGGCCGAAACAGTGTCCTCCGATTCGTAGAGTCCCTTCACGTTGGTGCAGTAGCCGTGAGCGCGGATGATGGGGCCGAAGAGTTCTTGCAGAAGGTCTATCTGATGCGGAGCGAGGTCGTAGAAGTAACCGCCGCCGGCGATGTCGCGCTGCACGCGCCACGGGAGTTGCTGTGAGTTGTAGTCAAGGTCGCGGGGCGGGACGGCGAAGCGAATCTGCACACTGATGATTGTTCCCACGGCTCCTTCGGCTACAAGCTCCTTCACCTTCTGAAAATAAGGCAGGTAGCGGCGGTAGTAGGCCACGAAGCAGGGAACACCGGTTTGCTCCGCAATGCGGTTGATGCGCTGGCAGTCGGAATAGCTGGCGGCCAAGGGTTTCTCCACATAGACGGGTTTCCCGGAGCGCATGGCCATGATGGCGTAAGTAGCGTGCGACGAGGGTGGGGTGGCGATATAGACGGCGTTCACGTTAGGGTCGTCGATGAGCTGCTGAGCATCGGTGTACCACTGGGCAATGCCGTGGCGCTCAGCGTAGTTGCGGGCTTTCTCGCCGTTGCGGCTCATCACGGCACACACGCTGCTTCCCGGAATCAGACTGAAGGCGGGACCGCTTTTCTTCTCCGTCACTTCGCCGCAGCCTATGAATCCCCAGCGTATTTGTTTCTCGTTCATCGTTTCTCTGTTTTCAGTTAATTGAAGAAATTCCAACTGACGCCGAAGTGGAAGGTGCGCGGGTCCATGGCATAGTGAGGCGCCCAGAAACTCGCTCCCATGCCGGCGTTGAGGTGGTGCATGGCCAGATAGATGCGGCAATGCTTGATGTGCAGGTTCACATAGGCGTTGAACACGGGGTAATTGCCGATTTTTATGCGGTCGAACGATGCGTCCTGCGTGGCGAACTGTCCGATGGCGGGCGCATAGTCGGGGGCGTAGTAGGCGGTGAAGTAGCGGCAGTCAGCGCCGAGCTCCACGTTGAGCACCTTGGCAATGCGGAATCCGAGGTACAGATTGCTATAGACGGACAGTTTGGGCAGCGGGAGCACGTCGGCGTCGGAGGTAGCTTGATAGGTAATCTCATTGTCCCAGTGGAAGGCTTTCACGGCGAGGTTCTGCTGCAGCGCCGCGCTGAACACCTGCACGCTGCCGCTTTGCTGCCGAACAACGACAGCGTGGGAATAGTCGGCCGGCAGAGCGGGACTCTTGCCCGACCCGATGTAGGCGTTGGCCATGGCGAAGTGGGTGTAGTTCTTCACGTTCTCCACGCCCACATGAACGGAAGTGCCCGTGTGCGGAATGGACAAGGAACCTTCGATGCGCGTCTTGAATTCCTTCGAGAGGTCGTTGTCCCACCAGTGGAACTGGCTGTGGTAGTGACGATAGTAGAAACTCGGGTTCAGGTTCTTGACGAAACCGTGAGCCTCAATCTGCATCGTGTCGCGCTTGCCCAAGGGAATATTCACATCCATCTTTCCATCCACCCGGAACTGCCCCACGTCCTCGCCCAGCAAGGTGATGTCGCCGTGCACGTTGTAGTGGACGATGCTTCCCATGGTCCGGGCTATTTCACCGCCCACGGAGAGATTGTTCTCGTTGTAGCGGCGGTCGAAGAGGGAGTCGCCTAATTCGGGCAGCGTAAAGGAGCGCAGTTCGTGGGTGCCGAAGAGCGTGATGCCCATGGCCGCCCATTTGTTGAAGCCCTCGCGCATGGCGAGTCCGAAGGTGTTGCGGATGGAGTAAGCCTTGGTCTTGTCGCGCACGTTGCGCAGGTCGCCGTAGAACTGTTGCGAATAGTAGTTGGAGGGCGTGTTGTTCGAGTAGTAGGTGTGGCGCAGCGTGTTGACCTCCATCGTGTGGATGATACTGCTGACGGGAACAAACTCCTTGGGCGTCACCAGACTGGCCACCCAGGCGGTGCGCAACGAATCCAGTTTCTGCATGCGCTGCAGCGTGTCGGTGGCGAGCACGCGCCGGAGACTGTCCTTGAGCTGCATCAGCAAGTCAGCATCGCTGGGGCACTGCGGCTTGAGACTGTCCGGCACTTCTATCTCGTAGTAAGCACCGAGGTTGTAGCGATGCGTGAGATAGTACGTCTCGTTGTCGTTGCGGTTCCACGTGTCGGTGAGGTTCGTGGGAATATCTTTGGAACTGAAGCGCTGCGGGAAACTCTGTGGGTCGGTGATGTAGAGGTCGTCCTCCACGCCGCCGTTCTCGCTCATTTTCCCGTGGTTGGCGTTCACCCACGCGTGCAAGTTGTAGCGGTCGCCTAAGTAATAGCCAAAGAGCGTTCCGCCGAAGGCAGCGTTGGCCTGCGCGTTGTAGTAACCGCGGCCGTAGAGATAGTCCAGTTTGAAGCCGATGCCCGAGACCTTGTTGATGTTCGAGGCGAAATAGGCCCGCACGCGCTCTTGTCCGTTTACGCGGTTGCCCACTTTGTGATAAGCCAGGTTGGTGAGAGGCGAGAGCGTGTTGGAGAAACGGAAATCCTGGAGTCCGCCCAGGAAGAAATCGTAGGGCTGGAGGAACACGAACTGACCTTCCTGCTCGCGGTGGAGATAGATGCGGGAGAGGCGGGGAGAACCGAGATTGCCCAGGATGTTGTACTCGCCGTTGCGACCTTCAGTGCAGTTGTAATATTGAAACATGTGCACCGCTGTATCGTTGTTCTCCGCCGGAACAATCGTGCCGAGGCGCGGTTCGATAATCCACTGATGAACGCCGATGGGAATTTCCTTGTGACCCGAATTGCGCGTTGTGTCGCGTCCCCAAGTCTTGCCGTCGTTGCGGCCGTCGTAGTAGTTGCCTCCGTCTTGTCCGCCGTATTCCGACGGGTTGCCGTAGCCGCCACCGCCGTAGTCGGAGTTGGTCTTGAAATGTGCCTGGCCCAGCGCGGCGACGCACATTCCGTAGGTGAGGAGGAGTGTAATCAGTCGTTTCATGCGTGCACTAAAGAGGCGCCGCGGTCCAGCGCGTCGGCATTGAGCGGGATGAGGTGGTGGTGACGCTCGGGCAAGGTTTTACGCAGCGCCGCAAGCACATTCTCTCGCGTTACTAAAGGAGCCACCTCGAGCAGCGCCCCCAGCACAATCATATTGTAAGCTTTCACGTCCGCCAGCTCCACCACCGCGTCCATCGCCTGGATGCAGACGACCGCAATGTCGGTGCGTGTGGGCGGTGTGGCAATGCCGTAAGGGTCGTAAATGAGTGTTCCGCCTGGTTTCACCGCCTTCTCGAAGCGGTCGAGCGACGGCTGGTTGAGAATGACGGCCACGTCGAACTGACTCAGCACGGGCGATGAAATTTCCTGATCGCTGATGATGACCGTCACATTGGCCGTTCCGCCGCGTTGCTCCGGTCCGTAGGAAGGCATCCACGTTACTTCTTTTTCCTCCATCAGCGCGCTGTAGGCCAATATCTTGCCCATCGACAACACGCCCTGTCCGCCGAAACCGGCTATGATGATTTCCTGCTTCATACGGTCGTGTCCTTTAAGTCGCCGAGTTGGTAATAGGGGAACATGTGCTCTTCCATCCAGTGGTTGGCTTGTTCGGGGCTCATCTTCCAGCCCGACGAACAGGTGCTCACCACTTCTACGAGCGAAGCGCCCAGTCCTTTCATGCTGTTTTCAAACGCTTTTCGCAGGGCCGCCTTTGTCTTCCGGATGGCGCTTACCTTGTGAACGGCTTGGCGCGTGACGTAACAAGTGCCCTCGAGCGTGGCGGCGATGTCGCTGATGTGCAAGGGAAAACCGTGAAGGTCGGCCTGGCGACCGTAGGGGCAAGTCGAGGTCTTCATCCCCATCAAGGTTGTGGGAGCCATTTGTCCGCCCGTCATGCCGTAAATGGCGTTGTTGATAAAAATGATGGCGATGTTGTCGCCTCGGTTGAGGGCGTGGATGGTTTCGCCCGTTCCGATGCAGGCCAAATCGCCGTCGCCTTGGTAGGTGAACACCAGTTTTTGGGGCCACAGTCGCTTGGTGGCTCCCGCAATGGCGGCGGCTGACAACCCT
>JABUUA010000024.1:4448-19541 GCA_021443405.1 Bacteroidaceae bacterium
GTAGTTGTAGGCGAAGACGGCGCATCCCACAGGACAGATTCCTATTGTTTCGTGTTCCAGCCCCATCTCGTCGATGACCTCCGCCACCAACTTATGAACGAGACTATGGCTGCAGCCCGGACAGTAGTGCATCGGTGTGTCGTTCAGCAAGCGCGGCTTCTGATACACAAGGTTTTGCGGCTGTATTATGGGGTGGTTCGCCATACTTAATACATATATCGGATGTAGAATTCAATGAGTTTGACGACGAGTGCCACTCCCCACACATACAGACTGACGGAGTTCAGAAGGCCGTTCTTGTATTCGCCTGTCCCGAAATAGATGAGCGCGCCTGCCGCAGTCAGCAAAAGGAAAAGAATGTTCAGCACCTTGCGCACTTTCTCCGTGTCCATATTCCCGCCGCGTTTGCGCCGGATTCGCTCCAGTTCGCGCTGCTGCTCTTCTAACATTTGTTTTACGTCGTCCATATTTCTTTGATGTGTGAGGTGATTGTTTTAGCGATTTCTTCGGGGGTGGGAATCATGCCGCCCATGCGGCCGTAGTGGCTGACGGGGCAGCGCCCTTCCACCGACAACCGAATGTCCTCAATCATTTGTCCGGCGTTGATTTCCACGCTGAGAATGCCCTTGACCCGAAGTGCCAATGTGGCGATTTCGTCGGTCGGGAACGGCCACAGCGTGATGGGGCGCAACATGCCGACCCGAAGACCTTCTGCGCGCAACAGTTCGATGGCCTTCTTGGAGATGCGGGCCGCCGACCCGAAGGCGACAATCAGATAATCGGCGTCGTCGTTCATGAAGTGCTCGCAGCGCACTTCCTTCGCTTTTACGGTGGCGTATTTCTCTTGCAAATGCTGGTTGTGCCGCTCCATGACTTGCGGGTCGAGCTCCAGCGACGTGCAGAAATTGTGCGGTCGGTTCGGGCGCTTTCCGTGCGTCGCCCAAGGACAGTCGCGGTAGATTTCTTCGTCCGTCCGGCGAGGTTTGAACGGAGGCAGAACGACTTTCTCCATCATCTGTCCGATAATTCCGTCGGAAAGAATCATGACGGGGTTGCGGTAGCGGAAAGCCAGCGTGAACGCATCGTCCACGAAGTCCGCCATCTCCTGAACGCTCGACGGCGCCAGCACGATGACGTTGTAGTCGCCGTTGCCGCCGCCGCGCGTGCTTTGAAAATAGTCGCTCTGACTGGTCTGGATGGTGCCCAGGCCCGGACCACCGCGCTGCACATTGACGATGACGCCCGGCACTTCAGCCCCCGCCATGAACGAAATGCCCTCTTGCATTAGGGCCACGCCGGGACTGCTCGACGAGGTCATGACGCGTTTTCCCGTGCCGCCGCCTCCATAGACCATGTTGATGCTGGCGAGTTCGCTCTCGGCCTGCAGTACCACCATGCCCGTGGTTTCCCAAGGTTTCTCGGCAGCCAGTGTTTCCAAGATTTCGCTCTGCGGGGTGATGGGATAGCCGAAATAACCATCACAGCCACACCGGATGGCGGCGTGGGCAATGGCTTCGTTGCCTTTGAGTAAAGTCACTTCACGGTCGCTGTGCTTCATATCCTCTATTTCTGTCGATACACGCTGATGCATCCGTCGGGGCAGACGATGGCGCATGACGTGCAACCTGTGCATTTGTCCGGTTCCGTCACCGTGGCGTAGGGGTAACCTTTTGTGTTCACGGTGCGCTGGGTCAGTCCGATTAAGTGGAGCGGACATGCCCCGGCACAAAGGTTGCAACCCTTGCAGCGTTCGCTGTTGATAACTATGGCCCCTTTCATGTGACGTATTGTTTCTATGGATTTATCAGTTCTTTGCAGCGGTAGTCCAAGATGTTGTTGAGTATTTCGGCCGCTTTTGTGGCCGGACTCTCAGGGTCGAGCGCCGTCGCCTCGGCATAATACTCCAGCGCCCGCTTCCAGTCTTGTTGCTGGCGGAAACGGTTTCCCAGCTGATAATAGGCTTGGGCTAAGGTCTGCTTTTCGCGGTCCATCGGTTACTGACAAGCCGTCTGTGCGCTGGCAAACAGTTCTGCCATGCGGTCGCACGTCTTGCGACGGAACTTGCCGCTCTTGGGATACAACTTCGTCTGCGTCTTATTCAGCGCCTCGCGGTCCGAAATCCATTCTTCCGCCTTGTAGGTCACGCCGTTGTTGCCCTCCATATCTTCGCCGTAGTGGTAAACGATTTGTGAGATCTTGATGGTGACGTTCGTTCCGGCGATTTGAATGGACATCTGGTAGCGCATGCGCGCACGGTCGAGGTTGAGCGTCTTTTTCTTCATCACCAGCCATTCGCATACACGCGCTTCGATGTTGTTATTCTCGTCGCCCATGATGCGGGCGTAATTGCCTGGGGCGGAGATGCTTGTTTCCACCATCTGCTGAGCCCATGCCAAGAGCGCGTCGTGGATGGCGGTAGAACTTTTGCCTTCGACGCTGAAGGAGTTGCTGAAAACCACCATGCCGTTCTCCTCAGGAACTGCGCCGGCAAGATACTTCGAGTCGTCGTCCTTACCCATCACCACGGTAGCGATGCAGGTCAGCGAAGCCATTAGAAATAATTTCAGTTTCATATCGTATTTGTTTGATTTCGTTTTTTTGTTGCAGATTATTCGTAGCGCAATGCCTCGATGGGGTCCATGCGTGCGGCCTTTCTTGCGGGCAGAAAACCGAAGGCGAGACCGATGAATGCACAAACGCAGAAACTCACGACGACGCTCCAGAGTGGAACTGTGGCCGGGAAACCGATGGCCTGGGCTCCGAAGGCGAGCAGATAACCGAGCAGAATGCCCAATAGTCCGCCCGAAGCGCTGATGGCCACGCTTTCCAACAGGAACTGCCGGCTGATGTCGATGCCGCGTGCTCCGACCGACATGCGCAGACCTATCTCTTTTGTGCGTTCCGTCACGCTCACCAGCATGATGTTCATGATGCCGATGCCAGCCACGAGCAGTGAGAAAGCAGCCGCCACCACCAGCACGGTTTGCAGCGTGGTCATGGTGTTGCTCATGGTCTCCATCATTTCTTGTTGCGAGCGGACTTGGAAATTGTCCTCCTCTCCTTCCTTGATTTTGTGAGTGCGGCGTAGAATGGCGGTGAGTTCCTCAATGGCCTCGTCGCTTTTCTCTTCACTGACGGCGCTGCACACAATACTGCTCAGGAAGGTTTGTGCCGCGATGCGCTTCATGACGGTGGAGTAGGGGGCAATCATCACGTTATCTTGGTCCATGCCCCATGAGTTATAGCCTTTCGACTTGAGAATGCCCACGATGCGGAAGGGGATGCTTTTGAAGCGGATGGTCTTGCCCACGGCATCGAAGTCCTTACTGCCGAAGAGTTCCTCCACGATGGTGGTTCCCACCACACACACCTTGGCGCTCTTCTTCACGTCTTCTTCCGTAAAGCAAGTGCCGTCCTTGAGTTCCCACATTTTTATGTCGAGGTATTCCGGACTCTCGCCGTACAACGACGTGTTGGTGTTCTTGGCGCCGAAGATAACCTGACCCGCCGCCGTCACCTCGGGGCTGATGTGCGTAATCAGTTTTGCCTCGCGCAAGGCCTCCACGTCGGTCAGTTTCAGGGTCTGCATGGCGCTGGGGTCCTGACGGACACCTCCGCGCATGTCGGCTCCGGGGCGGATGGTGAGCAGATTGGTTCCCCAGGTGGCCAGTTCGGCGCGAATGCTGTCTTTCGACCCTTGTCCGATGGCCATCATGGTGATTACGGCGCCGACGCCGATGATGATTCCCAAGGTGGAGAGGAGCGTGCGCGATTTATTGCTCAATATTGCGGTGAGCGCTACTTTCAGTAGATTTGTAAAACTCATGTCTTTGAATTGTCGGTTTCAAAACTTTCTGCCAGTTATTCGTCGTCCGGCTTGGGCAGAGCGGCCAGGGCCGCAGCGGCATCCTTGATGTTTGTGTTGAGCACATCTTCGCACACTTGTCCGTCGCGCAGGACGATGTTCCGGCTACTGTACTGGGCAATCTCCGGGTTGTGGGTGACGAAGATAATCGTTCGTCCCTGGCGGTGCAGTTCTTGGAACAGGCACAGGATTTCGAACGACGTGCGGGTGTCGAGGTTACCCGTGGCTTCGTCGGCCAGGATGACCGCCGGATTGTTGACTAGCGCTCGGGCGATGGCGACGCGCTGCATCTGTCCGCCCGACATCTGGTTGCTCTTGTGCTCGAGTCGTTCGCCCAGTCCCACGGCCTTGAGAGCCTCGATGGCCGCCTCGCGGCGCTGCTTGGCCGAATAGGTCGTGTTGTACATCAGGGGCAGTTCGACGTTTTCCACCGCCGTGGTCTTCGGGAGCAGGTTGTAGTTCTGGAAGATGAATCCAATCTTGCGGTTGCGGAGCACGGCGCGTTGCGAACGGCGCATCTTGCGCACGGGAGTTCCGTCGAGGATGAACTCGCCTCTCGTGGGTGTGTCGAGGCAACCTAACTGGTTCAGCAGTGTGCTTTTGCCGGAACCCGAAGTTCCCATGATGGTCACGAACTCGCCCTCGTAGATTTTGAACGAGATGCCGCGCAACGCCTTCACTACTTCGCTGCCGACGTGGAACTCGCGTTTTACGTTTTGCAGTTCGAGCACTACTTTTCTTTCTTCTGCCATGTTGCTAATGGTCTTTGGTCGGAACGCCTGCCTTGCTCACGACGGCTCGTTGCTCTCTCGGGCAGATGGAGACGGTGAGGCGGCGGGCCGAGCTTAGTTCTTTTGTGCGTTCTTGTCGTTCTTCTTTCCGCCGTGGTTCGGCATGAAGGGGTTCTGAGCTTTCTCCTGCGGAACGTCCAAGGGGTTGTTGATTTCCGTGACCACCTCCATGCCCTCGGTGGCTCCGGCGGTGATTTGCGTCATGGTTCCGTTGGTCACGCCTTTCTGTATGGCGACGGCTTTGTAGGTAGTACCCTGCTTGACCCACACTTTGTCGCGGCCCTCGCAGTCCTCGATGGCCTCCCCTTCGTTCAGGAGTTCCTCGTTGGGACGGAAGCGCAGCGCCTTGTTGCTCACGGCCAGCACGTCCTTCACCTCGAGCGTGAAGATGCTGACGTTGGCGGTCAATCCGGGCTTGAGCTTCAGGTCTTCGTTGGGCGCTGCGATGACGACCTCGTAGGTGACCACGTTGCTCTCCGTGGTGGCTTGCTGGCGCACTTGGGTGACTGTGCCCTCGAAGACGTCGTCGGGGAAGGCATCGACGGTGAACGAAACGCGCTGCCCCTCCTTCACCTCGCCTATGTCAGCCTCGTCAACATCGGCAATCACGCGCATGTCGGTGAGGTCCTTGGCAATCTTGAACAGCGTGGGAGTGTTGAAGCTTGAGGCCACGGTCTGTCCTTCCTCCACTTCTTTCGACAGGACCACGCCGTCGATGGGGCTGGTGATGGTGGCGTAACCGAGGTTGGTCTGTGCCTTCTTCACCATCTCCCGCTGCTGGTTGACGGTCTGTTGCGCCTTGGTATATGACAGACGGGCCTGCTCATATTCGTTGGCGCTGATGAGTCCCTTGTCGTAGAGGTTCTTGAAGCGCTCGTAGTTGGTCTTCTGGTAGTCCAGTTCGCTGGTGGCGCTGCGCAGATTGGCCTGCGTGCTCGACAGTTCGCTCATGAGATTTGTGCGGTCGAGTTCGGCAATCACCTGTCCGGCCTTCACCACGCTGTTGTAATCCACGTAGAGTTTGCTCACGATGCCGCTGACCTGCGTACCCACGTCAACGCTTGTGACGGGTTCGATGGTTCCGGTGGCGGTGATGGCGGTGGTGATGTCGGTTCGTTCCACCTGCACCGACTGGTTGCTATATTTCACTTTCGGCTTGCAGCCGGCGGCGAGGAGTGCAACGCCAGCGATAAGAAATGCGGATTGAAGTTTCATGTTGTTGTAAGTGTAATGAGTGTATAGATGGTCGGGAGCCGCCTTAGTTGTTGCTGGGGGTGGGGGCTTCTCCCGTATAGAGTTTCAAAAGTTCCATGTTGAGGAGCGTGGTGTATTTGCTCTGCAGTTCCTCTTGCTTGGCGCTCACCAGCGCGTCGTGGCCCTGGGCCAGTTCCACGATGTTCTTCAGACCGTTGGCAAACTGTTCGTTCAGCAGTTCGTAGCTCGCCTCCTGACTTTTCACGTTGGTCTGTGCCGACTTGTAGCGCTGCTGGCTCGAGGTCGCGTTGAGCCACAGTTCCTCGATGGTGCTTGAGAGTTGTTTCTTCTGGTCTTCGAGGTCGAGCTGGCTGGTTATTTTCTGCAGTTTGGCTTTCTCCACGTTCGACTTGTTGCGGCGGTTGTCGAAGATGGGCACGCTCATGTTCACACCTGCGCTCATGTTCAGGTTCGTCTTCATCTGCGAGCCCAGCGAGTTCTGACTTCCGCTGTAGTGACTGTCGGTCAGGTTGGCGCTGGCGCCGATGGTGGGGTAGTAACCGCGTCGGGCGATGTCGAGGTTCATGTCGGCGGCTTCGATGCTCATTTCGGCGGCACGGATTTCGGGCCGTGTCTTCAAAGCCTGCTCGTAGGCGGCCACGGGGTCGGGGATGAGCACGTCGGCCGAGAGGTCTTCGTAGATGTGTCCGTCCGTCACGAAGTTCTGTTCCATGGGCAGTTCCAGGATGGCTTTCAGCTGCCGCTTGTAGTTGAGCACCTGTGTCTCAGCGTTCACGATGTCGTATTCCGCGCTCCGGTACTGCGACTCCAGCTTGGCCACGTCGGCCTTCGACATTTGTCCGTACTGCATCATCTGCTGTCCGCGCTCCCACTGCTTCTTGGCCGTTTCGGCCAGCTGCACGTTCACTTCCTTGGCCTCCTGCATGTACAGAATCTGCATGAAGTAGCGTGTGATTTGCTCCTCCAGCGTCAGTTCGCTCTGCTGGGTGCCGAGCTGCGTTATCTGGTTCTGCAGTTCCTGGGCCTTGATGTTCTTTTGGTTGATGCCGCCGTTCCACAGGGTCACGCTGGCGCTCAGTCCGTACATGCTGTTCTCCGTCACCTTGCGGCTGGTGTTTGTCACCTGTCCGTTCTGCACCACGGCCATCGTGGCCTCGAAGGGGCGGTAGGTGATGCCGTGCTGCGTGTTGAAGTTGAGACTGGGGAACAGTTGTCCTTTGTTCTGCCAGAGCGTCACCTCGCCCTCCTGCTCTTTCACCCGGCTCTTCTGGAGCTGGATGTTGTGCTCGTGGGCGTAGTCGAGACACTGCTGCAGTGTCCAGGTCTCTTGACCCAGCACGTCGATCGCCGCCACGGCAGTCACAAGGACCATCAGTTTTCGATAGTTCATAGCTGTTTTGAATGATTCAACTACAAAGATACGTTTTTTTTCGTTTCGTCGCGCTTCTGACGGCCGAAAGGCGCGTTTGTTTAACAATTATTGAACATTCAGCCGTCGGGCGGCGCTGCTGGTCGTGGCTTTTCCCCGTCGAAAATTTGGCAGTTCGACCGATAAATCGTAACTTTGCCGGCGAATAAAATAACCCCAAAAACTTTGAATGCGATATGTTTTCAGGAATAGTTGAAGAAACAGCCAAGGTGGTGGCCTTGGAGAAAGAACAGGAGAATCTGCACCTCACGCTGACGTGCTCCTTCGCCCGCGAACTGACCATCGACCAGAGCGTGGCGCACAACGGCACTTGCCTCACCGTGGTGCGGCAACAAGGCGACACTTACACCGTCACTGCCATGCAGGAGACGCTCAACTGCACCAACCTCGGTCGGCTGGTCGTGGGCGACGAGGTGAACGTGGAGCGCAGCATGATGATGAACGGCCGGCTCGATGGCCACATTGTGCAGGGCCACGTCGATACCACCGCCGAGTGCATCGCCGTGGAGGACGCCGAGGGAAGCCACGTCTATACGTTCCGCTACCACTGCGACCGCGAGATGGCGCGCCGCGGCTATGTGACCGTGGACAAAGGCTCCGTCACCGTCAACGGCGTCAGCCTCACCGTCTGCCGTCCCACCGACGACACTTTCCAGGTCTGCATCATCCCCTACACCTTCGAGTGCACGAACTTCCACAACATCCAGCCCGGAACCATCGTCAACCTCGAGTTCGACATCATCGGCAAATATCTTGCCCGCATGATGCACTTTGCGTGACCGCGACGGAACGGCTCACGGAACGGCCCGGTGTGTAGTTGCGCATCGGGTTGTTTCTGTGTGTTGGTAATTGATTGCTCGAATGAAATTTCTGGGTTAAATTTCGGTGGTTCGTAAACTCGAAGCAGACATGCGGTCGTCTTGGCTCAGACAATCGGTCGTCTCTGCTCAGACATTTGCTTGTGTCGCTTCGAACAATAGGACGTCTGCCCCGTCGACGATTCACGGCGGTCGTTTTGTTCGACGTGACAAAAGGACGAGATAGGCAAGCAAAATGAAGAAAAGACAATGAGGGACTTCCGGAATTTGGCCCCTCCACCACGTGGAAGGTGAGCCAAGTTGACGTGAATAATTGCGAGCGTCGTTTCTTCCTCCCCCGCGGGGCGCCAGCGAGGTCGAGCGTTAATAATGCTCGGCATCGATGGTGGGTGCAGTGCTCGGCTGGGGCGAGGGGCGATGCAGGAGCGCCGAGGCGGCTGCCGTTGAGCACAAAGGTGGAGGATAGGTCTGGGGTCTTTTTTTTCAATCTCAATCTCCCATCTTTCAATCTTTCAAAAAAAAATGTGTCCCCCCGCGCTCCTAAATCATCATAAGACCTTATATATTATTATAGGGAAATAAATATTATAATGTCTTATTATGCTGCACATTATAAATAATTTGAGAGGTGAGAGGTGAGGACGTATGATGACGTGGTTTGCAGAGAAACTCGCAAATTTGAGAGGTGAGGGTGGGGGGATGGAAAAAACTCCCCCCACTATGGAAAGAGTGGAGGGAGGCTCGCCGTTCTTGGCGTAGAGTTGTTGGAGAGAGAACAGCTAACTGTTACTTCGGGTGGATTTGCCCCGTTCTCTCCTTTTGCATTTCAGCATTACCGAACCGCGATTTTCGTCGCTTTCTGTCCGTTGGTCACTACATAGATTCCTGCGGGGACGCGCTGGCCCAGGGGAACTTGTACGCCGGCAGTGTTGAAGACGCGGACGGGGGCGTCGGCAAAGATGGCTCCTTCGTGAACATTCACCGAGAATCCTTGCGCCTTCACGGTGGTGATGGCGGTGGGGACAATGACGGGGTCCACCGAGGGAGCGTCGGCCGGAGCGTCGCTGATGATGAACCAGCCGACCTTGTCGCCGTTGGCCGAGGCGGAGTTGGTGGGCGTGTTCGTCGCTGTGCCGTCCACCTGACGACGGTAAGAGCCGCAATAAATCTCGCCGTTGTCGTCGGCCGAGGTGCTGTGCTGGCGCAGGACATTGGTCGCGGGATAGTTGTTGGTCTGCGCGCCGGCAATGATGGTGGGGTTGCGGAAGCTCAGTTGCTGGCCGTCAGCGTCCACGTAGTTGACCGTTCGGCGCGAAGTGCCTCCCACCAGCGACTCGGAGTTGCTGCCCACGGTCAGCATCTTCCCGTCGCCAATCAGCAGTTGGCCAGGCGAGCAGGCAAAGTAGTTGACGTTCTGCGCATTGAAAGTTCCGGTAACGCCGGCTTGTCGCTCCAACTTCACAGAGAAACCAGCGCGGGTAATGTCGTAAACACGTGTGACGACAGGGTCGTAAGAAGCCACGGCCGTGTTCTGTTGGGCCATCACAACGGGGGTGACGCCTTCGGGGAAGGGCTCGGGGAAGACGACCTTCACTTCGTCGCCCTTGATGTTTCCTATCTTCTGGGAGATGAGCATCATGCCGTTGTCGAAATGGAAGACCGTGTCGGGGGGAAGCAGCAGGTAGTCGATGGTCTCTGCCGAGCTGATTTCCACGGGTGTCTCGAGCGTCCAGGGATGGAGACGGAAGCGGAAACTGCGCACGCTGAGCGACTGCACCTGGTTGGTGATTCCGTTGGCCGAGTTCTTGTTGCTCACCATGCCCATGACCACGTAGGGAGCGGCCTCTTGCTCGTCGAACTCCGTCGTGACGCTTTCGGTGTTGGCGATTTTGAGCTGGCCGTATAACAGTGAGCCCACAGAGTAGGCGGCTGAGATGGTGCAGCTGACGTCATTCGAGAAGTGCTTCAGATTGTTGCAGTCGGTGGTGACCACACGGAAGAAGTAGATGCCCGGGTCGGTGAGGTTGCCCACCGTGTAGCTGTAGCTGACACCGCCCTTGCCGTTCTGGTCCTGCGGCGTGATTTCGGTCACGTCTTCCCAAACCGTGCTGCCCGGGGTCTTCATCTGCACTTTGATTTGCGACATCATGTCGCCGTTCGGGTCTTCCCATTCGAGGGTCATCTGCCGCTTGTTCTTTTCGAAGGTTCCCAGCAGTTCGCCCACTTCCTGCACCACCACGTTGGGAACATACTCATACCGCTTGTTATAGCCGATGGGCGTGCTCATGGAGGCGTAATATTTGCCGAGGATGCTCAAGGTTCCATCGTTGAAATAAATCTTTGAGCAGTCGGCCTCGGAGTTCCAATAGGCATAGCGCTCCACCCATCCTGTTTCGTTGAGGTGGTCGAGGATGGGTTTCACGTGGTCGTAGTTCAACTGCTGGTTGGCGGTAGAGCCGGTGCCGTCGGTGGCGAAGATTCCGTTTTTGTTCCACGAAGCGCCCCAGACCCACTCGGAAATCCATATCGGGCGCTTGTAGCTGTTGTAGAAGCTCTCGAGATAATTATAGAAACTGCCTTCGGGCCAGTAGCAGTGCATGTCGAGCATGTCGCAGCGCCAACCTCTTTTGTCAATTTCGTTCATGAAGTCGCGCAGATGGTTCAGCGAGCCGTCGTGGCTCGAGGGCGAGCAAAGGCGCATTCCCGTTCGCATGAGGTTCTGCCAGTTGTCGAGGATTTGTTCCACGGTCTGCGGATGGTCGTCCGCAGCGTTGCCCGGCTCGTTGTTCGTCTTCATGTTGCAAGAACCCGACACACTGCCGCAAGTCGACGACGACGGCCAGTCTTCGTAGATGTGATTGGGCACCCATTCCACGTCGGGTAGGAGGCTCTCGTTACCTTGTCCCCAGTCGTAACACCACGACGTGTTCAACTTGTCGTTGGCTTCGCGGCGGCCATCGCTGGCCAATCCTTTCTTCTGAGCGTCATACCATTGGAAAAGGCGGAACGAACTGATTTTGCCGGAAAGAACTTTCGGCAGGGTGGAGAGCTCCAAATCTTCCTCGTCGGCCACAAAGCAGCGGCTGTAGCCCCAACCGCTCGTTCCGATGGCAAACGTGACCATGTAGCCGCGCTTGAGCTTGAAGGAGCGAATGTTGTTGTTGAGTTTCGCCGCGGTCAGCGTATTCATGTAGCCGCCCGTGTGTCCGGTGGCGTAATTGTTGCAGGAGTTGCCGGCAAACCCTTCCTCCGTAAAGCAGGTGAGCGGGCGGAAGTCTTTTCCGTAGGGGAGAACGATAGCGCCCGTGCCGTACATCTTTACTTGACAGTTAGTGCCGTTCACCGCTGGTTCTCCGTTGATTAGAATGTTCGTCATGTAAGAAGCGATGACCTTCGACGGCTTCACTTTCTGCAGGACGAGCGCTGCGTGTTCCGTGCTGACAATATCCACGGAGCCCATCGTCGTGAAGGGCGTTTCTCCGGTGATGGTGTAATCGACGTCCGTCGTGAGTTGGACACTCCCGGTTACCTGGGCGACTTCGGTCACTGTGTTCTTGGCGCACAGCGACGCTGCGACCAGCAAACAACTTGCTAAAAGTGGAAATCTCATAATTCTTTCTATGTGTGACGGGTGGTGGCGGGGCCACGACCTGTAGTTTGTCTTATTTCTTGAAGTAGTTGGCAATCTCTTTCTCCAGCGCTTTATAGGTCTTGAGAGAGGCCGGACCGTTCAGCACTTCGTCGATTCGCTGGAGCATCTGCTCGCGGTTGTCCAGTTGATAGAGGGTGAGGGTGGGGACGGCCCGTGTGCGCAGACTGCGGCGCGTCTTCTGCAAGTTCTCCCAACTGCGCAGAATGTTGAGTTCCTCCTGGGTGATGGCGATTACAGTTCCGTGGCGCGGCGTGAATTTGCCGGAGGTCTTGGTGTTCTGAACTTTCTTGAAGGTCCGCAGGTCTGTGCTCTTGCAGAACTGGTAATGACCGTTCATATAGCAGTCGTACATCAGCACCCAAGTGCCGTCGAACAAGCGGAACACACCGCTGCCTTCCACGGCCTCGTTCGTATCTTGGCAGAAGCCAGGCAGCAACTCCCAGTCGGCACTGTTGTGAAGTGTCTTCGCAAGGAATTGCTTGACGCCTTTCTGGTGCTGACCCTCGGTCTTGAAGAAGATGTGATAAATGCCTTCGTCGTCGCAGACAATGTCGGTGTCGATGGCGGCGTAGTTCACGTCGAAGAGCAGTTGTGGTTCTCCCTCGAAGTCGCTGAAGTCAGCATTGGCATAGCAGTAATAAACACGGTCATAAGGACAAGAACCGTCGTCCGTCAGTATGCTGAAATACACCATGTACTTGCCTGCCTCCTTGTCATAAACCGTTTGCGGAGCCCAGACGCGCAATACATGTTCGAACATAGTGCCTTTGTAACGGTCGGGGAAATGAATCGCATGATGTTCCCACGAAATCAGGTCGCGAGAGCGCATCAGCACCATGCCGCGGTTGCTCGACCAACCTTGTGAGCTGGCCATATCGGTGATTACCTGATAGAAATAACCATCTTCGCCGCGAAGGATGTGCGGGTCACGCACGGCTTTCTTCAGCGCAATCGTGTCGCTCGAAATGACGGGCAGTCCGTCGTTCAAGGGTGTGTAGTTCCATCCGTCATCACTGAGCGCATAGCAAATCTGCTCTTGCTCAGGGTCATTGCCAGTGAAATAAGAAAACAGATAAGCCACATACTTGGGCTTAGCGCCGAACGAGGCAAGGGCGCATAAAGCCAAAAATGCAAAGCTAACGAGTCTTTTTGATGAGTTTTTCATGTCTTTAAGTTTTATTTTTTATTGTATCTATGCACAAAGATACAATTTTTTTTCTATTTGTCTATAAACTGTTTGCGTTTTTTAGTTGGGCGCTTGGTTTATAAACGAATCAACCCTCAGAAAGTTGTTTGCAAAAACTTCCTGAGGGCTGACGATTATCCAGTGTTAGAACGTTGGAAACAATAGACTTTCTTCGTTATTCTGTAGTTTCAGTTGAGGTCGGCGACGATTCCGACGTAGCGTCTGTGTTGGCCGAGGTCTCCACCTCTGTATAGGTCTCGACGACAAATGTCGGAGCTGGCCCTCGGTTTTCTTCGTCTATATCTGTGTAGGTGATTGTGTCTTCGACTGCTTGTGACTGGTAGTAACCTTCGCACGACCACGACGCATTCTCCACATGTTCCTTAGGAATGTCGGGGAACTCACGATAGTATTTCTTGAATCTGTTGTCTTTCAGCACACTTTGAATGAAGTTGCCAAAAATGGGGAGTGCTGTGCGACTTCCTTGGCCAAGGGCACCCGACCGGAAATGAATGCTGCGGTATTCGCCACCGACCCAGGCGCCGGCCACTAATCCGGGCGTCACTCCCACAAACCAAGCGTCGGAATGGTTGTTGGTGGTTCCGGTCTTTCCTCCAAACGTCGTTCCGGTTTCCAGCACGGGGTGAATATATTGCCAAAGCGCGGCGACCGTTCCACCGCCGGTGAGCGTGTTCTGCAACATTTTTTGCATCAAGAATGCCGAGCGATAGGGAATGGCCTGTTTATTAGTCAACTTGGATTGATACAGCACATTCCCATATTTATCTTCAATGCGTTTCACGAGAATGGGCATATTGTAGATTCCGTCGGCGGCAATTGTGCAGTAGGCATTGACCAGTTCTATCAAGGTCACGTCGCTGGCGCCTAACGAGAGTGATTTGGTTTCGTCAAGTTTACTTTCAATACCCATGGCGTGTGCCGTGCGCGCAACATTCTTGATTCCCATCTCCACTCCCAATTTTACGGCCACACTGTTGACACTGCGCGCAAAGGCGGTTTTCAAGGGCATATTGGCATTCGTGAAATAACCATTTGCATTGTGGGGAGCCCATTTCGTAATCTTCCCATGCATGGTGTCGGGATAGGCAACGTAACTGTCCATACGGCGGTCGCATGGCGTAAGGCCCTGGTTCATCGCTTCTGTATAAACAAAGAGTTTGAACGTTGAACCAGGTTGCCGACGTGCTGTGACCTTATTGTACTCCCATGAGTCGTAGTCAATGTCGCCCACCCAAGCTTTCACCTCACGCGTATCGGGCTCGATGGCAATAAAGCCGCAATGCAGGAAATGCACCATGTAACGTATAGAATCCATCACGCTCATGTTGCGTTTCTCGGGTCCGTTGTAAGTGAACACTTCCACGGGATGCGGCTGGTTGAGATAGTAATAGATGGAATCTTGCTGTCCTTTGTACTTCTTCTCAAGGTAACTATACATGGTGGTTCGTTTCGCAATGTTGTCGATGAATCCAGGTATTTCTTTGCCTTGAGCGTCACACCAAGGTTCTTGATTTCCCCAGTGGTCATCAAATTTTTGTTGCAATGAACGCATTTGTTTCCATGCGGCCGTTTCTGCATATTGCTGCATGGTCATATCCAACGTAGTATAAATCTTTAGACCAGCATTGTATAAATCAAGTTTTCTTTCCCCGTCATAACCATTGATATATCCTTGCTCGCAGAGCTGGTTGATATATTCTTCAACGGCTTTTCTGAAATAAGGCGCTTGACCTAAGTTGTTGTGCAGACTGGCTCGTTCCGACGTAATCATGGGGAGGTTTTGAAGACTGTCTAATTGCATCGTCGTTGCCGAATGTCCGTTCAAGATGAGTTGGTCATTCTCAAATACGAGTCCTAACACGATGTTACGGCGGGCTTTGCTGTTCTCTGGGTTACGTTTTGGATTATAGGTACTTGTGGCCTTGAGCAATCCAATGAGGGTCGCAGCTTGTTCGTAAGTAAGATTATCCGGAGTCGTTCCAAAGTATGTGTCGCAGGCAGTCTTAATCCCAAAGGCATTATTACCAAAATCGACCGTATTAAAATACATCGTCAATATGTCTTCTTTACTGAAGACCATTTCAAGCTTTGTGGCAACAATCCATTCTTTTGCTTT
>JABUUA010000025.1:0-14947 GCA_021443405.1 Bacteroidaceae bacterium
GGTCCCGACTTCTTCAACGCCAAGGTGCGCGTCGGCAACACCATGTGGGCTGGCAACGTGGAGATTCACTTGCGGTCGAGCGACTGGTTTCGCCACGGTCACGACACCGACCCGGCCTATGACAACGTGGTGCTTCACGTGGTGCAGACAGTAGATTGCGAGGTGACCACGAGCAGCGGAAAGCGTATTCCACAGCTGCAGCTCGACATTCCGGCAGGCCTCCACCAGCGCTATGCGGAACTGCAGCGCACCGACAATTATCCCCGATGCTACCGTATCATTCCGAAGATGGACGTCTTCACGGTACATAGTTGGATGGACACACTGCTGTGCGAGCGTATGGAGGAGCGTGCCCAGCAGGTGAAAGAGCGCTTGCAGCGGGTGGACGGCGACTGGGAATGGGCCTTGTTCACCACCATCGCCCGCAACTTTGGCTTTGGACTCAACGGCGACGTCTTTGAGGCATGGGCGCGACGCATCCCATTCAACCGCATCGGGAAGCACCGCGACGAGGTGTTCCAGATTGAAGCCATCTTCCTCGGACAAGGCGGTCTGCTGGAGGAGGGAACGCTACCGCCCAACATGCCCCCCGCCGAGTGGCAGCTCCTGCAACACGAATTTCGTTACCAGCAGACGTTGTTCTCCCTACCCGAGCCCTTGTCTTCGCGGCAGTGGCGCTACCTACGCACGCGTCCACAGAATTTTCCGCACATACGCTTGTTCCAACTGGCGCAGTTGTACCACGAAGGGCGCGTGGGTCTGTCGGCCCTGCTGGACGCCATCAAAGAAGAGCAGCCGCTGGAGGCCTTAATCCGTCTGTTGGACGTGCACGCCCATGGAACGACCCTCAGTAGGAACAGCTGTCAACTTATCGTCATCAATTCCGTGGTGCCCGTGCTCTATGCACACGCTGAAATGCACGACAACTGGCCCCTGCGCCAGCGCCTTGCCGACATTTTGCAGAGCATTCCGGCTGAAGACAACCACATCCTGCGCCAGTGGCGTGAGTGCGGACTGCAGGCCGACTCAGCCGCCGACAGTCAAGCTCTCATACAACTGAAACGGGCTTATTGCGACCGCAACGACTGCCTGCGCTGCAAATTCGGCTACGAATATTTGAAAGAACAATCATGAGCGAGCAAGAAACTCTCTACACCATAGCCCTTACACGGGCGCTGCCGATGAACTACGCGGCACAGAACCTGTTGATGGACACGCTGGGAAGTGCCACGGCCGTCTTTGACGCGCGCCATCATCTGCTCGATGCCGTACCCGATGCAACGCCGCGACTGACTCAGGCGGTCAGTCTGATGGACCAGCATCTGGCGCGTGCCGAGGAGGAACTGTCCTTTGCCCAACAGGGGAACATCCAGTGCATCGGACGGCACGAAGAGGCCTTTCCCTATCGATTGCGTGAGTGCGACGACGCACCGCTCCTACTCTACTACTACGGCAACGGCGACCTCAACCGCCGTCACATCGTGAGCATGGTGGGCACACGCCACTGCACGGAATATGGCAAGCAGTTGTGCGAACGCTTCGTGCGCGACCTGAAGGAATGGTTACCCGACACATTGATTGTCAGCGGTCTGGCGTATGGCATCGACATCAACAGTCACCGGCAGGCGCTGGCCTACGGCTTGGATACGGTAGGCGTGCTGGCACACGGACTGGACCAGATATATCCGCGTCTGCACCGCGCCACAGCAGTGGAGATGACGCAACACGGAGGACTTCTCACCGAATACATGAGTCACTCCACGCCGGAGAAACTGAACTTCGTGAGCCGCAACCGCATTGTGGCGGGTTTGGCCGACGCCACCATCGTGGTAGAGAGCAAGGCCAAAGGCGGCAGCCTCATCACTGCCGAACTGGCACAGGACTACCACCGCGACGTCTTTGCATTCCCGGGCCGCATCGGCGATGAAGCGTCGGAGGGATGCAACCGTATCATCCACAGCAACCGGGCGGCTATCCTGCTCAGCGCCGAAGACTTCGTGCAGGCCATGGGCTGGGAGAACGACGCGAACCAGCCAAAGGTCCTGCAGACTGAGCTGTTCGCGCCCACGACACCCGAAGAACAAGCCATTGTGGACGCTCTTGCCGACGGTAATCCGCACGACCTCAACCAGCTGACCACCGCCACAGGTATGTCCACACAAAAAATCACCACGCTCCTCTTTGACTTAGAGTTACGTGGTGTGATACAGAGCGCCAACGGCTGTCGCTATTTGCTGGCGCGATAGTTCTCCAGATAATCGTCGAGTTTCCAGCCTGTCTCCTTAAGGAAACAACTGCGTGCCGTCTTGATGGTTCCGAAGCCTACATCCTGACATTCCGCGAGTGTCGTAATCGAGCCACGCTTGATACGACGCTTCAGTTCGGCAATTCGATACGAGTTGATGTACTCGTGCACATTGTTATGTCCCTGGCTGCGAACGGCCTGCAACATCAGGTGACGATTGATGCCCGTGGCCTCGACAAGGCGGTCGCGCACAAATGTGTTGTCGGTCCACACCTCGGTGTTGTGCTGCATCCAGTATTGCAGACGTTGGAACAGACGCAGGTTCGTCTCGTTGAAGTCTTCCTCGGCCTTGCGAATTTCCTCTTCTGTGGGAGCGTCGGGAACCACCTGTTCCACCTCAGGCTTGGGCAACTCCAAGGCCATGCTCTCCAATGTGCGGAAGCAAAGATACAGATTAAGTACCGTGAACACGCCTATATATATAATAATGTATAGAGGCGAGTAGGCAACGGCTACCAGCATGTAGAAAATAACACTCAGACCCACGGCAATACTGTAGCCGTAAAGATAGCGGGGCATGGGCACATGGGTGAGGCGATGCGGCAGGCGGAAGATGTTGAGGATGTACCAACAACTCAATGCCATCGCCGACATGCGCAGCAGCAGGTCAACAGCCAACAAGTGCGGCCGAAGTTCTCCCAACGAATGAACGATGAGGATGCGCGCCCCCAACAGCAGGTTGACCAGATAGATGATGATGAGCACGATGGCTGGAAGAGCGTACTTCCACATGCGCCCCCACTGCAGATAACCGGGCATGGGGATGCTCAACGGATAAATGCTCTGCAGATAGCTCACCACCACCAGGCTGAGCATCATCATCGGGTGCAACATGCCCGGACGACCTGTGACTATGTTTTCATACGGAGCCAGCGCCGTCAGAATGGCGCCGAATATGCCCATAATCCAAGCAAGAGCCAGATATTTCACGCGGTGACGTGCGTAAAGAGCCATCACCATCGCAATGACATAATGGGCCGTGGCACAAATGGAGACGACCAGAGTCGCGGTCTGAGGAGTCATAGGAAAGAAAGCACAACCGCCGCAAACCTGAGGCATGCGGCGGTTGCCATAAGTTTACGGAATTACTGAACGCGGTAACGAACCTCCTTGGTGCGGAATTTCTTCTCCACCACCTTGTCCTTATCGGTGTAAACACCGTGACCGGTGATGATGGAAACGCGGTTCTTGTCGTTCTCAGCGTAGGGTTGAACGGTGTCACCCTTCCATTCTACGTTCTTTATCTTGTCAGCCTCCACGCCGCAGTCAAGCAACGCCTGCTTGGTTTGCTCGGCACGCTGCTTCGAGTACTTCATGTTGACGCGAGGAGTGCCCGTGCCCTTGTCGGCATAGCCCGTGATGGTGACCTCACCGTCGCGAACACCCTTCAGGAACTCGGCAACTTCCTTAATCTGATCCTGCGTAGAAGCCACCTTGCTCTCGCGGATGCCGAAGAAAATTTCCTTCTTGATGTCGCGGTCGCGGGTGCACTCCACGTATTTCACATCATCGTACCAAACAGTGTCGATGCGAGTCTGCCATACGGGTTCGGGCTCTGCCACCACCTCCTTCACACGCTTCGGCTTCTGGTAGCCGAACTTGAAGGCCAGACCTGCCTGTGCAGTAAGCTGCAAGTGGTCGCGGTTGAAAGCCACCTCATTGCCCGTGTAGATGTTGTTGAGGTCAGCCTCCACGTTGAAGTTCACAGCCTTGCAGATGGGCACGTCGAGCATCAGACCCAGACGGCCGTTGAAAGCCCAACGACGGTCGTTCTCGCAGTTGACAAAGTTCGCGTAGTCCATAAAGCCCTTCTCCTCAGCGCGATATGAGCCCTCGAACGCATAGTTGGCACCCAGACCGCCTACGAAGATAAGGTTCACGGGATACGTGTCCTTCTTACCGAACAGCGTGCACAGATTCACGAGTACATCAGCGCTGGGGGTGATGTAGTTGTAGCGATAGTGCTCGTCTTCCTGATTGTTGCAGAAGGCTACTCCGCTCTTGTTCCAGATACCGTTAACGCCTACACGAGCTCCCACCACGGGAGAGAAACGGTAGCCCAAGCTGAGAGTAGCCGTCGGAGTGAAGGTCTTCCAATTATTAAATTCCTTGTTGAAGGTGTTCTGCACACCACCCTGGAGCCCGGCAAACCAATGGGGGCGGAACTCCTGTTTTTCCTGCGCCATAGCCGCCGTGCTAACGGTCAGCAGTGCAACGCATGAGAAAAAAAACTTTTTCAGCATAATCTTTTGTTTATCCTTTTCTACTAATCTTCCTAAGATGTCGCTCTAATCTTAAATTATACAAATTTACAACGAATCGGCATTATTTGCAAAATATTCTTAAACTATTTGGCGTTTAAGACCTCAAAAAAGCTAATTTCGGAGCAGAAACGCCTATAAACTCACGTTTTTTTGCTATCTTTGTAGGAATAATATCTATATCTCTACACATATGGCAGATGTTACAATAACTCGCGTGTCCTCGCAAAAGGATTTGAAGCGCTTTATCCGTTTCAGCTGGGAGCTGTATAAGGACTGCGAATATGCGGTGCCAGACTTCCTGGAAGACACGCTTGACACGTTCAATCCGAAAAAGAATCCCGCCTTCAAGTTCTGCGAGGCCGACTTCTTCTTAGCGGAGCGCGACGGCAAGATTGTGGGTCGTGTGGCCGCCATCATCAACCACAAAGCCAACGAATGCTGGAATCAGAAGCACGTGCGCTTCGGATGGGTTGACTTCATCGACGACGTGGAGGTGAGCGCGCTCTTGCTCGACACCGTGGAGCAGTGGGGGCGCGAGCACGGGATGGACACGATGGTGGGCCCGCTCGGTTTTACCGACCTCGACCTCGAAGGCATGCTCACTGACGGCTTCGACCAGCTTTCTACCATGAACTCCATCTACAACTACCCCTACTACCCCGAGCACATGAAGCAACTCGGCATGGAGAAGGAAGTGGGTTGGGTGGAACGCAAGGTGTATGTTCCCAAGGGCGATCACACCGCCAACAAGGACAAGTATTTCCGCATCGCCGAGATGGTGAAAAAGCGCTACGGCTTCCGCGTCCATTCTTTCAAGAGCAAATCGGAAATCCGCAAGGGCGACTACATCCGCAAGGTGCTAACCGTGGTCAACAAGTCGTATGCACAACTCTACGGCTTCAGCCAGATGGACGAGGCACAAATGCTGCAATACGCCGACCAATACCTTCCCTATCTCGACAAGCGCTACCTGAGTGTGGTGGAGACGGCCGAGGGCGAAGTCATCGGTATGGGCATCTGCATCACCAGCCTGAGCCGCGCCATTCAAAAGGCCAAGGCAAAGTTATTTCCCTTTGGATGGTTCCACATGGCCAAGGCGCTGTGGTTCAACCGCCACCCTCAAGTGCTGGACATGCTGCTCGTAGGCGTGACGCCGGAGTATCAGGACAAGGGTGCCAACGCACTCATCTTCGCCGACATCATCCCGAAGGCCATGAAGGACGGTTATCAGTGGGCAGAGACACACCACCAGTTGGAGGACAATGTTCCCAGCCAGGCCCAGTGGAAAAACCTTGACTGCGACATCCACAAGCGTCGCTGTGCGTGGCGCCGCACCATTCGTTAAGGCGCAAGGAGGTATATTTTACTCGGTGAGAAAGGTTCGCGACCGCCGTCACCGAAGGAATTTTATTAGATAAAAAGTTATTGTCACCAGCGTGCAACGCGCTGGTTCACCAACATGGAAGAACTGCAAAACACCCCAACTCCGCTTTCGGACTACACCGAGGAAAACATCCGTCACCTCGATGACATGGAGCACATACGCACCCGCAGCGGTATGTATATAGGCCGATTGGGCGACGGCTCGTCGGCCGAAGACGGTATTTACGTGCTGCTCAAGGAGATTATCGATAACAGCATCGATGAATTCAAGATGAACGCGGGCAAACGCATCGAGATAAACCTCGAGGACAATCTGCGCATCTCCGTTCGCGACTACGGGCGCGGCATCCCCCAAGGCAGTCTCGTGGATGCCGTGAGCAAGCTGAACACCGGCGGTAAATACGACGACAAGGCGTTCCAGAAGAGCGTGGGTCTGAACGGTGTGGGCGCCAAGGCGGCCAACGCACTGAGTGCCCGCTTCGAGGCACACAGTTTTCGCGACGGCAAGGTGCGCCGCGTAGCGTTTGAGCGGGGCATGCTGGTGAGCGACGTGACCGAACCTACGGAGGAGGACACCGGCACATACATCTTCTTCGAACCCGACCCCACCCTGTTCAAGCACTATCAGTTCCACAACGAGTTCGTGGAGGTGATGCTCCGCAACTACACTTACCTCAACACGGGACTAGCCATCATCTTCAACGGTCGCCGCATCGCCTCGCGCGACGGTCTGCGCGACCTGCTCACCGACCGCATGGACCACACCCCGCTCTACGACATCATTTACCTCAAGGGCGAGGACATCTCGGTGGCGTTCACCCACGCCGAGCAGCCGGGCGAGGAGTATTACTCGTTCGTCAATGGTCAGCACACGACGTTGGGAGGCACACATCAGGCGGCCTTCAAGAAGTACATCGCCGAGGTCATCAAGGAATACAGCGGCAAGAACTACGAGTACGGCGACATTCGCAACGGACTGGTGGCGGCCATCAGCATCAACATCCAGGAACCGATGTTCGAGTCGCAGACCAAGATAAAACTGGGCTCGCCCACCACTGAACCGAACGGCGGCGGCATCAGCATCGACAAATTCGTGGGCGATTTCGTGAAACCGCAGGTCGATAACTACCTGCATCGCAACACCGACGTGGCCGACGTAATCCTGGCCAAAGTGCAGCGCAACGAAAAGGAACGCAAGGAAATGTCGGGCGTCGCCAAGAAAGCTCGCGAGATGGCCAAGAAAGCCAACCTTCACAACCGCAAGTTGCGCGACTGCCGCGTGCATCTCTCCGACGCCCGTGGCACACAGCAGGAGGACTCGTGCATCTTCATCACCGAGGGCGACTCGGCCAGCGGAAGCATCACCAAGAGCCGCGATGTGAACACGCAGGCTGTGTTTTCGCTGCGCGGTAAGCCGCTCAACTGTTTCGGCCTCACCAAGAAAGTGGTGTACGAAAACGAGGAGTTCAACCTCCTGCAGGCGGCGCTCAACATCGAGGAGGGCTTGGACAACCTCCGCTACAACAAGGTGATTGTGGCCACCGATGCCGATGTCGATGGTATGCACATTCGCCTGCTCATGATTACGTTCTTCCTGCAATTCTTCCCCGAACTCATCAAAAAAGGGCACGTCTATATTCTGCAGACGCCGCTGTTCCGCGTGCGCAACCGCAAGACGAAACTGGGCAAGACGCGCCTCGCCAAGCTGCAGGCGGCTGCCACGGACACCGAAACCAAGGTTCGTCCGCAGATAAGCGAGACCAAGGACTTCATTACGCAATACTGCTACAGCGAGGAAGAGCGCCAGCAGGCCATTGCCAATATGAGTCCGCAGCCCGAAATCACGCGATTCAAAGGTTTGGGTGAAATCTCGCCCGACGAGTTCCGAACGTTCATCGGCCCCGACATTCGTCTGGAGCAAGTCACACTCCACAAGTCGGACAACCCCAACAAACTGCTCGAATACTACATGGGCAAGAACACAGGCGACCGCCAGAACTTCATCATAGACAATCTGGTCATAGAAGAAGATTTTGCGGAAGACAATGATGATGAAGACGCCAACACCCAAGACCCCACCCCAACCCTCCCCCGCGGGGGAGGGAGTAACTAACTCGCAACAAATGAAACTAACTAACATTATAACTCAACATTCCTCTTCTCCCTCCCCCGTGGGGGAGGGTCAGGGTGGGGTCTCCACTCACTCAACTTCCCCCTCCCCCGTGGGGGAGGGCCGGGGTGGAGTCTCTGGTGGAGTCTCTGGTGGAGTCTCTGGTGGGGTTTTATTCTTCCCCGGCTCCTTCGACCCCTTCACGCTCGGACACGCCGACTTGGTGCGGCGAGCACTGCCTATGTGCTCCGAACTGATTATCGGCGTGGGCTACAATGAACAGAAGACGGGATGGATGCCTGTGGACGAGCGCGTGGCGACGCTGCAGCGACTCTACGCCGACGAACCGCGCGTGCGCATTGTCAGTTACAGCGGTCTGACCGTGGATGCCGCTCGTGAGGTGGGCGCGCAATACATCCTGCGTGGTCTGCGCTCCGTGAAGGACTACGAGTACGAACTGCACATGGCCGACGTCAACCGCCAACTCTCGGGCATCGACACTCTCATTCTTTTCTCCTCGCCTGAATACGCGGCCATCAGCAGCTCGGTGGTTCGCGAACTGGCGCACTTCGGGCACGACATCTCGCCGTACCTTCCCCAAGTTGATTGACTCTTATGAAGAAAACTCTCATCGCTCTATTGTTGCTGCTCGGCGGCACAGCCTCTGCACAAGTGTCGTCGTTTGACCTCGAACAGGCACTGCGCAAGCTCAACATGGCCGTCGGCATCACGAATCTCTATTACGTGGACAGCCTCAGCATCGACCGCCTCGTGGAAGACGCCATCAACGGCATGCTGCAGAAACTGGACCCGCACTCTTGCTACACCAACGCCGCCGAGACCAAGAAGTTCAACGAACCGTTGGAAGGTTCGTTCGAAGGCATCGGCGTGCAGTTCAACATACTCGAGGACACGCTCATCGTCATCCAGCCCGTCAGCAAAGGACCGAGCGAGAAGGTGGGCATCGTGGCGGGCGACCGCATCGTCACGGTCAACGACACCGCCATTGCCGGCGTGAAGATGTCGCGCGAGGAAATCATGAACCGACTGCGCGGTCCCAAGGGCACAAAGGTGAAATTGGGCATTCTGCGCAACGGCACCGACGGCATGAACTATTTCACCGTGAAGCGCGACAAGATTCCCGTACACACACTCGACGCCGCCTACATGGTCACGCCGAACATCGGACTGGTGCGTTTCTCGTCGTTCGGACAGACCACCCACGACGAAGTGATGGAGGCCATCAAAGGACTGAATCAGCAAGGAATGCAGAACCTGATTCTCGACCTGCAGGCCAACGGCGGCGGTCTCTTGGGCGCAGCGGCCGAACTGGCCAGCGAGTTTCTTCCCAAGGGCGATACTATAGTTTATACACGCGCGCGCAACACGCCCTCGCAAGTGTTCCTCAGCGCGGGTGGCTCGGGTTATCAGACGGGCCGCGTGGCGGTGTTGGTGGACGAATACACGGCGTCGGCCGCAGAGATTCTTTCGGGCGCTATTCAAGACCACGACCGCGGCACCATCATCGGCCGCCGGACTTTCGGCAAGGGCCTTGTGCAGCGACCCATCAATCTGCCCGACGGTTCCATGATTCGTCTCACCGTGGCGCAATACTACACACCCTCGGGACGCTGCATACAAAAGCCGTATAACAAGGCCGACAAGGAGTCGTATGCCAAGGACGTCATCAACCGCTACAACGCGGGCGAACTGACGAACGCCGACAGCATCCACTTCCCCGACTCGCTCCACTACCGCACGCTCCAATTGGGGCGCACGGTTTACGGCGGCGGAGGCATTATGCCCGATGTGTTTGTGCCGCTCGACACGACGCGCTACACCAAGCTTTACAGACAAATCTCGGTGAAGAGTCTGATTGTGAACGCCAACCTGCGCTACACCGACAAGAACCGCAAGCGCCTCGCCAAGCAGTGGACGAACTTCGCCGACTTCAAGGCGCAGTACGAAATACCGAGCGAGGTGATTGACGACATACTGAAAGAGGCGGAGAAGCAGAAGCTGACGCCTGCCGACGACGAGGAGCGTGACGCCACGCGCGCCCAACTCTCCGTAACGCTGAAGGCCCTCGTAGCCCGTGACCTATGGGACATGAGCGAGTACTTCGCCATTATCTATGAGAAGGATCCTGTTGTACTAAAGGCGGTGGAGGTATTAACACAAAAAGACCCCACCCCAACCCTCCCCCACGGGGGAGGGAGCACCCGTCCCTTGCCATGATAACATTCAATAATCTATACGCCTCCTCTCCCTCCCCCGTGGGGGAGGGTCGGGGTGGGGTCTCCACCGCCTCCCCATCTACTACTCCATGCCCCGAGGACTGGAGTGGAGCAGTATCTTCCTCCCTCGTGGGGGAGGGCCGGGGTGAGGTCTCGGGTGGCGTTCTTCCCTCTTGGATAACCCAGGTGGCCTCCACCTACGGCCGTCGGGTGGGCGACATCAACTACATCTTCATGGACGACGAGAGTCTGCTGCAGGTCAATCGCGCGTTTCTTGGGCACGACTACTACACCGACATTATTACGTTTGATTACGACGAGGCGGACATTATTGCGGGCGACCTCTATATCTCGCTCGACACTGTTCGTAGTAACGCGGAAATGCTCGGTCAGCCCTATGAGCGCGAACTGTACCGCGTCATCATCCACGGCGTTCTCCACCTCTGCGGCATCAACGACAAAGGCCCCGGCGAACGCGAAATCATGGAGGCCGCCGAAGAACGAGCCCTGGCTCTGCTCGACGATTTTCTGAAATAAACCACGGCTATCTAACTTCTCTTCCAGACTTAGCCATTTCTTGCAACCAATAAAAAAAGCCCCGAGCATTGCTGCCCGGGGCTATTCTTGTTATTGAGTTACGCTGTGTGATTAGCGAACCAGAATCTTGTTGACGCGGATGCTGCCATCGGCCATAGTGGTCTTGATGATGTTCACACCCTTCAGCAGGCGAGTCTGCTCCTTACCGTCAAGGCTGTAGATGCGTACGGTGGTAGCCTTAGCCTCAACTGCCTCGATAGCGTCGACGTAGTCGTTGGTCTCCTGCTCGCTCTCCGTACCGAAGTAGGTCAGCGTGTAGTTGTCGCACATGAACCAGCGCCACTCCATCACACCGTCGAAGTTCTTGGCACCTACCTTCACGCTCTTAGCGCCTTCGGGAACTGCGAAGATACATTCGTAGGTAGCGTGGGCGTCGTTACAGCCGGCATCCTGAGGAGCAACCTCGTCAGAGCGGTACATCTTAGTAGAACCGTCGGCCAGCGTTACCTCTACATAGAGGTGAGCACGACCGGTGGTGTTGTTAGAACCAACGCCGTTCTTAGAGTTAGCCAAGTCGGCACCCAGTGCATAAGTACCTGCGGGCAGGGTGTAGAGCACCTGGTTGATATCGAACTCCAGACCGCTGGGATTCCAGCACTCAACACCGTTGTTGCCGCTCTGGCCGAATGCGTTGTTGTAGTAAACGCAGTTACCGCCGTTGCCCCAGAGGTTCCAACCTACAACCGTGCGGCCGTTTGAACCGTCGGCCTCGAAGTCGGGATTGTTCAGGAACTCGGTAGCATCTACGGGCTCGTCGTCAGAAGCGCTGGCCATAGCCTCGCGAGTCTCGTCAGAAACGCGCTCCTGCTCGATAGCGTTGTCGTAGATAGTCTTCATCTGAGCGATGAGAGCCTTACCGTCCTCGAGGAAGCTTACGAGCTCGTCGGTGGTCATCTCTCCGTAGTGGTCGGGATCTGAAACCCACTCGCAGTACTCGTTCCACTTCTCGTAAACAGCCTCATCGTCGCAGTACTCTGCGTATTCCTCACCCTGGACGAGAATCAAGTCGTAGAGCTCGCTCTCAATCTTAGCATAGGCGTTCACGTTCTCCTTGAAGACGTCCATACCAGCGCGCAGCGCCTCGTAAGCGGCCTTCATCTGCTCGCCAGTGCCTTCGGTTGACTCCTCGGCAGCGGCAATCAGTTCGCTCAGAGCGTCCTGTGCGGGCAGGGTTGAAGATTCCATGTTAGCATCGTAGAGAGCGTTGGCCGAAGCCACGAGACCGTCGATGGCTGACTGCCATGCCTCGGGATTGTTGCCCTCGAAAATCATACCGAAGTTGTCGAACAGAATCCAGTTGGCGTTGCTGTCGGTCTTGATACCCACGGTGATGTCGCCGGGCTCCTCAACGATGATGGTGAACTTGTTCTGATAGCGACCCAGGTGGAAGTGAACGTTGGCACCAGACATAGAGTTGGGAACGTAACCTGATTCCTCGTCACCCACGTCACCGGGCCAAGTTTCATTACCGTCTCCGTCCACAGTAACCAGCAGACGCTCGGGGCTGGGCTCTGCCCAGATGTTCTTGATGGGCACGTTCTGCTCCTTGCCGTCCACGATAGCGTAGATAACAGCAGCAGCGGGGTTGCCGTCGTCCTGACGCTCGAAGGCCTGGCAGGTGAGAGAGTAGAGACCGGCGGGCATGTTCTTGATGGTCTGGTAAACACTGAACACATCATGATAGCGCTCTGCGTTACCCGAGCCGATTTCACCGGGCTGAACAGCGGGTGTGCCGTCGGCATACTCCGTGAGACTGTTCACCTCATTCGTACCACCCCAAACGGCGCCGGCACCCGAGGTCTGCCAACCAGAGAATGCGGTATCGAAGCGAGGATTGTTGATGAGGATAGAAACGTCGTCACCTTCCTTGGCGTTGGCGCTCACGTACTCAGAAATCATATCGATAACCAAGGTCTCCAAGCCTTCGCACTGCTCGTTGGTGTAAGTACCTTCCTCGTAAGCATCGGTGAGCTCTGAAGCGAGGTCGGTGAGCTGGGCAAACAACTCGTCGTAGCTGCGCTCAGCCTCCACAGCCTTGGCTCTGGCCTCGGTGGCAGCGGCGTTCAGCTTAACGTATGCAGCGAGAGAAGTCTTCAGAGTAGCAGCAGCCTCGTCGAGGGCAGCCTTTGCCTCCTGATAGTTCTCCGTAGCGTTCTGTGCGTCCTCGAGGGCAGTTTCCCAAGCCTCCACCACTTCGGCGTTGGCGCGGAGAGCCTCGAAGTCGCCGTACTGCTCCAGGTATTCCTCAATAGCGGCGTCCAGAACCACCTTGTAGGGATCGTCGGCCAAGGGACCGTAGTACATGAGGGTAAAGTTATCGGCAGCAATCCAGTTGGCCGAAGCGTCGCGGGTGCGCAGACCGATGGTGAGGTCGCCGCCCGTGCTTACGAAGGTAACTGCGAAGTGCTCGGGCTGGCCGTTGCCGGTTGCCATTGACTTGAAGGTGTCCACACCACCGCCGATAGCGAACAGTTCAACACCCGTGGTGTTGTCCTTAGTGCCATCCTGATAGTTGGCAACACAGTCGCACTCGAAGCTATACTTACCAGCGGGCAGACCTGCGATGGTCTGGCTCAGCTGACCGTCGCCCAAGTGACGACCGCCGCGCTTGTCGGCGCTGAAGTCAGAGTTGGCCCAAGCCTCGATGAACTGGTTGATGGTTACACCATTGTTCTCATAGTTAGCACCCTGGTAACCGATGTTGGTAGCGTTGGTGCCAGAAACAAATGAGCAGTCCCAACCGTTGATGTTGCCGTCGAAGTTGGGGTTCTCGAGCAGGAAGGTTGCGTCGATGGGGTCAGCCTCGGTAGCGTCGTCCAGCACAGCCACCTTAGCGTGGGCAATGGCCTCCTTCATGGCTGCCTTAGCAGCAAGGAGTTGCTCATACGTTGCGCTTTCATTGTCATATACTGCCTGGTATTCTGAGAGGTCGGCATCGATGCCAGCGTCCTGAGCAGCTACCACCATGTTGTACATGTCCACACGAACCTTGTAGGTGCTCACGTTGATGAAGCCCCAGTCGAGTGCGTGGGTCTCAGCCGTACCATTGGGATAAACAACCGTGTTCTCGTACATCACTTCGGGGTCTGGATCGGGCTTAACGGGACCGAACCAGTAGTTTTCGTAATCCCAGCCAGTAGTTGCGATTTCCGTACCGTTCTGACCATAGCGAGCGTCACCAGCGCAAGTGCGGATGCGGTAGGTGCCGTTCTCCTGCTTAGCGAGTTCGAAGAAGTTGTGACCCTGGACACCCATGTCCTGATATGAGCCATCGGGGCTATCGTAGAACATGAAACCGCGGCCGCTGTGCTCACTTGCGAAGTTGCCCGTGGTGTTCCAGAAGGTCCAACCCGTGTGCACAGGGTCGATTTCACCATCCACGTAGGTGATAGAGTCGTTCAGCAGATAAGTAGAGGCATTATCAACCTCACCTACAGAAGACTGGGTACCCCAGGCGTTACCGAAGGTCATGAACAATTTGGTCTCCATGTTCATCACCATGAACTCCTGACCGCTGACGGGCTCAGAGAGCACAGGATTGGTGACATCCACATCGAGTTTAGGCTCGCTCCAGCTCTGTGCATTGGCTACACCAGCCACGAAAGCCATTCCAAACAAAGGAAGTAATCTGTTTCTCATGTTTGTAATTAATTAAAAGTTTATTAATAAATTTGTTTCTTCTTTTAAGCGTTTTCGGTACACTCGTTGTGCAAATTTAGGAAAAAAAGCGTCCGTAGCGCAGATTGGTTTGTTAAAAATCGGAGTGTTTAACAATGTTTAACACTACGAAATTAAACATCTGACCCGACAAAGGCTCGCAAGCAAGCGGAGGCGGGGCCCAGAGACGCAGGCGAGCAGGCTTGCAAGGCCGGGGAAGTACACAAATACAGAGCGTTTTACGCGCACGCAAAAGCGAATTATAACACAAGGTAGTCCCACATTTCCACTCCGTACCGCAGCGCAACAGGCAACAGACTGGGGAAGTATCCCAAATCGGTCATTAGGAAGTATGGCCGCAGACAATAGGACGTCTGAGGCAAAACATTAGGAC
>JABUUA010000025.1:16364-20596 GCA_021443405.1 Bacteroidaceae bacterium
ACGGACCCGTCGTATGCCGGGCAGATACTCACCCTCACTTATCCGCTTGTGGGCAACTATGGAGTGCCCAACTTCTCGGTGGAGCCCAACGGGCTGGCCACCTTCATGGAGAGCAACCGCATCTATGCCTCGGCCATCATCGTGGCCGACTACAGCGAGCAATACAACCACTGGAACGCGCACGAGAGTCTGGCCGACTGGTTGAAGCGCGAGCAAGTGCCCGGCGTCACGGGCATCGACACGCGACAACTGACCAAGGTCTTGCGCGAGCACGGCGTGATGATGGGTTGCATCAGCGACGACGACACGCCCGCGCTTGCTGCCGAGGCTTACGGCGACATCAACTGGGTGGAGCGGGTTTCGTGCACCGACATTATCCGATATAACGAAGGAGCGGGCAAGAAAGTGGTGCTCGTGGACTGCGGCGTGAAGCACAACATCATTCGGAGTCTGCTGGCGCTGGGCGTGGAGGTCATCCGAGTGCCTTGGAACTACGACTACACGAAGCTGGACTTCGACGGTCTGTTCCTGGCCAATGGCCCCGGCGACCCGAACCGTTGCGGCGAGGCCGTGGAGGTGTTGCGACGCCAGATGAACCTCAGCAGCAAGCCCATCTGCGGTATCTGCATGGGCAACCAGCTGTTGGCGAAGGCGGCAGGCGCCGACATCTATAAGTTGAAGTATGGGCATCGCAGTCACAACCAGCCCGTGCGCGAGGTGGGGAGCAACCGTTGCTACATCACGTCGCAGAACCACGGTTATGCCGTCGATGCCACAACGCTCGGCCGCGACTGGGAGCAGCTCTTCGTGAACATGAACGACGGGTCGAACGAAGGCATCCGCCACAAGACGAACCCTTGGTTCTCGAGCCAGTTCCACCCCGAAGCCTGCTCCGGTCCGTTGGACACTATCTTCATGTTTGAGCAGTTTGTTAAAACCCTTGTTTCCGCAAAATGATTATGAACAACAACCCTACCAATACCACCGCCACACCCCTGAAGCAGCACGAAGGGGCGAAGGCCAGCAAAGTGCTACTCTTAGGATCGGGGGCCTTGAAGATAGGAGAGGCCGGAGAATTTGACTATTCGGGCTCGCAGGCTCTCAAGGCTTTGCGTGAAGAGGGCGTGCAGACCGTGCTCATCAACCCTAACATCGCCACTGTGCAAACCTCGGAAGGCGTGGCCGACAAGATTTATTTCCTGCCCGTACAACCTTATTTCGTGGAGCGCGTGATTGAGCGCGAGCGCCCCGACGGCATTTTGTTGTCGTTCGGTGGACAGACGGCCCTCAACTGTGGCGTGGAGCTTTTCCAGTCGGGCGTGCTGGAAAAATACAACGTGAAAGTGCTCGGCACTCCCGTACAAGCCATCATCGACACCGAGGACCGCGAGCTCTTTGTGCAGCGTCTCGATGAAATAGACGTGAAGACCATCAAGTCGCATGCTTGCGAGACCGTGGAGGCCGCCCGCCAGGCCGCTGCCGAACTGGGCTATCCCGTCATTCTGCGCGCCGCCTATGCGCTGGGCGGTCTCGGTTCGGGATTCTGCGACACGGAGGAGGAACTAAACGTGTTGGCCGAGAAGGCCTTTTCGTTCTCGCCGCAAGTTTTGGTCGAGAAGTCGCTGAAGGGCTGGAAAGAGATTGAATACGAAGTGGTTCGCGACTGCTACGACAACTGCATCACCGTCTGCAACATGGAGAACTTCGACCCGCTGGGCATTCACACCGGCGAGAGCATCGTGGTGGCTCCCTCGCAGACGCTGACCAACTCCGAATATCACAAACTGCGCGCGCTGGCCATCCGCATCATCCGTCACATCGGCATCGTGGGCGAGTGCAACGTGCAGTATGCCTTCGACCCCGTTTCGGAGGACTATCGCGTCATCGAGGTCAACGCCCGTCTGTCGCGCTCTTCGGCGCTGGCCAGCAAGGCGACGGGTTATCCCTTGGCCTTCGTGGCCGCCAAGCTGGGCATGGGCTACGGACTCTTCGAACTGAAGAACTCGGTCACCAAGACCACCTCAGCCTTCTTCGAACCTGCGCTCGACTATGTGGTGGTGAAGATTCCCCGCTGGGACCTCTCGAAATTCCGCGGCGTGGACCGCGAACTGGGCAGTTCCATGAAGTCGGTGGGCGAGGTGATGGCCATCGGCCGCACGTTCGAGGAGGCAATACAGAAAGGTCTGCGCATGCTGGGACAAGGCATGCACGGCTTCGTCGATAACAAGGAGTTGGAGGTGGACGACCTCGACGCCGCCTTGCGCGCCCCGACCGACAAGCGCATTTTCGTTATCTCTCAAGCCTTCCAGCAGGGCTACACCATCGACCAGATTCACGACCTCACGAAGATTGACAAGTGGTTCCTCTACAAACTCCAGCACATCGACCACCTGGAACAAGCCCTTCGCGCCTCCAAGTTCGAGACGCTGGACCGCGACCTGCTCCGCCAGGCCAAGGTCTATGGTTTTACCGATTTCCAGATTGCCCGCGCCTTGGGTCTCGGCGATGAGGCCGACACAATGGCCGAGGCCAGCGACCGCGTTCGGGCGCTGCGCAAGCAGTGGGGCATTGTCCCCTACGTCAAGCAGATAGACACACTGGCGGCCGAATATCCCGCGCAGACCAACTACCTCTATCTGACCTATCAGGCCACGGCTCACGACGTGACTCCGCAGTCCGACGCCGCCGAGTCGGGCAAGGACGCCGTCGTCGTGCTCGGTTCGGGCGCTTACCGCATCGGCTCGTCGGTGGAGTTCGACTGGTGCGGCGTACAGGCGCTCAACACCATTCGCAAGGAGGGCTTCCGCTCGGTGATGATTAACTACAACCCCGAGACCGTGAGCACCGACTACGACATGTGCGACCGCCTCTACTTCGACGAACTGACGTTTGAACGGGTGATGGACATCGTGGAAATCGAACATCCCCGCGGCGTCATCGTTTCCACCGGCGGACAGATTCCCAACAACCTGGCCCTCCGCCTCGACGAGCATAAAGTTCCCATCCTCGGCACTCAGGCTTGCGACATCGACCGCGCCGAGGACCGCGCCAAGTTCTCGCAGATGCTCACCAGCAACGGCATCGACCAACCCGAATGGAGCGCGCTCACCTCGATGGAGGACATCGACCGCTTCATCGAGCGCGTGGGCTTCCCCGTGCTGGTTCGTCCGTCGTATGTGCTCTCGGGAGCGGCCATGAACGTCTGCTCCAACAACGACGAGCTGGAGCGCTTCCTGCAGTTGGCGGCCAACGTGAGCGAGGACCATCCCGTGGTGGTGAGCAAATTCCTCATGCACGCCAAGGAAGTGGAGATGGACGCCGTGGCCCGCGACGGCGAGATTATCGCCTACGCCATCTCGGAGCACGTCGAGTTTGCCGGCGTTCATTCGGGCGACGCCACCATTCAGTTCCCGCCCCAGAAACTCTACGTCGAGACTGTCCGTCGCATCAAGAAGATTTCGCGACAGATTGCCCGCGAGCTCCACATCTCCGGGCCCTTCAACATCCAGTATCTGGCCAAGGACAACGACATCAAGGTCATCGAGTGCAACCTGCGCGCCTCGCGCTCTTTCCCCTTCGTGAGCAAGGTGCTGAAGATAAATCTCATCGAACTCGCCACCCGCGTCATGCTCGGTCTGCCCGTGGAGAAACCCTCGAAGAACCTCTTCGACCTCGACTACGTGGGCATAAAAGCCTCGCAGTTCTCCTTCAACCGCTTGCAGAAGGCCGACCCCGTGCTGGGCGTGGATATGGCTTCCACCGGCGAGGTGGGCTGCATCGGCGAGGACACCAGCACGGCGCTGCTCAAGAGCATGCTGTCGGTCGGTCTGCGCATCCCCGCCAAGAGCGTGCTGCTCTCCACCGGAACGGCCAAGCAGAAGGTGGCCATGCTCTCGGCGGCCAAGGAACTCATCAGCAATGGTTATCAGATTTACGCCACGGGCGGAACGTCGGATTTCCTCCGTCAGAACGAAGTGCCCAACACGCTCGTCTATTGGCCCACCGACCTCGATGAGACCGGACAACCGCGTCAGCCGCAGGCGCTCGACTTGCTCCACCGCCGCGAGATAGACATGGTGGTCAACGTTCCCAAGAATCTCACCGTGCGCGAACTGGGCAACGGCTACCGCATCCGCCGAGCGTCCATCGACCTGAACATTCCCTTGATTACCAATTCCCGTCTGGCGGCGGCGTTCATCCACGCCTTCTGCACCACGCGTATGGAGGACATC
>JABUUA010000025.1:20713-23474 GCA_021443405.1 Bacteroidaceae bacterium
ACGTCCTATTGTGTTGTCTCGGACGTCCTATTGTCTGCGGCCACACGTCCTAATGACCGATTTGGGATTAACGTAACCCTGTTCGATGCCTGGGGGCGGCTCCACGAGGGGGTCGCTCCTTTTTTCTCTTTGTGCTTTGCCGCTGAGAAATAACGAAACGTTTGTTTCCCTCCCCCCCAGAGAGGCGCCAGCGGAGTCGAGCGTTGATAATGCTCGGCATCGATGGTGGAAGCCGTGTACAGCGGGAGGGAGAAGAGTGTGTTTCAGCGACGCGGACGACCGCCGATGGCGACGCCCAACGTGAAGGTCGCATTGTGGAAGTGGCAACGCGTGATGTTGAACGTGGTCATCAGACGCAGATGACGGAACAACTCCACACCGACGCGGGGCATGACGATGGCGCCGTACTGCGTACCGTCAGTGTGATACTTGGGGGAGAAGTTGAGGCCCATGTCCGCATCGATGGGGCACGACCGATTTCGGGCAAAACCAAGACCGACGCCTGCGAAGGGGTTGACGCGGTGTCCTTGACGGAAATTCCAGTCGGCCACCACAGCCACCGTCATGTTGCGATACCTTACATTGCCTTCCTCCGGCTCCACCACCGCAGCATCGCTGTTCGGGTCTTGCCACCAGGCCGGCAGCGTCCGCATCATACCGTTGGTGCCGAAGTGGACACCGACGTCCACAGGCAGTTGCCGGAAGTTGTAGCGCAACTCGGTAGCGAAAGCCATGCCCAAAGAAGGACCTACAGATTCGGGAAAACCTCCCAACTGACCGCCGAAACCGAACATCACCTCTCCCTCGATGCACTGCACAGGATGTCCGATGCTGTTCCACGGGAACTCGGCATTCTCTGACTGGGCCAACACTGTGCCGCTGAAAGACAGCAACCCCACCCACAAGGCGAGGAAAAAACGATTACGAAGTTTCATATTCTGTTTGTTTTATGGTTCGTTGTTCTCACAAAAATAAGCAAAATTTCTCAAACAAACTTACGCTGTGACATATTTAACACTGTTTCCGTCCCATATCGCCCAGTTCCACGCGTCAAAGCGTGAAGTAGGTGGATTCGGGATGCGAAATATAGAGACCCGAAACACTGCTCTGCGGATACATGGCTCCGTTCTCCGTGAGAGTGATGCCCACGGCAGCGAAGTCGATGAGTTGCGCCAACTGGAAGATGGAGCGCTGGTCGGGCAGCGAGGGATAACCCACGGCTGGACGAATGCCACCCCACCCTACCTTATTATACTCGCGCGCGAGGAACTCCGAGGCCGCCTCTGCCAGACGGTCGCCAAGCGTCTGCAGGAGCAACAACTCGTAGCAGTCGTCGCCCGACTCCTTGAGGGCCTCCAGGCGCGCCACGAAGGCGTCGCTCATGGTGGCCGCAAAAGCCCCCACGCTGTCGCCGCCCAGCGGCGACACAAAGTCGCAGAGCGAGAGACACTGCTCGCGCAGCGAACCGTCGCGACGCGTGGCCTGCTGGCGCGGTGTGTCGATGGTCACCAGTCGGCGCCGACCGCCGCAGCAAGGGCAGTCGGCCTCGTGATTCACTGTCAGCGTGATGGAGTCCGCCGTGGCAGTGGCTGGATAGAAAGCCGTGACAGCGCGCACGCTGTAGGCCTCGTCCTGCGCCAATTCGCAGAGCAGTCGCTCGGCATCGGCACGCAGCAAGCGCCCTTCGTCGGTGTCCTTGCCCACACGCCAAGCCCAGAAGAAGTAGAGCCAGTCGACGAGCGGCACAAGTTCGCCCACGGGAATGGACTGGTGGAGGCGCTGCCCCACAAAGGGAGCCGGCACAGGTTGGTAGTGAGCCCAGTCACAGGTGAAACGTCGTTCCTCGGGCGTCAACTGGCCGCGTGCCTCGGCTTTTGCCTGCTCCACCTCGCGGTGTTGCTGGCGCTGCTGCATGGCCATGCGCACGCGCTGCTGCTGCAGACGGTTCTGCTCTGCCACGGCATCGTGCTGCGCGGGGTCGAGCAACTGACTCGCCACCACGGGGTCCTGCGCGGCGTCGCGCATGTGATACACGCCACCATCGTAGAGCGGGGCTATCTTCACCGCCGTATGAGTGGGCGACGTGGTGGCTCCTCCCACGAAGAGGGGGATGCACAAACCCGCGTGCTGCATGGATTCCGCCACGCGGCACATCTCGTCGAGACTGGGTGTGATGAGTCCCGAAAGACATACAATGTCCACCTGCTGGCGCACGGCCTCGGCCACGATGGTGTCGCACGGAACCATGACACCGAGGTCGATGACCTGGAATCCGTTGCAGGCGAGTACCACGCCTACGATGTTCTTACCAATGTCGTGCACGTCACCCTTGACGGTGGCCAGCAAAATCTTGGCGGCCTTGCCTTTCTCAGGAGCTTCGGCAACTTCGTCCTGCGGCGTCGCCTGCAGGTAAGGAGCCAGCAGTTCCGTGGCTTTCTTCATAGTCCGGGCCGTCTTCACCACCTGCGGTAGGAACATCTTTCCTTCGCCGAACAAGCGTCCCACCTCGTTCATGCCCTGCATCAGCGGGCCAGAGATGATTTGCAAAGGCGACTGTCCCTCGGCCAGCAACGTGTGCAAGTCAGGCTCCAGCGTGGCGGTCTCACCCTTGAGCAGGGCGTTCACCAAGCGCGCGGGAGTTCCCTCCTCGGTCTGCGGGGCGGTGGCAGCCGGGGCAGGACGGGGCGTTGTCTGTTGTTTCTTGGCGTCTTGTTCAGCCTTGAGGACCAAGGCCATGCGCAAAAGCGCCTCCAAAGCCCCT
>JABUUA010000026.1:0-14585 GCA_021443405.1 Bacteroidaceae bacterium
GTGCTTGCCATCGGTACGGTGGTGGATGACGCCATCGTCGTGGTGGAGGCCGTCCAAGCTAAGTTCGATGCAGGCTATACGAGCTCGTATCTCGCCACTAAGGACGCAATGAGTGACGTGACCATGGCCGTCATCTCATGTACCTTTGTGTTTATGGCCGTATTTATCCCTGTATCGTTCATGGGCGGCACGAGCGGTGTGTTCTACACGCAGTTCGGTGTCACGCTGGCAACGGCCGTCGGTCTCTCTTGCGTCAGTGCATTAGTGCTCTGCCCTGCCCTCTGCGCCATGATGATGCGCCCCGCCTCTGCGGAGCGTCGCCGCGGATTCTTCGGTTCACTTAACTACTATACGCGCCAAGCCTACGAGGCCAGTTACACGGCCATGGTGGGGAAATACACTCGTTTCTTGCATCGTTTGGTTGGCCGAAAGGCTCGTTATGCCGTAGCCTTCGGCGCTTTGGCCGTTGCGTGTGCCGGTCTTATCTTCTTTGCGAAAGGTTTGCCCGGCGGACTTGTTCCCTCGGAAGACCAAGGTGCTTGTATGATGAACGTAAGTTGTGTCCCGGGCAGTAACCTGGCAAATTCTTACGAAATCATGAACAAGGCAGAGAAAATTCTCAAGGAGACGCCCGAAATCCAACACTACACAAAGGTGGCCGGCTACGGCTTCATGTCGGGTCAGGGAACCTCTTACGGTATGGCCGTTATCCGACTCAAGAATTGGAAGGACCGCGACTATGGAATTTTGCATCCCGTCGATAATTTTTTGAGCACCAGCACTATGGTTGCCAACGCCAAATTGAACAAGCGTTTGCTTACCGAGATTCCCGAGGCACAATGCTTTGTCTTTGAGCCGGGTATGATTCCTGGTTACGGTATGGGTTCTATAGAACTGCAACTGCAAGACAAGACGGGCGAGGCCAACAAGGAAGTATTCTATGAGTACACGCAGGAATTCTTGCAGAAACTCGGCGAGTGCCCCGAAGTGGCTCGTTGCATTTCCACGTATTCACGTAGTTTCCCGCAGTATCGCGTCGAAGTGGACGCAGCACAATGCAAACGTGCGGGCATCTCTCCCGCCACTGTTCTGTCGGCCTTGTCAAGTTATTGCGGTGGTTCTTACGTAAGTAATATGAACCAGTTCTCAAAGGTTTATCGCGTCATGCTGCAATCAACGCCCGAAAGCCGCATGAGCGAGGAAGACCTGAACAATATGTTTGTGCGCAACGGTCAGCAGATGGCTCCTCTGTCACAGTTCATCAAGCTGACGAAAGAGGAGGGACCCGAGACCGACTCGCGCTTTAACTTGTTTAGTTCGATTGCCGTCAACGTGTCGCCCTCAACGGGTTATAGCAGCACACAGGTGATGGCGCAGATTGAACGTGTTGCCAAGGAAGTGTTCCCCGAAGGATATGCTTACGAGTACGGCGGTATGTCACGAGAGGAAGCCGCCACCATCGGCAGCATGGACACCTATGTCATTTATGGCGTCTGCGTCATCCTCATCTTCCTTATCCTGAGTTGTCTGTACGAAAGCTTCCTCATTCCTTTCGCCGTCATCTTCTCCGTGCCCGCAGGTTTGATGGGTTCTTTCGGATTTGCCTGGCTGTGGAATGCGGGTTACAACCTCAGCATCGGCGGTCAGCCCTTGGGCGCTCTTATATTCAAGGCGCAGATTGAAAACAACATCTATCTGCAGACCGGTGTAATTATGTTGATTGGTTTGCTCGCAAAGACCGCCATTCTTATCACCGAGTTCGCTCTGGAGCGCCGTCGTAAGGGCATGGGCATCGTGGAGGCTGCCTATGCGGCTGCAGAGGCTCGTCTCCGTCCTATCCTCATGACTGTCCTCACGATGATATTCGGTATGATTCCCTTGGTATTTGCCAGCGGCGCAGGTGCTAACGGTAACCGCACCATCGGCATAGGCGTGATTGGTGGTATGACCGTGGGAACCTTGGCAATTCTGTTCACCGTGCCCCTGTTCTTCATTATCTTCGAGTTCTTGCAAGAGAAGGTTCGTCCTGTGATGATAGAAGAAGCCGACCAACAGTTCCAGAAGGAATTGGAGCGGAGTCGCAAGGCCATGGCTGAACATCAAGCCGAGAAAAACAATAAGTAGTGGAGACTAAAGAAAAGACAATGAAAAAAATATTCATCATAGCCCTAACAACTGCCACTTTGAGCAGTTGTGGGCTTTACAAGAACTACGAACGTCCCGCCGATTTGCAAATTGAGCAAATCTACGGAGATGCTTTGAGCGGCGACTCGTTGGGCTTGGGCGACCTCTCTTGGCGCGAGATATTCACCGACCCTCAACTCCAAGAACTCATCGAACGTGTGCTTGCCCAGAACACCAACATGCTGAACGCCGACTTGCAGATTCAGCAATGTCAGTACGCATTGAAGACGGCGAAGCTGGCCTATTTCCCCAGCATTTACTTCCAGCCGCAAGGCTCTCTGAGCAAAATCTTCGACCCGTATGACCGCAGTCAATACAGCACCATGACCAGTGGCAACAGTCGTACGTACTCTCTCCCCGTATCGTTGAGCTGGCAGACTGGTTGCATCAGCCAACTGCGCAATGCGAAGAAACAGCAGGAAGTTACGCTCGAGATGGCTCGCAACGGCAAACAAGCCATCCAAGCCCAGCTTGTGGCAACGACCGCATCGCTGTATTATACGCTGGCGATGTTGGATGAACAGAACGAACTTATGCTGCAGACCAAGGAGAACTGGGGGCAATACCTCACCATCCAGCGCAAGTTGATGGATGCCGGACAAAGTAACATTGCGGCCGTAGCGAGCATAGAAGCCACCTACTATAATATATGCGACCAGCAGTTCCAGATAGAGGACGGCATTCGCAGCGTGGAGAACACGTTGTCAACACTGATGGGCGAACCCTCGCAACGCATCAGTCGTTCGGCCCTCGACAGCTTCAAGGCTCCCGCCACACTTGCCACCGGCTATCCCATCGGCATACTGGCCCGCCGCCCCGATGTGCGCGCGGCCGAGCTCAATCTTGCTTCGGCCTTCTATCAGAAGAACTTTACCAAGGGAGCCTTCTTCCCTTCGTTCACCATCGGTATGAACGGTCAGTACACCAACAGTCTTGGGTCAGCCGTGGTCAATCCAGGTATGATGATTGGCGCACTCATTGCATCCATCGCCCAACCCATCTTTGCGGCTGGTCAGTTGAAAGCTAAGTACAACATCAGTAAGCTCAAGATGGAGGCGGCCAGCAATGACTTCCAGCAGACGGTAATCGCCGCAGGAAACGAGGTGAACACCGCGATGGTCGAGCTGAAACGTGCGGAGGTGAGTCGCGATTACATTGCAAAACAAGTGGAATCGCTCACGACGGCCCTGAACGCCACCAAGCTCTTGATGGCCAACAGCAGCACGAACTACCTGCAGGTCATCACCGCCCACAACTCGCTGTTACAGTCCGAGATGAGTTTGCTGAACAATCGCATGGATGCTATCAACGCCACCATCGACCTCTACCAAGCTTTGGGAGGCGGCGCAGAATAAGCATTTCTCTTACTGAATATGAGGCCCAGTCTTTCCGCGAGATTGGGTCTCTTTTGTAACACAATGGGGACTTTTTCCACAGATGTGCGACAGAATTCACACTTTTTTTGTATATTTGTTGGCAAAATAACGGAAGAAACACACGATGACGATATTTCTCACCAGCAGCCACACGCTCGGATGGGCCGGGGATCTTAACCCAGCCAATGGGTTGGCCGACGACTTGATTGCCGCCCTTCCCCACCCGCTTCATTGCGTGATGATCAGTTCTTTCCCCGACGACAAAAAGATAACTGACCGCATGGCATGGGAGGTGCGTGAGTGTTTCGAGCGCGCGAAAAGTGCTTTTGATAAGTTTGAAGTGCTCGACCGCCGCACACAACCCTATGCCGCCCGCATGCTGGCGCAGGCCAATTTCATCATACTATGCGGCGGACACGTGCCCACGGAGAACCGCTTTTTCCACGACATCCATCTGCGGAAGGCTTTGCAAAAGTTCGACGGCGTGCTGCTGACCATCAGCGCAGGTTCGATGAATGCGGCCGAGCGCGTCTATTCTTCGCCCGAATATGACGGCGAGTCCATCGACCCGCATTACCCGCTCCACATGCAGGGGCTCGGTCTCACCCATGTGAACATCCTGCCCCACTACCAGCAACTCCGTTACGCCAAGGTGGACGGCAAGCGTCTGGTGTACGACATCGTGGCGGGCCACAGCTTCGAACATCCCGTCTATTGCCTCCCCGACGGCTCTTATTTCCTCATCACGCCCGAGCGCACCGAACTCCGAGGCCTCGCTTACAAGATGCATTGCGGCAAGGTGCGCCGCATCTGTCAGGACGACGAGCGAAAGCTCCTGACGCCGGGCGGACGACTCGTCGCCGTGAAGTGACCGCCGAAACACAGGCATAAAATTAGAAACATTTACTAAAAACACATACTTATGAACTTCGTTTACATCTCTCCAAATTTCCCCGATGCAGCGTGGAAATTCTGTGCTGCGCTGAAAAACAACGGCGTGAACGTGCTCGGTATCGGCGACCAGCCCTACGAGGAGCTCAGACAAGAACTCAAAGACGCGCTGGCGGAGTATTACAAAGTTAGTAATCTTGAAAACTACGACGAAGTTTATCGCGGCGTTGCCCACTTTGCGTGGAAGCACGGTCGTATAGACTGGTTGGAGTCGAACAACGAATATTGGCTGGAGCAAGACGCCCGCCTGCGCACCGACTTCAACATCTGCACGGGCATTAAGACGGACCACATCGACGCCATCAAAGAGAAATCGGAGATGAAGAAATACTACGCCAAGGGCGGCATCCGCACGGCTCGCCAGATAAAGGCCAGCGCAGGACTGAAGAAAGTATTGCGCTTTGCCGAAGATGCGGGCTATCCTCTCTTTGCAAAGCCCGACGTGGGCGTGGGCGCTTGCGGAACGGCCAAGTTAGAGAACGAGGCACAATTAGAGGCTTTCTTCAAGGGAAACAACGTGGGAGACTATGTCATAGAGGAGTACGTCACCGGAAACATCTGCGACTACGACGCCATCATCGACTCCAAAGGTGAGCCCATCTTCGAGTCGTGGAGCGTATGCCCCCCCTCCATCGCCGATATCGTGAAGGACAACTTGGACTCAGTCTATTACGTGGAGAAAGATATGAATGAGAACCTTCGTTACTGGGGCCGGCAGACCGTGAAAGCATTTGGCGTGCAGAGCCGCTTTGTGCATCTGGAGTTTTTCCGCCTCGACCGTGCCCATCGCGGCCTTGGAAACGTGGGCGACTTCGTGGCGCTTGAGGTGAACATGCGCCCGGGCGGCGGCTTCACCCCCGATATGCTCAATTACGCCCATTCCACCGATGTTTATAAGATATGGGCCGACATGGTGGCGTTCGACCAGCGCACCGTGCCCGACAGCAACGACGACTGGTTCTGCGTCTTCGCAGGTCGTCGCGACGGCGTGAAGTACCGTCTCAACCACGAACAGATGATGGAGAAGTACAGCAAGGCACTTCAGCAGTGGGACCGCGTGCCCGATGCGCTCTCGGGAGCAATGGGCAACCAGTCTTATATCTGTCGTTTCCGCACGGAGGAGGAGAAGGACGCCTTCTTGGCTGATATTTACGACCGCATCACCGAGTAATCTCTGCCCCGAAGCGTATGGACGTTCAATATCACAACTGGTATAGTCAGAACCTCGGCCGCAATATGGAGTACAAAATCTTCGGCGACCGCGGCCACGCCATGATTGCTTTTCCGTCGCAGGACGGCCGGTTCTACGACTACGCAGAACGCGGCATGATACACGAACTCACGCCGTGGATTGAGGCCGGACGTCTGCGCGTCATCTGCGTGGACGGCATAGACTGGGAGACCTGGAGCAACATGAATGGCGATGCTCGTTGGCGCATCGAGCAGCAGGAGCGCTATTTTCACTACATCGTCGATGAATTGTTGCCCAACATTCGTTACTGGGCCGACGAGAACATCATGGTGACGGGCTGTTCCATGGGTGCGCTCCACGCCGCCATCTGCTTCTTTCGCCGCCCCGATATCTTCGACACGCTCATCGCCATGTCGGGGCTCTTCCACACGCGCGACAGCTTTCCGTTCTACAGCGACGACCTTACGTATGCCAATTCTCCACAGGACTTCCTGCAGCAGATGCCCGAACATCACCCGTGGATGCAACTCTATCGTCAGCGCCGCATCATCTTTACCATCGGCCAAGGTCGCTGGGAGGACATCACGCTTCATTCCACCCGTGAGATGGACAGAATCTTATGTGAGAAGCATGTTCCCGCGTGGTTCGACTACTGGGGTTTCGACTCCGACCACGATTGGCCGTGGTGGCGCAAGCAACTTCCCCACGTAATGCACAACATAGAACCGCTCTGACGGGCGCAATAATTCACTGACCTTCATCATTGTAATTCGATAGTAAAGGCTGTCTATTCCCTGCAATAGCCAGCCTTTACGCTATCTCTGCCCCAACTCGTAAGGAGGCGAGCGGAACAAGGTCGGGACGCTGCCAACAAGACATGCAGACGTGTGGATTCAAACATGCTTATGTTTGAGCTCACACATAAGGACGTGTGGCCTCAAACATAAGGACGTGTGAGCTCAGACGACCTATTGTCTGAAGCGAGACGACCTATTGTCTAAATCGACCCCTCCGCAGACATAAAGCAAAACACCAAATAAGGACAAAGAGAACAACGTACCACCACCCTCCCCTTGTCGCTTTTTGCCGGGGAAGGCAATGGGACACATCGTTCTCTTTGTCCGTTCAAGTCTCCTACGGAAACTGCCCGACGAAGGGCCGTTTCCGCAAGAGAGGAGCCATCGTCTCGGCCGACGCTTACTTCTTGCCGCCGAACAGACCGCCCAGCAATTGGCTGGCCTTGCCCTTCAGCTCCTCAGCCAACGACTCCACCTTGCCGTCGCCATCCAGGTCGCCAATCACGCCACCCTTCGTCAGCATACCGATGATTTGGTTCATGTCAAGGCTCTTGAAGTCAACGCCCTCCAGAAGTTTGGTGGCCTTCGATACGTCGAAACCGTTGCCGAACTGCTTCTGCAGTTGTGCGATAATCTGCTGTAAATCCATAGTAGTTAAGTTTTAATGTTTATAAAAATAAGTTTTCTGTCGCCGACCATTTGTTCGGTCTTTTATTTTCCCACTATCACTTTTATCTTCACAATGCGCCGCTCGTCCATCTCCAACACCTCGAACGTGAAGTTCCGATAGGTGATGCGCTCGTGCAGCTTCGGAAATTCGCCCTTGATTTCCAGCAAGAGTCCGGCCAAGGTATCGGCCTCGCCCTCTACTTCGGCGAAGAAATCGTCGTCAATCTTCATGATGCGTTCGAAATCAGACAGCAGACATTTGGCCTCGAACACATAGGTGTTTTGGTTGAGACGAACGTAGGGCCGCTCCACATCGTCGTATTCATCGTCAATTTCTCCGACTATCTCCTCCAATATGTCTTCCATAGTCACGATGCCACTCGTGCCGCCGAACTCATCCACCACAATGGCAATGTGCACCTTGTTCGCCTGGAAGTCGCGCAGCAAATCATCTATCATCTTCGTCTCGGGGACGAAATAAGGCGGACGGATGAGGCTTTGCCATCGGAACGAAGCAGGTTTTCCCAAGTGCGGAAGCAAGTCTTTAATGTAGAGGACTCCCTTGATGTTGTCCTCCGTATCGGCATAGATGGGGATGCGGGAATAGTTATTCTCGATGATGCACTGAATAACCTCCGGGTAAGGAGTCTTGATGTCCAGGTCCACCAAGTCCACACGCGGGGTCATCACCTTGCGCACAGTCTCGCCGCCGAAACGGATTATACCCTGCAGCATGCTGCTTTCCTCTGCAATCTCTTGTTGGTCCGTCAGCTCCAAGGCCTGCTCAAGTTCCTCCACCGTAAGTGCTTGTGCGTCATACGAGATGAACCGAGAAGTTAATCCTTTGCTCAACATAAGGAGCGAGGACACTGGGTAGAACACCTTGCGAAGAACCATGAAGACGGGGGCCGACATGCGGCAGAACTTCAGCGCGTGCTGCCCGGAATATATCTTGGGCATCACTTCGCCGAACAGCAAAAGTAGGAATGTGAGCACCACCGTCATGAGCAGGAACTCAAGCCATTGTGCGCTCCCGAAGTCAACCATGCGGGCAAAAGCATAGTTGAGCAACGTAATGATGGCCACATTCACGAGGTTATTACTGATGAGAATGGTCGCCAGCAATCGCTCCGAATCATCGCGCAAAAACTTGATTCTCCCGTCCACCGGCCGTCGGTCTTCGTCCAGGTCGTTGAGGTCGGAAGGGCTCAAGGAGAAGAAGGCTATCTCGGAAGCCGACACAAAGCCCGAGCAACCGAGCAGCAAAACTGCTATTACAATGACGATGACACACCCCGTGTCGGGCTGTGTCACCGTTATGTTTTGTAAATCGACTAAGTTCACCTGCGGTTATGTCAAGTGAGAAATCAGAAAGGAGCTGGGCCGCCGTTGTTGTTGTCGGCGGGTGCTGTGGCCGCAGGCTTGGCGGGAGCGTTGGACTGACTTACCGAGCGGGGCGTTAGCATCTCCATTTGTTCGGCCTCAATTTCCGTCACGTAGCGCTTCACTCCGTTGCGGTCGTCGTACGAACGAGTGCGCAGACGGCCCTCGACATACAGTTTGTCGCCCTTGTGAACATACTTCTCCACGGTCTCGGCCAAGTGACGCCAAAGCAGAATGTTATGCCACTCTGTCTGGTCGGGTATAACCGTTCCGTTGGGGGCGGTATATCCTCTGCGCGTGGTTGCAAGGCGTACTTGAGCCACGGCCAAGCCAGCCTCCACATATTTCACCTCGGGCTCAGCGCCCACATTGCCAATCAGCATTACTTTGTTTAAGGACATATCTGCAGTTTTTTCGTTTCTTTCGGACAAAGATACTACATTTCCCGATATTATACTAATTTATCTTTCACTTTTTCCATGATGAGTTCCACCAGTCGGGGAACGGCGTAGTCGTCCAGTTCGTCTGCAGAAACCCATGTGGCCGCAATATCGGGCCGACGCTCACACCGCGCCCAATAGCCATCGGCGTGCAGTGTCTGGTGTGACAGCTTGTGCACAATGCCCTGGCAAACAAGCTCTGGCTGGACCGTAAGCCACGGCTGACCGACCGCCTCGGCAAGGGACATCGGGGCCGATGTCTCCACAAGGGGCAGTTGATACAAGCCTTGCCAGATGTCGCGACCCGTGCGCTGCTGCAGCGCCACCTTCCCGTCGCACTCCATATAATAATAGGTGAAGTAGCGGTCGCGGACGGCAGTTTTCTTCGACTTCATCGGCAAAATTTCCACTTTGTCCGCCGCCAAAGCCACGCAACGGTCGGCCAGCGGGCAGTCGGCACAGCGGGGAGATTGCGGCGTGCATACGGTCGCCCCGAAGTCCATGATGGCTTGGTTGTAAGTGGCCGGGCAGTCGGGTGGCAGCAGTTCTTGGGCCAGCGCGGCAAACTCGTGCTTGCCTCGCGTCGTATCTATCGGAGAATCAATCCCGAACAAACGCGACAAAACGCGATAGACATTCCCATCCACCACCGCATACGGTAGGTCAAAAGCCAAAGAAGCTATCGCCGCCGCAGTGTAGTCGCCCACACCTTTCAGTCCGCGAATGTCCGCATAGTTGCTCGGAAAACCGCCCATCTCCGCTATCTGCTGGGCGGCGGCATGCAGATTCCTCGCCCGACTGTAATAGCCAAGACCTTGCCACAGGCGCATCACCTCGTCGGGAGCGGCCTTGGCCAACGAGAAAACATCGGGAAAACGTTCGGTGAAACGGAGGAAATAGTCCATTCCCTGCTGCACCCGCGTCTGCTGCAGGATAATCTCAGAAATCCATATTTTATAGGGGTCGCGCGTTTGTCGCCAAGGCAACTGCCGCCCGTTCCGCTCATACCAACGTATCAGCAAGGAGGCAACGCTATAATCTTGCGGTTGTGTTTTCATAGCGCGAAATTACAAAAAACTGCGGAATTATTTCTCTTTACCGATATTTTTTCGTAACTTTGTGGCCTAAAATTGCGAACATAAGAGTTATTAACCATAAAAGATTAAAGCAATGCCTAACGGAAAGAAGAAGAAGAGACACAAGATGTCTACTCACAAGCGTAAGAAGAGACTGCGTAAGAACAGACATAAGAGCAAGTAATCTTACTCAGGAATAAAGAACAAGCTCACCGCGTCGTTTAAGGACTCGCGAGAGTTTGTTCTTTTTTGATAACGAGAAGAAATGAACAGCGAACTCTACATCAACGTAAACCCACAGAAGATTTCCATCGCGCTTACGGAAGACAAAAAGCTCGTGGAGTATCAGGAGGAAGGTCAGACGGCCTCCTTCAGTGTGGGCAATGTGTACTTGGCGAAAGTACATAAACTGATGCCCGGCCTTAATGCTTGCTTCGTAAGCGTGGGCTACGAACGCGACGCGTTTCTTCACTATCTCGATCTTGGACCGACGTACAACACCTACGCCAAGTATCTGCGTCAGGTGCTCAACGACAAAAAGAACCTCTTCCCCATAGAGAAAGCCCGCATCGAACCGGACCTTGGCAAGGAGGGAAGCGTACAAAACACCTTGAAGCAAGGGCAGGAATTGCTCGTTCAAGTGGTCAAGGAGCCGATTTCAACCAAAGGTCCGCGCCTCACTTGCGAGATTTCTTTCCCCGGACGTTTCCTCGTGCTCGTTCCTTTCGGCGATAAAGTAAATGTCAGCACAAAGATTAAGTCAAGCGCCGAGCGTGCCCGTCTGAAGCAAATCATCCAGAGCATCAAGCCCAAAAACTTCGGCGTCATCGTCCGCACGGTAGCGGAAGGCAAGCGTGTGGCTGAGCTCGACACAGAGATGAAAGTGCTTGTGCGTCGCTGGGAAGAAACTATCACCCGCGTGCAACGCGCCAAACAATTGCCGACACTGGCCTACGAGGAAAGCAGCCGTGCCGTGGGGATGCTGCGCGATTTGTTCAATCCATCTTACGAAAACATCTACGTCGATGATGAGAACATCTTCAATGAAGTGAAGGATTACGTAACGCTGATTGCTCCCGAACGAGCAGACATCGTCAAGCGTTACAAAGGAAAACTTCCCATCTTCGACAATTTCGACATTACACGACAAATAAAGTCGTCATTTGGAAAAACCGTCTCCTACAAGCACGGCGCCTATCTTATTATTGAACACACCGAGGCGCTGCATGTGGTGGATGTGAACAGTGGCAATCGAGCCAAAGCAAAAGATGGACAGGAAGCCAATGCGTTGGACGTGAATCTCGGAGCCGCCGACGAACTGGCGCGCCAACTGCGCCTGCGTGACATGGGCGGAATCATCGTCGTTGATTTCATCGACATGCACTTGGCGGAAGACCGACAGACACTGTACGAGCGCATGTGCGAGAACATGAAAAAGGACCGCGCGCGCCACAACATCTTGCCCCTGAGCAAATTCGGCCTGATGCAAATCACACGTCAGCGCGTGCGGCCGGCCACAGAAGTGAACGTCGATGAGACTTGCCCCACCTGTCACGGACAAGGGACTATCAAGAGTAGTCTGATGTTTACCGACATGCTCAATGGGAAGATTGACACGCTCGTCAACAAACTTGGTATCAAGAAGTTCACCTTGCACATACATCCTTATGTATATGCCTATATAAGTCAAGGCTTCTGGCCTATCAAGCGCCGCTGGCAGGCTCAATATGGGTTCGGGGTGAAAGTGATTCCCAGCCAGAAACTGGCTTTCCTGCAATACGAAATTTATGATTCCGAAGGACAGGAAATCGATATGAAGGAACAAGTAGAGATAAGGTAGAAACGCAAAATTAAGTGATTCCCCGCAATGAAGCGGGGAATCTTTACCAAGAAAAATAATGAAATCGACATACCTACAACTCATCCTCTTGATGGTCGCCCAGTTGGCTGTTGCCCAGAAGAAGCCAACAAAACCGACACAGCAACCGCAGATGCCCGAGCCGGACATGGCATTGGTGTGCCCTGCCCGCGAGCCGGCCATGCGTCATCCTAAGGAGGTGCAACTGCAAAGCCCCCGACGCCAGCGCACTGTAGGTAATGTCAAAGGCATTGATGTGTCACATTATCAAGGCCGAATCAACTGGTTTTCGGTGCGCAGTGATGAGCATTCCGACTATGCCTACCTCAAGTGCACGGAGAACAGTAGTCTGGTGGATGAGACGTTTGAATACAATCTTCGGATGTGCCGCGAGGCGGGAATCCCCGTGGGAGCCTACCATTTCTTCAGTCCGACCGCCTCACCTTTTGCCCAAATCCAGAACTTGCTTACCGCCCTACCCAACTTACGTCAATGCGACTTGGTGCCGATGATTGACGTGGAAGCACGCGGCAAATGTTCGCTGCCGGAGTTTCGCGACCGCTTGCGCCAGTTCTTGAGTGAGGTCGAACGCGCCTACGGCGTCAAGCCCATCATCTATACCGGCGTGAATTTCTATAAGAAGTATCTCGATGGATATTTCGACAGCTATCTGTTCATGATAGCACGTTACGCCGACGAAATGCCGGATATGCCGGAAAATCTGAAGTTCGCCATGTGGCAATTCTCCCAACATGGCCACACAGCCGGCATCAGAGGTTCCGTTGACCTCAGTTGTTTTGTCAACGGCTACTCCTTAAAAGATATTATGGTGAAACGCTAATACAGCTTCAGACAACACGCTGTATTAGTTACCGATTGGGCGTCAGTCCGATGTATTCCGCATGGAACTTGTTGCCCTTGACCGAAGGAAACTGGCTTCGCGGGTCCACATCTTCACGAGTACGTAAGTGGTTCATCACACGTTCGTGGCATTCCATCACGCTATGCGCCTTGAGCTTGCACTCGAAATCCGTGTCCACATACTGGAACTTCCCCTCGGGAGTACCGATAACACGCTTGAAGGTCAGACGTACATCATACCATCCTGGCTGTTCGGCCGAAAGCACGCGTTGCAACTGTTCTTTCTCGGTAGCCGCTGCGGTGTCGGTGGAAGAATGGGCATTCGCCTTGAACTCTTCCATGGTTTCCGCAGTCGTCTTAATCACGATGAAATAAGCTTTGGGGCTTATCTTGAAACGCTTCGGGAACATATTCTTGGACTCGCAATAGTCATAGACGGCATCCAGCACTTCATCGCTGACGACAACATCTAAATCATGAAGCAAGAAATCGACCGCTTCATCAGGATTGCTCACTAAGATTTCTTCGTCAAAATAACGGAGGTATATCTTCATAACAGGGATTACTATTGGTTTTTCGCTGCAAATTTAGGAAATAAACGCGAGATAAAAAAATAATTACCTGTCAAAAGCACAAGCAATCGGCAAAAATAATAACTTTGCACGACAATACAAACGAACACATGCACACCATCATACGTTTTCTCAAGAATTGGACATTGCCTATTGCCATGCTTGCCGGAGCGCTCGGCTATCTGGTATATGCTCATTACAGTTGTTTCGACGTCTTGCGTCCCGTCGTGGGACCCACGGTAAGAATCGTGCAGCCGCTACTGATTTTCTGCATGCTGTTCCTCACATTCTGCCGCATCCGATTTCAGGACTTGCGGTTCACGGCGTGGATATTCTGGACCCTCGCCTTCCAGCTCTGTTGCTTCACACTTTGCGTCATCGTATTACTGATGATGCCGCCCTCGCACTGGTCCGTCGTTATGGAAAGCGCCATGCTTTGCCTCATCTGCCCGACGGCCACCGCAGCCGTGGTGGTGACCAGTAAGTTGGGAGGCAACGCAGCTACCTTGACCACCTATACCACGCTTATAAATTTATGCGTCGCCATCGCTGTCCCGGCCCTGCTGCCGTTAGCACATCCCATGCCTGACGTTACGTTCTTCGATGCCTTTCTGATGATTGTCAGCAAAATCTTTCCCTTACTGTTCTGTCCGTTTGTGCTGGCGATGCTGCTACGGGCTATCGACGTCCGCATCACCGAATGGTTTAGTCGCTTCCACGACCTGCCGTTCTACCTATGGTCGGTCGGCTTAGCTTTGGCCATCGCCGTCACCACGAAGAGCATAGTACAAAGCGACTACTCCTTGGGAACGATGACAGGAATTGCCTGTGCCTCGGCCGCGACCTGCATCCTACAATTCGCCGTCGGTCGCAAGATAGGCCGTCACTTTGGCGAACCCATAAGCGCAGCACAGAGCTGTGGACAGAAGAACACCATATTTGCCATCTGGATGGGTTACACGTTTCTCGACCCCGTCACCAGCCTCGCCGGCGGTTTCTACAGCATCTGGCACAATATGTATAACAGCTATCAATTATACAAGCAACGCCAGAAATAAGGACGAAGCCTACTGAACGATTAGGGACAAAAAATAGTCCCCGCATCCCTGCGAGGACTATCCTTCTTGTTAATCACTTAACAAGTAATCTCAATAAAACAATAAATGTAGAGCGGAAAACGAGACTCGAACTCGCGACCCTAACCTTGGCAAGGTTATGCTCTACCA
>JABUUA010000026.1:15377-19380 GCA_021443405.1 Bacteroidaceae bacterium
AGATAGATGTAAAAGGGGCAAGCAAGAGGCTGAAAGCATGCGAAGAGTCCGTAGGACGGTCTAATGACCGTTTTGGGATTATCCGCAGCGTGAAGCACCACAGTGCTTGCAGATGAGGCAGCCCTCCTGATAAACAAGCGTCTCGTGGCCGCAGTTGGGGCACTTCTGACCCTTTGCCTCGGTGCCGTCCTGCACGTACTTCTTCAGGGCGCGCGTTACGCCGGTCTTCCAAGTATTGATGCTTTCGTTGCCAAGCTGCAGTGAAGAAATCAACTTCAGCACGTGAACGATGGGCATACGATAGCGCAGCACGCCGCTGATGAGCTTGGCGTAGTTCCAATATTCGGGGTTAAACTTCTCGCTCAAGCCCTCGATGGTGGTCTTGTAACCGCGCTTGTTCTCGAACTGGAAGTCGTAACGCTTCGTGCCCGTCTCGTCGACTGCCTTGATGATTCGGCCCTTCACCACCGTCTTCGGCAGCATGATGCCCTCATCGTCGTCCATAAGACCGGTGAAGATTTCGTAGGGATAACCGTCCAAGAGACCAACGAAAGCCACCCACTTCTCCTTATTGTTCTGGAAGCGCACTACTTCGCAGTCGAGCACGGTGGGGCGCACCTCGGTCACCGTGGGCGGTTTGCAGGCTGGCGGCTCGTTCTGCTTCTTCTTGTTGTCCAAGGCAATCATCACGCCCGAGCGCGAACCATCGCGATACACCGTGCAGCCCTTGCAGCCCGAACGCCAAGCCTCCATGTAGAGTTGGCCCACGAGTTCCTCGTCCACGTCGGCGGGAAGATTGATGGTCACGCTGATGCTGTGGTCCACCCACTTCTGTATGGCGCCCTGCATCTTCACTTTCATGAGCCAGTCCACGTCGTTGGCGGTTGCCTTATAATAGGGCGACAGGGCCACGATGTCGTTGATTTCGGCCTGCGTATATTTCTTGTCGGTGTCGTAGCCGTTGGCTTTCATCCACGTGAGGAACTTGTGGTGATAGACGATATATTCCTCGAAGGCGTCGCCCGACTCGTCGGTGTAATCGACACGCGACTCGGGATCGTTGGGGTTTACCTTGCGGCGACGGGTGTAAACAGGCATAAAGACGGGTTCGATGCCCGAGGTGGTCTGCGTCATGAGACTGGTGGTTCCGGTGGGGGCGATGGTAAGACAGGCGATGTTGCGACGGCCATACTTCTTCATTTCCTCGTAGAGTTCGGGGTCGGCCTCGCGCAGACGGTTGATGAAGGGATTGTTGGCCTCGCGCTCGGTGTCATAGACGCTGAAGGCGCCACGTTCGCGCGCCATGTTCACGCTGGAACGATAAGCGCACAGAGCCACCTCGCGGTGTACGTTCACGCTGAAGTCCGTGGCCTCCTGGGTGCCGTAGCGCAATCCTAAGGCCGCCAGCATGTCGCCCTCGGCGGTAATGCCCACGCCGGTGCGGCGGCCCTGTCCCGTCTTCTTATATATCTTCTCCCAGAGGTGGCGCTCCGTGCCCTTCACCTCGTCGGTCTGCGGGTCGCTCTCCACCTTCTCCTGAATCTTCTCAATCTTCTCCAACTCCAAGTCGATGATGTCGTCCATGATGCGCTGTGCCTTCGCCACGTGGGTGCGGAAGAGGTCAAAGTCGAACTCGGCCTGGGGAGTGAAGGGATTCTTCACATACGAATAGAGGTTGATGCACACGAGACGGCAACTGTCGTAGGGGCACAAAGGTATTTCGCCGCAGGGATTCGTGCTCACGGTGCGGTAGCCAAGGTCGGCGTAGCAGTCGGGCACCGATTCGCGCAGGATGGTGTCCCAGAACAAAATGCCGGGTTCGGCCGAGCGCCAGGCGTTGTGCACAATCTTCTTCCACAGCGCCGATGCGTCAATCTCCTTGGAAACCATCGGGTCGATGCCGTCCACGGGAAAGGTCTGCTGGTAAGGCGTGCCGTTATTGACGGCCTCCATGAAGGCGTCGTCAATCTTCACACTCACGTTCGCGCCGGTCACCTTACCCTCGGTCATCTTGGCATCGATGAAGGACTCTGCGTCGGGATGCTTGATGCTCACCGACAGCATGAGGGCGCCACGACGACCGTCCTGCGCCACCTCGCGCGTAGAATTACTGTAGCGCTCCATGAAGGGAACCAGTCCCGTGGAAGTCAGCGCCGAGTTCTTCACGGGCGAACCCTTGGGGCGGATGTGGCTGAGGTCGTGACCCACACCACCACGGCGCTTCATCAATTGCACCTGTTCCTCGTCGATGCGAATGATGGCGCCGTAGGAATCGGCGTCACCTTCAAGGCCAACAACGAAGCAATTCGAGAGTGAAGCCACTTGGAAATTGTTACCGATACCCGTCATCGGGCTGCCGGCGGGCACGATGTACTTGAAGTGATCGAGCACGTCGAACACTTCCTGTGCCGTCATCGGGTTGTTGTACTTCTGCTCAACACGAACAATTTCGTTCGCGATGCGCCAGTGCATGTCAGTCGGCGTCTTTTCGTAGATGTTGCCGAACGAGTCCTTCAAGGCGTATTTATTGACCCAAACGCGTGCCGCCAGTTCATCGCCGCCGAAGTACTCTAAAGAAGCTTGGAAGGCTTCCTCATAAGTGTAAGTTGTTGTAGCCATAAGGAGTAGAAAATTTGTGCTTGCAAAATTAATGTGAAATCCTGAAACAGCAAAATAATTCCTCTATAAAATTGTAAGACGCAACGAAGTTTTCCAGAATGAAGACTTAAGGCGTTAGCAACTAATAAGTTGTGAAATTTAGCCTATTGTAAAGTTGTCCGAAACGAGAAACTTTATTGTGCGTAATGTGTTCTATAGTTGTCCGAAAAGGAAACACGGGTGTACAAATAACAAGGCCTTAATGTCCTATTGTTATGTAGCGCCTTGTGGTCGCAAGATGGCTAATGGTTATGTAAAATAGAACAGAGAACCCTTCCCAATATTCTTGAGAATAGACTCCTTATCTACTGGATGATAAACTGTTTTTGCAGTTTTGTAAGCTCTTGAATCAGTCTTTTGGGCTCGTATTCTTCTTCCTAAAGAAGTCGAGGCTTTCGCGTAGAATTTGAGCTCCGCAAATCCATAGAATGCCAAAATAGAGTGTGGCGGCTATCAGTACCTTGGAAATAAGTATGAGCCAAGGTTGACTCATGGGACGGGTGATGCCCCATGAGAGGGTCATGACGAGTGCAGAGAAGCAGAGGAAGGGTGCAATGTCGCGGACTACATCGATAAAGCGCAGACGGATGAGTCGCCATGCGAAGCTTTGCCACACAAGCAACCATAGGATGTTGACAGCGACGAAGAAGTAAACCATGGTGCGCACTCCGTAGGGGTGGAGCAAGATGAGTCCTATCCAGATGATGACGCAGATGCTGACCGTGCACCAGAAGTTGATGTTAGAACGCCCATGGCTAATAGTAAGATTGCTGTAGAGTGTGATGATTGGGAAGAAGGCTCCGTAGATGCTGAGGATGCTGAGCAGCATAGCACTTTCTACCCACTTTTCGCCTCCCACAATAAGTAGAAACTCCTTGGCGATGAGGCCCATGCCGAGCATGCAAGGGAAGGAGATGAATGACACGAAACGAAGCATCTTACGGAACACTTGTCGATAGCGCCCATCGTCATTGCGTACCTGAGTAAGCACGGGTTGAGCCACGCCCGTAACCATGCCATTGATGGTGTTGATACACATATCGTCCCACTTACGCGCGTTGCTGTAGATTCCCGCCTGATAATCACCGTAGAATTTACCTAAAAGCACTCCGAATGCATGAGCGTTGAGGTTGGTGAAAAGGTTGGTGAGCAAGAGTTTGCTGCTGAAGCCAAACATTTCCCATGCGTGTTTGAGATTAATCGTGAAGGTGGGGCGCCATGGGGCATAATACCAGTTGAGCAACGCTACACAAAGGATGAATACTACGTTTTGTGCGGCAAGGGCCCAATAGGCTAAGCCTTGATAGGCCATGATGACACCAGTGATGCCATTGGTTGACGGGCG
>JABUUA010000026.1:22644-27343 GCA_021443405.1 Bacteroidaceae bacterium
CAGTGGCAGGCCAACCAGTCGTACCCCGAACTCAAGTGGAGTCAGAGCTGGGGCTTGTTCCGCCAGACCGCCAACTATGCCATGACTCACGAGTGGATGCGCTACCAGTCGTACTGGTGGCTTTACTACCTCGCCGATAAATATGGGCTCGACATCGTGGGACGTCTCTGGCGTCACGACCCCAAGAAGGCTGCCGACCCCAATGAGTCGCTCATGTCCCTTATGCAGTGGGACGTGAACCGACTTTATAAGGAGTGCTTCGACTATGCGATGAAGATGGCTACCCTCGACATCTCCGTCACGCGCAACGAGGCCGACCCGTACATCGGAACGCTCGATTATCACTACGTTCCTCTCGGCGGCACTGCCTATCAGGTGGCCTATGCTAGCTGTCCGCAGGCCTCCGGTTTCAACGTTGTTCCCCTCAGCGTCCCCGAGGCGGGCACAGAAGTGACGGTGGACTTCACCTCGCTCAAGGCCGGTTCCTTGCTGGCCGAGGGTGACCCCGTGGAGTATTTCGACGGCAACAGCATGGCGAAGCTCTCGCGCACTCGTTATAACTCCACCTCCTCATACACGAAACGCGGCTTCCGCCTCGGCTTTGTGGCGCTCATGGCCGACGGCACGCGCCAGTACATGGCCGAGGACAGCGTCTATTGCGCCAGCGGCATGAGCGACCGCTCTTGCCAGGTGGGCTGCGTCGTTCCCGAGGGCGTGGAGCGGCTGTTCTTGGTGGTCAGCCCCGCGCCTGCCGTGTATTATCAGCACCAGTGGGACGAGGACATCACCAACGACGACCATTTCCCTTACACTATCATTCTCACGGGTTCCAACATTTTGGGCGCTCCCGTGCTCGACGACCGCTTGCCTCTCACCGATGCTACCCTTACGTTTGACGTCACCTTCCCCGCCAGCGGCGATTACTCGGGCGCGTCGGTGACGATTGACGGCGAGGCGCTCTCGGCCCTTGGTACGGCCTTCCAGTTGCAGGGAGGTCAGTTAGACGCTACCATGACCGCGTGGTCTGCCACCGTTCCCGACGACGGAAAGACCAAGTTCTACGCCTGCAACTCGCTGGGCAAAATCGTCAACCAAGGCTCCACTGCCAACGGCTACGGCCATTGGTTCAATGCCTCCGGCACTCGGTGCGATTACGGCAGCGGCTATGTGTTCAGTGAGTTCGACCCCGCCACCCTCACGTTCTCCATCGGTCAGTTCCCCAATCGCTTGCAGAACGGCCAGACCTACACCATCCGTCAGGCGCTCAAGCACCGTCGTGACGTGGTGGGCGACGACGGCTCGACGGAGAAACAATACGGACTCGTCGCTTTCGTGTTCCGCATTCGTGTGACGGACGACGCTCCGGCGGGCGGAACACTGGCCAGTGTCGAGCAGGACCCCATCGTTACTCCTGTGCACAACGTCACCCCCGACCGCCTTGCGCCGCCCGCCTACTATTCGCTCAGCGGCCAGCGCTTGCAACGTCCCCGTCGCGGTGTCACCATCGTGCGGCAGAGCGACGGAACGGCCCGAAAAATCATCAACGAATAATCATTCAAAATAGTATAAGCCATGAAAGGAATTGTTTTGGCAGGCGGTAGCGGCACGCGCCTCTATCCCATCACCAAAGGAGTCAGCAAGCAGATGCTTCCCGTCTTCGACAAACCCATGATTTACTATCCCATCAGCGCTCTCATGCTGGCGGGCATCCGTGATATTCTCATCATAAGCACTCCCTACGACCTGCCCGGCTTCCGCCGCTTGTTAGGCGACGGCAGCGACTACGGCGTGCATTTCGAGTACGCCGAACAGCCTTCGCCCGACGGTCTCGCTCAGGCGTTCATCATCGGTCGCGACTTCATCGGCGACGACTGTGCCGCTCTTGTCCTCGGTGACAACATTTTCCATGGTGCTGGTTTCACTGCTCTATTGCGCGAGGCCCTGCGTACCGCTGAGCAGGAAAACAAGGCCACGGTGTTCGGTTACTGGGTCAACGACCCCGAGCGCTACGGCGTGGCTGAGTTCGACCGTCAGGGCAACTGCCTCTCCATCGAGGAGAAACCCGCCCAGCCCAAGAGCAACTATGCCGTGGTGGGTCTCTATTTCTATCCCAACAAAGTGGTGGATGTGGCGGCCCGCATCAAGCCGTCGGCCCGAGGCGAACTGGAAATCACCACCGTCAACCAAGAATTCCTGAAGGACGGCGAACTGAAGGTAGCCCTCTTGGGTCGCGGTTTCGCATGGCTCGACACCGGCACCCACGACTCCCTTTCCGAGGCCAGCACCTACATCGAAGTGCTTGAGAAACGCCAGGGCCTCAAGGTTGCCTGCCTCGAGGGCATCGCCTATCGCCAGGGATGGATTACGGCCGACAAGATGCGCGAACTGGCGCAGCCCATGCTCAAGAACCAGTACGGCCAATATCTCCTCAAGGTCATCGACGACGTGGAGCGCTACGGCCGCGAGGTGCTTGACTGACAGAAACCCAAAAAACAAGACCCCACCCTCGACCCCTCCCCACGTGGGAGGGGGCAAGTTTTCGTGAATATTTGAACGCAAAGAAAGTAAAGATGGCACCGACACAGTCAACCTAAATTAGGAAAGACATTAGGATATGTTGAAAAAATATCGTATCTTTGCGGACTATATAAGAAAAAACACTCAGAAAGATATGGCAAAGAAGTTTACGGAACGCAGTCGCTTGAGTTTGAGTGACGTGAACAAAGAGGTGTTGCAGCAGTGGGCCGGCGAGGATTTGTTCCACCGCAGCATCACCGAGCGTGAAGGCTATCCACCCTTTATATTCTTCGAAGGTCCTCCTTCGGCCAACGGGCATCCCGGCATCCACCACGTGATGGGCCGCACCATCAAGGACACATTCCTGCGCTACAAGACCATGCAGGGCTTCCAAGTGAAGCGCAAGGCGGGCTGGGACACGCACGGACTGCCCGTAGAACTGTCGGTGGAGAAAGAACTCGGCATCACGAAGGAAGATATCGGCGGACCGAAGGTAAGCGTGGACGGCTACAACCAGAAGTGCCGCGAAAACGTGATGATGTACACCTCCGAATGGTCCGACCTCTCGGAGAAGATGGGCTATTGGGTGGATTTGGAGCATCCCTACATCACCTACGACAACAAATACATCGAGTCCCTGTGGTATCTGCTCAAGCAGCTCTACCAGAAGAATCTGCTCTACAAGGGTTACACCATCCAGCCTTATAGTCCAGCGGCAGGCACGGGGTTGAGTTCGCACGAGCTGAACCAGCCCGGCTGTTACCGCGACGTGAAGGACACCACGGTCACCGCCCAGTTCCTCGTCAAGGACGAAGTGCCATACGCAGCGGGCTGCCGCGTGTGTGTGCTGGCTTGGACCACCACCCCGTGGACATTGCCCTCCAACACGGCGCTCTGCGTCGGTCCCAACATCGACTATGTGGCCCTCAAAGGGACGAATCCCTACACCGGCGAGGCGGCCGTATATATCTTGGCCGAGAGCCGCGTGCCGGCCTATTTCACCGCCACGGACGAGCAGCCGCTTGAAATCGTGTGGAGGGGCAAGGGACAAGACCTTGTCGGACTGCATTACCAGCAGCTGATGCCTTGGGTGAAGCCCTGTGCGATGGAGGACGGCGGCGTGGTGGACAAGAGTGCCGAGGCTTTCCGCATCATCCCCGGCGACTACGTGACGACGGAGGACGGAACGGGCATCGTGCACATCGCACCCACCTTTGGTGCCGACGATGCTAAGGTGGCCAAGGACGCCGGCATCCCCTCGCTCTTTGTAATTGACAAGGCCGGCGACACGCGTCCGATGGTCGATTTCACAGGCAAGTATTTCGTGGAGGCAGACATGGACGCCGCCTTCCGAGAGGCGTGCGTTTGCGACGCCTACTGGAAGCACGCCGGTGCTTATGTCAAGAACGCCTACGACCCCAAATATAACCAGGGCGGCAAATACGATGAAAAGACGGCCTCGAAGGAGATGGACCTCAACGTCATCCTCTGCATCGAGATGAAGGAGGAGGGCACGGCCTTCAAGATTGAGAAGCACGTCCACAACTATCCCCACTGTTGGCGCACCGACAAGCCGGTGCTGTATTACCCGCTCGATTCGTGGTTCATCCGTTCCACGGCCTGCAAGGAGCGCATGTTCGAACTGAACAAAACCATCCAGTGGAAGCCCGAGGCCACCGGCACGGGACGCTTTGGCAAGTGGCTCGAGAACCTGAACGACTGGAATCTCTCTCGTTCCCGTTACTGGGGCACGCCGCTCCCCATCTGGCGCAATCGCGAGACGAAGGAGGAAATCTGCATCGGCTCGGTGGAGGAGTTGTATGCCGAGATAGAAAAAGCCGTGGCAGCCGGCGTCATGCCGAGCAACCCCCTGAAGGAGAAAGGCTTTGTGCCCGGCGACATGAGCCAGGAGAACTACGACCGGATTGACCTGCACCGTCCGTATGTCGATGACATCAAGCTGGTGGGCGAGAGCGGCAACGTACTCGTGCGCGAACTCGACCTCATCGATGTGTGGTTCGACTCGGGTGCCATGCCGTACGCGCAGATTCATTATCCCTTCGAGAATCGCGAGTTAATCGACGAGGGCAAGGCCTTCCCCGCCAACTTCATCGCCGAGGGCGTCGATCAGACGCGCGGCTGGTTCTTCACACTGCACGCCATCGCCACCATGGTGTTCGAC
>JABUUA010000027.1 GCA_021443405.1 Bacteroidaceae bacterium
GAACTGAAATGGAAGAAGGAAGCCGTCACCGCCATCGACCAGATAAAGCAGAACAACTATCCCGCCCCGCTCAAGGAGTATGCCGGCGAGGTCATCCTCTGCGGCATCAACTACGAGAAGAATGAGAAGGAACACACTTGCGTGATAGAACGCATATAACTCCCCATCGCCATCCTTCGGAGCGCGATGGCGGAAAAAGAAATCCGACCACCCATCTCGATTTTCAATTTTCACAAATAAAAAGAGAGACCCCCCCACCACCTTCTCCGCTTCCCCCGTCGCCTCGTCAAATTGTACTTTTTACATTGTAATTTTGGAATTGCCGAAGTAAATGATTACTTTTGCAAGGAATACCATCGCGAAAACCCATGAAAACGAAATTCATCTTGTGCGCCTTCTGCCTGCTGACAACGTGGGCCGTGGCGCAGGACAAGTACTTCACCGCGCCCACCGACCAGCCCGTGACCGCCGACGCCGAAGGCTTCGTGCGGCGCTGGACACTGCTGGAGCCCATCAGCAAACCCAACCGAACGAACACCGTGTTCACCGACTCCTATCTGCGCGAAGTGTTCGCCACGGAATACTTCCCCGGTCAGATGACCCTTTTGCCCCGCGACGGACAGAAGGTGAAAGCGCGGTTCGAGAAGGTGGAAATGCCCAAGGACTACCGCCGCATCGACCCCGCCACGCTCAAAGTGCAGCGGGGAACCGAGACGCTCCGCTGGCACAAACTCGACAGCAAAACCTACAACCTGAAGCTCATGCGCTTCGGCGAGCATTACCGCCAGCGCCTCTACGGCGTGATTTACTGGGTGGTGACGGTGGTCCGCTGCGAAGAAGATATGACCGGCGTCCGCTTGTCGGTGGGCAGTAACTCCGCCTCGCAGTGGTGGGTCAACGGCACAGAGGCCCTGCTGCTCTCGGGCGACCGCCGCATGGTGGCCGACGACGCCATGTCGGCCCGCCTCGTGCTGCACAAGGGCGACAACGTGATTCGCGGCGCCATCATCAACGGACCCGGCATGAGCGACTTCTGCCTCCGCTTCGTGCGCGAGGACGGAACACCCGTGACACAAGGCTTCACCATCCTCTAACTCCCTCGGAACATGAAACAGATATTCGCAACCATCATGGCCCTCGTGGGCCTGAGCGCCTCGGCGCAAGTGGGAACTCCCTACATACACGACCCCTCGACGCTGGCCGAATGTGACGGCAAGTGGTTCACCTTCGGCACGGGAGGCGGCGGACTCATCTCGACCGACGGCGGCTACACGTGGGGCGGCGGCGCCGAACGACCCGGAGGCGGGGCGGCTCCCGACGTGGTGAAGATTGGCAATCGCTACCTCGTGGCCTACAGTGCCACGGGCGGAGGCTTGGGCGGTTCGCACCGCGGCGAGGTACTGACCATGTGGAACAAGACACTCGACCCGCAGTCGCCCGACTTCCACTACAGCGAGCCACAGCTGGTGGCGTGGTCGGAGGACGGCGACGACTGCGACGCCATCGACCCCGGACTGCTGCTCGACCCCACCACGGGACGACTGTGGATGTCCTACGGCACTTACTTCGGCAACATCCGACTCGTGGAACTCGACCCGCAGACGGGCAAGCGCGTGGAGGGCAACGAGGCGGTGGACATCGCCATCGACTGCGAAGCCACCGACCTCATCTACCGCAACGGCTGGTATTATCTGCTCGGAACGCACGGAACCTGTTGCGACGGCGTGAACTCAACCTACAATATCGTGTGCGGACGCTCGCGACAAGTGACAGGTCCGTATCTCGACAACCTGGGCCGCGACATGCGCAAGGGCGGCGGCCGCATGGTGATTGCCGCTCACCATCGCGTGGTGGGGCCCGGTCATTTCGGCCGCACCGTGCTGACGGAAGGCGTGGAGAAGATGTCGTGTCACTTCGAGGCCGACTTCGACCAGGGCGGTTATTCGGTGCTGGGCATCCGGCCGCTGCTGTGGAAGAACGACTGGCCCGTGGCCGGCGAGCCCTTGCGCGAGGGAACGTACGAAATAGAGTCGGAGCGCCGCGGCTATGCCTTGGAACTGGCGGTGGACTTCCAGCGCATCGAGACGGAACGCCGTTCCTGGTTCCGTCTGCAGCAGAGCGGCGAGACGCCCAAGCCCATCGCGCAGCAGTCGCTGGCCGACGTGCAGGACAAGTGGCCGAAGGGCGACATCGGCGTTCGCTGCGGCGACTACATGGTTCGCCCGTGGCAGCGCTGGACCATCGAGGCGGTGAGCGGCGTGGGCGGCTCGATGGGACAACCGTACTACCGCATCGGCATCGAGGGAACCAGTCGTTCGCTGTGCGCCACGCCCGATTGCGAGGTGAGCACCGTGGAGACCTTCACCGCCGCGCCCGAACAACTCTGGCAAATCGACCAGCAGACCGACGGCACTTTCCGCATTATGCCCGTGGCCATCCCCGGTTCCGACCGGCGACTCTGCCTCGTGTCCGTGGCCGACAGCACGCCCTCGCTGGGCGAGTTCGACTTTGCAAGCGACAACTGCAAGTGGAACCTCCGCGCCCACTGACCGCGGAAGCCGTCGCCCCGCTGCCCGAAACAACAACCGACTAACCGATTGACCGATGAAAAATCTCCTGACTGCAACGCTGCTCGTCTCCTTCGCACTGACGGCGCAGGCGCAGAACCCCATCATCCGCGACCAGTTTACCGCCGACCCGACCGCCCGCGTGTTCAACGGCCGCCTCTATCTCTTTCCCTCGCACGACATTCCGGCCGCCGAGGATTATCCGCGCAAGGACTGGTTCTGCATGGCCGACTACCACGTTTTCTCCAGTGACAATCTCACCGACTGGACGGACCACGGCGTGATTCTCGACCAGAAAAATGTTCCGTGGGGCGACCCTGCCGGCTATTCCATGTGGGCGCCTGACTGCGTGGAAAAGGACGGGAAATACTATTTCTTCTTTCCCAACAAGCCGAAGGACGTGCAGCGCGGCTTCGGCGTGGGCGTGGCCATCGCCGACCGTCCCGAAGGCCCTTACACTCCGATGGCGGAACCCATCAAGGGCGTTATGGGCATCGACCCCGTGGTGTTGCAGACGTCGAAGGGCGAGGCCTATATGTTCTGGGCCAGCGGTCGCATTATGGGCGCGAAGCTGAAGGACAATCTGCTCGAACTCGACAGCACACCCATCGACGTTTCCGCCGACTTCCCCGCCGGCTTCAAGGAAGGTCCCTTCGCCTTCGAGCATAACGGTCACTTCTATCTCACCTTTCCTTGGGTGGAGGACAAAACCGAGACTCTGGCCTATGCCATGGCCGACCAGCCCATGGGCCCCTATGAGTTCAAGGGGAAAATTATGGAGCAGTCGCCCACAGGATGCTGGACCAACCACCACAGCATCGTGGAGTTCAAGGGTCAGTGGTACTTGTTCTATCACCACAACGACTATTCGCCTCACTTCGACAAACTGCGGGCCGCGCGCGCCGATTCCCTTTTCTTCAATGCCGACGGAACGATACAACCCGTGCGGCCCACCTTGCGCGGTGTGGGACTGACCGCGGCGCGGAGCCTCATACAACTGGACCGCTACAGTGCCGTCAGCGAAGGCGTGACGCTGGATTACCTCGACACACTCAACACATTTGCCGGCTGGCAGCTGACCTTCCGCGCCGCCAGCGCGCGCGCGATATATAACAATGTAGATTTCGGAGAGCGGGAGGTGACCACCCTCACTGCACGTGTCCGCGCTCCCAAAGGCGCGACGCTCGTGCTCACCGACCTGAAGTCTCGCGCTCCCCAGTGGGGAGGTCGGCCGCTGCCGCCCGAGTTTGCAAAGGCGTGGAGCCGCGTGGCCACCCTCACAGTGCCGCCTTCGGCCGAATACATGCTGTTGACCCTGCCCCTCAACCGCTCGCCCCGCGGCGTCACCGACCTGCAGTTGGAGAGCACGGACGCTCGTGAAGTGGCGGTGGACTGGGTAAGTTTCGACCTCCAGCCCGCGGAGCATGCCGCCGTTCTTTCCGCCACGCAGCTTCAGCCGCGCGAACAAGGAGCGTGGGAGACCCACTCGTATCGCAATATGCTGGCGGAACTTGGTTACTCGCAAGCGCAAATCGAGACGAAGAAGCAAGAACTTTTCGACGCACTCTTCACGGGGCCCCGCCGCATTTATTTCGAGGTTGGCGACGACCAAGCCTATATCAGCGACGTGAAGAACCACGACGTCCGCACCGAAGGAATGTCGTACGGAATGATGATTGCCGTGCAGATGGACCGCAAAGATATCTTCGACCGCTTGTGGCGCTGGGCGAAAACCAACATGCAGTTGAAGGAAGGAAAGCAGAAAGGTTATTTCTCGTGGAGCGTTCGTCCCGACGGCTCGATGGCCGCGCCCGGTGCCGCGGCGGACGGCGAGTTGTACTTCATCACCAGTCTTCTGTTCGCCCACAATCGTTGGGGCAGTCGCGCAGGCATCGATTATCTGAAGGAAGCCCAGAATCTTCTGGACTGCTGTATGGGGAAGAACGGACAACCGCGCCTCATCGACGAGACGACGGGCCTTATCGCCTTTGTGCCGGGTTCTCCTTACACCGACCCGTCGTACCACGTCCCCGCTTTCTACGAGGTCTGGGCCCGCTATGCGCAGGACGGTCGTAGTGACTACTGGTTGCAATGCGCCGCAAAAGCCCGCGAGTTTCTGCACCGGACCGTTCATCCGGTCACGGGTCTCACGCCCGATTACTGCCATTACGACGGCTCGCTCCTCAGCGAAGGTCGCGTCCTTGGCAACTGTTTCCGCTACGATTCGTGGCGAGTTCCCATGAATGTCGCCCTCGACTTCTCGTGGTCGCATGCCGACGCCGCGTGGCAGACAACCTATGGCGAGCGCCTGCAGAACTTTCTCTACGAACAAGGCATCGACACTTTCCTCGACCAATATAACGTGGACGGAACACTGCCCACCGAGATAATGGCCTCCGGCGGCTATAAGGAACTGCGCCACACTCCCGGCTTCGTGGCCACGGCGGCCGCACTCTCGCTCGTTTGTCGCCACTCGAAGGCCCGCGAGTTTGTGGACCGCTTCTGGACGTCGCGCCACGAACCTGCGCCCAGCGGCTACTTCGACGGCTACTACGAAGGGATTCTCCGCCTCTTCTCGTTCTTACATCTGAGCGGCGACTACCGTATCATCGAACCGAAACATAACTAAAACAATCGCTATATGAAACGTATTCTTTTGAGTCTCGCGGTATCGGCACTCGTGCTCTCCGCAGGCGCGCAGAACTTTGGATTCGGAGGACAGCAGCTACAGGCCCAGTTGCCCATCTCGGAGAAGTACGCCGACGTGAACTACGCCGACGATGGTCAGGCCTTCCACACCATGGATATCTATCTGCCCAAGCAGAAGGCCGACAAGTATCCTGTGGTCGTCCACATCTACGGCTCGGCTTGGTTCAGCAACAACAGCAAGGGAATGGCCGACCTTGGAACTATCGTGAAAGCCCTCCTTGAGGAAGGCTATGCCGTGGTCTGCCCCAACCACCGCTCGAGCATGGACGCAAAGTGGCCCGCACAATGTCACGACATCAAGGCCGTCATCCGTTATGTCCGCGCTAACGCCGCGAAGTATCATTTCGACCCTAACTTCATCGCCACCTCGGGCTTCTCGTCTGGCGGTCATTTGTCGTCGATGATGCAGGCCACGTCTGGCACTAAGAATACCACCGTGGGCAATTATTCCATCGACCTTGAGGGCAAGGTGGGCAAGTATCTCAAGGCAAGCAGCAAGGTGCAGGCCGCCGTGTCGTGGTCGGGTCCCATCGACCTCACCGCCATGGATTGCGGTGGTCGGCCCAACGGCGTGGGCGGTTCGCCCGAGGAAGCCTTGGTGGGCCAGCCCTTCAGCGACGCTACGCAGGACCTGTATCTCTCGGTGTCTTCGACGCAATATGTGGACGCCGGCGACCCGCCCTTCATAGGTTTCCACGGCACCGCCGATAATGTAGTTCCCTATTGTCAGGCCGAAGCGTGGGTGAAGACCTATGAAGCGGCCGGCGTCAATATGGAGTTCCACACCGTGAAGGACGGCGGCCACGGCTATAATATGTATTCCGAGCAGAACCTCACCCGCATGACCAACTTCCTCAACCGCGTTCGTGGCGTGACCGAGAAACCGTTGAACAAGACATTTACCTTCCAGGGCAACCCCATTGTTCGCGACAACTGGACTGCCGACCCGGCACCTTTGGTAGTGGGCGACCGCTTGTATCTCTACGTGGGTCACGACGAGTGGTACGACGGACAAGACCAAGCCAACGGCGGCAAGGAATTCAATATCACCGAATGGCTGTGCTATTCGACCACCGACATGCAGAACTGGACCGACCACGGCTCGGTGTTGCGCCCCAGTCATTACGAGTGGGCCGACACCATCGGTCCTAAAGTGGGAACGGCCTGGGCGGCACAGGTGGTGGAGCGCGACGGCAAGTTCTACTATTTCACCACACAGCAGGGCAGTGGCGACGCTTCGGGTTATGCCATCGGTGTGGCCGTGGCCGACAGTCCGACGGGACCTTTCAAGGACGCCATCGGCAAACCCTTGGTGACGGATAAGATGACCCCCAACGGCGCTCGCGGTTGGTGGAACGACATCGACCCGACGGTGCTCATCGACGACGACGGACAAGCCTATCTTTGTTGGGGCAACGGCACTTGCTTCATGGCGAAGCTGAAGCGCAACATGACGGAAATCGACGGCGACATCTGGACGGTTTCCGTGCCTCGCTATACGGAAGGACCGTGGTTGCACAAGCATAAGGGCAAATACTATCTTACCTATGCCTCGTCGGGTTTCGACCACAAGGAGGCCATCGACTATGCCATGGCCGACAACATTACCGGGCCTTGGAAGCACATGGGGCAGTTGACGGGCGGCGCCGAGAATAGTTTCACCATCCATCCGGGCATCTGTGAGTTCAAAGGTCAGTGGTATTTGTTCTATCACAACGCCACGCTTGAGATGAATGGTCATAAGGGAGCCATAGGTCGTCGCTCGGTGTGTGTGGACAAACTTACTTACAACGACGACGGGTCGATGCAATATGTGCCCCAGGGCAATGTGCAGGCCGTGCCCGCCGAGACCAATATTCCCGCCAGCGACTGGCCTAAGATGACGGCCGACCGTCGTGGTCAGTTCATGGTGAAGGCGCCTCAGGCGCAGAAGGTCGTCGTGGACGTTTGCAACAAGAAATACGCCATGCAGCCCGACGGCCGCGGTAATTGGTTCGCCACCACCGACCCCTTGGTGGTGGGTCCTCACTACTATTTCATCGAGGTGGACGGAGCGCGTGTCAGCGACCCCTCGAGCCGCACGGTCTATGGTTGCGGCACGTATGCCAGCATCATTGAAGTTCGCGAGAAGGCCGAGGACGGAGCCTACTACACGTTCCGGCCCGAAGTGCCCCACGGACAAGTACGTCTGTGCCAATACTGGAGCACGGTGGAGGGTCGCCAACGCCAGTGTTACGTCTATACGCCCGCAGATTACGAGAAGAACACCAAGAAGCGTTACCCCGTGATGTACTTGCAACACGGCATGGCTGAGAACGAAACGGGCTGGCACACGCAGGGAAAGATGGCCAACATCTTAGACAACAACATTGCCGACGGCAAGGCTGTGCCCATGATTGTGGTGATGGACAACGGCAACTGCGACTACGGCTTCGGCGCCAAGCGCGGGGAAGACCGCAGTCAGTTCGGCGCGTCGTTCTTCAAAGTTATCGTTGACGACATCATCCCGTACATCGACCAGACCTTCCGCACGCAGGCCGATCGCGAGCATCGTGCCATGGCCGGTCTGTCGTGGGGCGGTTATCAGTCGTTCGAGATAGCGATGAACAACACCGACAAGTTCTCACATCTCGGCTCGTTCTCCGGCGCGCTGTTCATGGTGGGACAGGGCGGTTACGACAAAGCCTACAACGGTGTGTGGGCCGACGCCGCGAAGTTCAACAAGCAGTTCTACACCGTGTTCCTCGGAACGGGCACGGAAGAGAACCTCGGCACGCAGAACGTCAATCAGGAACTTAATAAGATAGGCATCAACACTCACTATTATGAGTCGCCGGGTACTGCCCACGAGTGGCTTACGTGGCGCCGTTGTCTCAACGAGTTCTGCCAGTTGATTTTCAAGAAGTAATTCCTCTCTCCATACGCAAGCAGCGCTGCCGGTCATCCCCGACAGCGCTGCTGTGTTTTTCGTCATGCTTATGTCTGCGTTCACACGTCCTTATGTTTGGCCTCACACGTCCTTATGTGTGAGCTCACACGACCGCATGTCTGAGCCGAGACGACCGCATGTCTGATTTCACTCGTCCGCACGTCTGCGTCCGCTCGTCACAATCCAATCTCGCCGCTGCCGTAACAAATGCGGTGGTCGGCATCGTAGATGCAACCGAACTGACCGGGCGCGATGCCTTGGATGGGCTCGTCGCTGTGGATGTGGTAGCCTTTCTCGTCGAGCGTGATAAAGCCCGGCAGGAAGTGATCGACGTGACGAATCTTGAATTGTATGGGTATGTCTGTGGGGGCTTCGTGCCAAGGATTGGCGGTGATGAAGTGCAAGTCCGCCAGGCGGAAATCGTGCCCGTACTGCAAATCGGTGTCCCAACCGCGGGCAACGAACACGATGTTCTTGCGCACATTCTTCTTCACCACGAACCACGGACCGCCACTCAAGCCCAGACCCTTGCGCTGACCGATGGTGTGGAACCAGTAGCCGCGGTGGCGGCCGACCACTTTTCCCGTCTCAATGTCGATGATGCGTCCCTCTTGTTCTCCGAGGAACTTGCGCAGAAAGTCGTTGTAATTTATCTTGCCCAAAAAGCAGATTCCCTGTGAATCTCGGCGCCGTGCCGAGGGCAGATGCGCATCGAGGGCAATCTGCCGCACTTCCTCCTTCATCAGATGTCCGATGGGGAAGATGGTGTGGCGCAGTTGTTCGTAGGTGAGCTGGGCGAGGAAGTCGGTCTGGTCCTTCACGGGGTCCTTGGCAGTGCCCAGCCACACAAGTCCGTCCTTCTCTACGGTGGTGGCGTAGTGTCCCGTGGCGCAGCGGTCGTAGTGCCGGCCGATGAGTTCCTCGAAAGCGCCGAACTTGATGAGACGATTGCACATCACGTCGGGGTTCGGCGTGAGTCCCTGCTTCACGCGCTCGATGGCATAGCCCACCACGCGCTCCCAATATTCCTTCTGCAAGTCGGTGACCTCGAGGCGAAGTCCGTATTTCCGGGCCGTGGCGCGCGAGCGTTAGATGTCCTCCTCCGCCGAGCACGACGAATCTTCTCCCTCCATACCTATTTTAATATAGTGAAGGTCGGGCTTGATTCCCTGCTCGCACAACTGGTGGACAACCACGGCGCTGTCCACGCCGCCCGAGATAAGAACGGCCACGGAACTGGTGGGAATGAAGGGAGTTAGCGGAGAAACGTCCATGTCGTAGGGCCGTTGAAGGTTTGAATCGTGAGGGTGACGGTATCGACGTCCATTTCTTCCCAGGCAATCGACGCGAAGACGTCGTCGCTGTACGACTGCGGGTCGTTGCCCTGGCGGTGATGGAGTTGCAGGAACTTATGGTTGTCGGTGGAGTCGAGTCGGGCGTAACCATAGTAATGCCGCCCTCCTTGTGTCTTGGGCGCAAGGTGGAGGTTGATGTAGCGCGGCGTGCTCCATGCGCTGACCACGTTCACCGCGTCGCGCTTGACCTTGATGGTGCTGTCGCCCAACAGGTAAGCCGACTTGAAACTATAGAGCGTCGCCCGGTCGCCGTCGAGGGTGTAGCCGTAAAGGCCGCGGTAGATGGCGTTGGGTTGCAAGTCGGTCTGCGGTGTGGTGAAAGTAAATTGGCGCTGGTCGTCCGTCACCAAGGTGGTGAGACGTCCTTGTGCGTCGGTCACGCCGTCGGCCAGTTCGCTCACAATGCTGGGGTAAGGTTCCTCGCTGTTACAGGCCGCGAGCAGGACGACGACTGCGGAAAGCATCGCCGTCAGCAGCCGACGCGGGAGTCTTCGCGGGCGGAACTGGGGGAAAGGAACGTTCGGATGAATCATGGTTACGCGCTTGATGGGTGCAAGTTGTCGTGCCGAGGTCGGTTCGACGCTTAGGCTTCGCTCTTCTCTTTATTAAGCACCGGGTTGGCATACATCGTGAGAATGCACTGGCGCAGGAAGGCGACGTCCTTGTTTTCCAAGTCTATCAGGTCGATGCGACTCTGCAGATACTGCTCAAACGTCTGCTTGTCCTTGTCGGTGTAATGGGCCGCGTGCGCGGTGTCGCCCGCCAGCAAGTCGGCAGCCACATAGTTGCCGGGGTAGAGACGATAGTGGCTGTGTATGGCGCGGTCCATGCGCTCGGCCACCGACTTAAAGACCGTGGTGCGGGGTTCATCGGCCAGTTCGTCAATCCATGTATTGATGGGTTCGGCCATTTCATAGTGCACGTGGCCCTTCTTGCCGAGGATGCCCACCTTCATGTTCTCGAGGTCGTCCTGCTTACTCTTCTTCCACCGCGGGTCGTCGCGCTTGAGTTGGAACTCCTTCGCCTTGAGATAGTCGCAGGGGTCATACTCGTAACTGATGGTGAGCGGCACGATGTTCAGTTCGCGCAGACTGTCGATGGGACTGCCTTCCTTGCCCATGGCCAGCATCTTGAGCACGGCTTCCTGGGTGTGGTCGCTCGAGTCCTTGGCGCGTCCTTCGCGCTGGGCGAGCCACATATTAGCATGTTTCTCGGTGAGGGCATAGTGGATGTAGCGGCTCATGAGTTGTGAACTGGCCAGCAGTTCGCGCGGAGAAAGACCGCGACGAACGATGAACGTGCGGTTGAGGCGGGCAAGTGTCCGTATCCACGAATAGATGAGCAGGTTGTCGCCTATGCCTATCTCCACCGTCTCCTCAAAGCCGTTCTCGATGAGTTGATAGGAGAGCATGGCGCTGTCGAGCACAATGTCGCGGTGATTCGATATATAGGAATAGCGGGCGGCGCCCTTTTCCACGTTGCTGCAGTCGAAGGTGTGTCCGGTGGAACATTTGCGGAAAATGTAGCCGACCACGGGATTCATGAAGCGCTTTTGAAAGCCCAGCACGCTGTTCACACCTATAAAACCGATGCGGATGATGCCGTTGCGCAGTCCCTTGGGAAGCCAGGGCATGAGGCCTTTCATCAGGGCGTTGAACTGGCGGTCGTTCAGCAAATCGTTGACGGCCTGCTTTACTTCGTCGTCGTTGTACGGGCGGATGGAATCGAATTCGTTGCTCATAACAGTGCGGTTTTGTGCTCGGCGCGTTGTGGCCGAGGCGGGGTTAACGGTTCTCTATGATGTCGGTCATCACCTCTTTTATGTCCAGATGGGCGGCTTTCACCTGTTGCGGGATGAAACTCGTGGCGGTCATGCCCGGCGTAGTGTTAATCTCGAGCAGATTGATGACCTCGCCTTCGGTGATGATGTAGTCGATGCGGATGATGCCGTGACAGCCCAACAGGTCATAAATCATGGAAGTGAGTTGCTGCACACGTTCGGTCAGTCGGTCCGAGATGCGGGCGGGCGTGATTTCCTGCACCTCGCCGTTGTACTTGGCGTCGTAGTCGAAAAACTCGTTGGCGGGCACAACTTCGGTGATGGGGAACACCACTTGTTTGGTCTTTGTCTTATAGCAGCCGCAGGTGATTTCCGTACCTTTCATGAAAGCCTCCACCATCACGTCGGCGCCTTCCTTGAGCGCGGCGTCGATGGCAGGGCGAAGTGCGGCGGCCTCCTTCACTTTGAAAGTGCCGAACGACGAGCCGCCCGAGGCGGGTTTCACGAAGCAAGGGAGTCCGATGCGCGAGACAATGTCGTCGTCGCTCACTTCGTGGTCGTAGCCTCGCTTGATGAGCAAGCTCTCGGCCACCCGAACACCCAGCGAGCGCATATAGTTGTTGCAAACGAATTTATCGTAGGTGAGGGCCTCCACCATCACATTACAAGTGGAGTAGGGCATGCCGATGAGATCGAAATAACCTTGCAGCACGCCGTTCTCGCCCGGAGCTCCGTGGATGGTGATGTAGGCGTAGGAAGGGCGCACACGCACTTTCCCGTCCATGAACGAAAAGTCGTTGCGGTCCACAGGTGCTAACTCGCCGCTGTCGAGACGGGCATGCCACTGGCCGTTGTGTATTTCTATCAGATAAGGCTCGTACAGAGTCTTGTCGAGGAACGACTCGATGCCGGCGGCTGAGCGCATGCTGACATCGTGCTCGGAGGTGTCGCCTCCGCAAACAATCGCAATGATGCGTTTCAAATTTTCTTTCTCCATTTATCTAACAGTGCCGACATATCGGCGGGTAATTCCGTGGTAAAAAACAGTTGTTCGCCGGTGCGAGGATGCTCGAATCCCAGCGTGCGGGCGTGCAGAGCCTGCCGCGGGCAGAGGGCGAAGCAGTTGTTGATGAAGGCGCGGTACGAACTGCTCTGGTCGCCGCGCAGTATTTGTTCGCCACCGTAGCGCTCATCGTTGAAGAGCGTGTGGCCGATGTGTTTCATGTGGACTCGTATTTGATGCGTCCGGCCCGTCTCGAGTTGGCACTCCACCAAACTTACGGCGCCGTAGCGCTCCAGCACTCGGTAGTGTGTTACAGCGTGCTTCCCCACTTCGCTGTCGGGCGGGAACACGGCCATCTGCAGGCGGTCTTTGGGGTTGCGGGCAATGTTTCCTTCAATGACGCCCTCGTCTTCGGTGAAGTTTCCCCACACCAGGGCGTTGTATTGTCGGCGGGTGGAGTGCACGAAGAACTGGTGGCAGAGGTGTGTCTTCGCTTCGGGCGTCTTGGCGATGACCAGCAGTCCGCTCGTGTCCTTGTCGATGCGGTGCACCAGTCCTACGGTCGGGTCGTTGGGGTCGAAGCGAGGGTCGTCCTTCAAATACCATGCGAGTGCATTCACAAGTGTTCCTGAGAAGTTGCCGCAGCCCGGATGAACCACCAGTCCTGCGGGCTTGTTGACCACCAGTAAATCGGCGTCCTCGAACACCACGTCCAGTGGAATGTCCTCGGGAATTATCTCCCAGTCGCGCTTGGGACGGTCGAGCATCAGGGTCACCACGTCGAGAGGCTTCACCTTGTAATTGCTCTTCACGGGCTTCCCGTTCACTTGAATGAAGCCCGCCTCGGCGGCTTTCTGTATGCGGTTGCGGCTGGTCCCCGGCAGATGGTCGATAAGAAAGCGGTCCACGCGCAGGGGGTTCTGCCCGCGGTCGGCTGTCACGCGGCGGTGCTCATACAGTCCTTCGCCGCTCTCGCCGTCTTCCTCGTCGTCCAGAACGTCCAGTTCCAGGTCGTCGGGGAGTTGCTCGTCAATCGGTGAAATCATAGTCCATTTCGATGAAGCCTTCGTTGTTGAACTCCATGCTGTCGGCATCTTCGCTATAGCCGCTCCCCACTTGCAGAATAAGATTTGCGCCCGAGGGAACACGGTCGCCTGCATACACTTGTCGGCCTTGGCACTTCACGCCGTACACCCAATCTTTGTCGCCGTCGATTTCCTCCACGGTCGTGCGGAAGCCCAATACGCTGAGTCGGTCTTGAGCCTCGCGCACCGAGCAGTTGTCGGCGATGTCGGGCATGAGCACGCTCTGCTCGTGACGTGAATTGATGGTGAGTTCGATGGTGCGGCCGGCTTTCACGTGTCCTCCGCTGGCGGGACGTTGCATGAGCACTGCGCCCGTGGGCTTCGTGCGGTCGTGTATGCTGTCCACCACCTCAGCCGTCAGTCCTTGCCGTTCCAGCTCGTAGATGGCGTCGGCGTACAGGCGTCCCGTCACGTCGGGAATCTCTATTTCCTCCCCGTGGTGCGTGTATTCCGCCAAGCCATACCACACTCCAGCTAGCAACAGTGTCGCCACCAGTGCCATGGCGAGCAGGTTGCCCCACACCATAGGACTCCAGAATTTGCGTAATACAGACATACCTTATTAATATAATATGCTCGCAAAAGTACAAAAAATATATGAGATTTGCACCGCGGCTCCTGATAAATTGCTCGGAAGGGCACAAAAAAAGGACTCCAACTTGCGTGGAGTCCTGTACGATTCAGAAGCACAACGTGGTTTACTTCTTGCCGTGAACCTCGTCAGAAACGGTGAGTTTCTTGCGACCCTTGGCGCGACGAGATGCCAGCACGCGACGGCCGTTGGCAGTAGCCATGCGCTGACGGAAACCATGCTTGTTGTTTCTTCTCCTGTTGTGGGGCTGGAATGTTCTTTTCATCTTTATATTGCTTTTTGTTATTTTCGGAGTGCAAAATTAAGCACTTTTTTTGAAACTTGCAAATTTTTCCTTAACTTTGCACCCGAAATCAGTAATAATCTAACAAATAAGACTTTTATGATTAACTCACAAGACATCAAGAAGGGCACCTGCATCCGCATGGATGGCAAGCTCTACTTCTGCATCGACTTCCTGCATCGTAAGCCCGGTAAGGGCAACACCATCATGAACGTGACCCTCAAGGATGTGGTCAACGGTGGTGTGTTGGAGCGTCGCTTCAACATCGGCGAAAAGCTGGAGGACGTTCGCGTGGAGCGTCGCCCCTATCAGTACTTGTATATGGAGGGCACCGATTACATCTTCATGAACAACGAAACCTTCGAGCAGATTCCCATCCCCGCCGACCTAATCACCGGCGTTGCCTTTATGAAGGAAGGTCAGAACGTGGAGGTAGTCACCGACGCCAGCACAGAGACCGTGCTCTACGCCGAGTTGCCCGCCAAGGTTCACCTCGCCATCTCTTGGACCGAGCCCGGTCTGAAGGGCGACACCGCCACCAACACGCTGAAGCCTGCCAAGGTGGAGACCGGTGCTGAGATTCGCGTGCCTCTGTTCATCAACGAGGGCGAAATCGTGGAGGTTGACACTCGCGACGGCAGTTATCTGGGCCGTGTGAAGGCATAATTGCGCGAGAAACTTCATAAAAAAGCGAATAATGAGGCAGCGACGCCTTGTTGTTCGCTTTTTTTTGTAACTTCGCATAGGAAAAAGCAAACGGCTATGAAGTATTCTTTTATTATTCCCGTCTTCAATCGTCCCGACGAGGTCGATGAGTTGCTGGAGAGTCTCACCCACCAGACGCAGGCCGACTTCGAGGTCGTGGTGGTGGAGGACGGCAGCTCCCTGCCTTGCAAGACGGTGGTGGAACGCTATGCCGACCGCCTCGCCATTCGCTACTTCGACAAGCCCAACAGCGGTCCCGGCCAGAGTCGCAACTACGGCGCCGAGCGGGCCGAGGGCGAATACCTCATCGTGCTCGACAGCGACTGTGTGCTGCCTCCCGGCTATCTGCAGGCCGTGGACGACGAACTGACGGCCCGTCCCTGCGAGGCGTTCGGCGGTCCCGACCGTGCTCACGAGAGTTTCTCGCCCACGCAGAAGTCCATCAACTATTCCATGACCTCGTTCTTCACTACGGGAGGCATCCGCGGTGGCAAGAAGAAACTCGACAAGTTCTATCCGCGTTCCTTCAACATGGGCATCCGCGCCGACCTCTACCGCCAGCTGGACGGCTTCAGTGCCATGCGCTTTGGCGAGGACATCGACTTCTCCATCCGCATCTTCAAGAGCGGCGCCCGCTGCCGTCTGTTCCCCGAGGCGTGGGTGTGGCACAAGCGCCGCACCGACTTCCGCAAGTTCTTCCGCCAGGTCCACAACAGCGGCATCGCCCGCATCAATCTGCTCAAGCGCCACCCCGGCAGCATGAAGTTGGTGCACATGCTCCCGGCGGCTTTCACCGTGGTCACCTTTGCGTTGCTGTTCTGCGCCCTTGTCAGTCTCGCGGTGTGGGGCGTTTCCGCCGCGCTGCTTTTCTTGTCGCCGTTGTTGCTCTACGCGCTTCTCGTGTGCATCGACAGCGCTGTGCGCAACCGCTCCCTGTGGATAGGACTGCTCTCCATTCGCGCCTCGTTCACCCAGTTGATAGGCTATGGAACGGGCTTCCTGCGAGCGTGGTGGCTGTGCTGCATCTGCGGGCGCAACGAAGAGTTACAGGCTTTCAAGGAAAATTTCTATGCCTGACCGACTGAACATCAACGAGTGGGCGGTGGAGGACCGTCCGCGTGAGAAGCTTGCCGCCAAGGGAGCCGCCGCGCTCTCCGACGCCGAGCTGCTGGCCATCCTCATCGGGAGCGGCACGCCTCACGAGGACGCCGTCACCCTCATGCGGCGCATCTTGCAGGACTGCGGTCAGAGCCTGAAACAGCTCGGCCGCAAGTCGTTGCAGGAACTCACCGCCTACAAGGGCGTGGGACCCGCCAAGGCCATCACCATCATGGCCGCGTGTGAACTGGGCCGCCGCCGGCAAGGCGAGGAAGTGCAGACGACCGCCCCCATCACCAACTCGCAGCAGGCCTATGAGCAACTCCTGCCGCTCATGCAGGACCTCAACGTGGAGGAGAGTCGCGTGCTGTTGCTCAACCGCGCCCACAAGGTCATCGAGTCGCGACTCGTCTCGCGCGGAGGGCTCACGGGCACGGTGGTGGATGTGCGCGACGTGCTGCGCAGCGCGTTGCTCGCCGGCGCCACCAGTCTTGTCCTCGCCCACAATCACCCCAGCGGCAACACCTGTCCCAGTCGCGAGGACGACGCCCTCACCCAGAAACTCCAGCAGGCCGCCCTCACCATGGACATCCGCTTGCTCGACCATATCATCGTCACCGACGGAGCCTACTACAGCTATGCTGATGAAGGCAAGCTTTGACCCTCAAGAAATCAAACACGAAAAGACAAACTACACCATGACCCAACTGGAAATGCAAGAACGAGTCATCGACGTGCTCCGCACGGTTTACGACCCAGAAATACCCGTCAACATCTACGACCTCGGGCTCATCTATCGCATCGAACTCAACGACGCCTGCACCGAGCTCGCCGTAGATATGACCCTCACCGCGCCCAACTGTCCCGCCGCCGACTACATCATGGAGGACGTCCGGCAGAAGCTTGAGACCATCCAAGGCCTTGCCAAGGTGGATGTCAACCTTGTGTTCGAGCCCGAGTGGACCAAGGACATGATGAGCGAGGAAGCCAAACTTGAAATGGGGCTGCTATGATTTACTTTCTTTCAGACGCCCATCTGGGCAGTCGGGCCGTGCCGCACGCGCGCCAGCAGGAACGCCGTCTTGTGCGATTCCTCGACGACATCAAGACCAAGGCCAGCGCCGTCTATCTGCTCGGCGATATGTTCGACTTCTGGTTTGAATACCGCACCGCCGTGCCGAAGGGCTGCACCCGCTTCCTGGGCAAACTCAGCGAACTGACCGACCGTGGTGTGGAGGTCCACTTCTTCACGGGCAATCACGACATCTGGTGCTGGGACTACCTGGAGCAGGAGTGCGGTGTCATCGTCCATCACCAGCCCGTCACCGTGGAACTGGGCGGCTCCGTGTTCTACCTCGCCCACGGCGACGGACTCGGCGACCCCGACTGGAAATTCAAGTTCCTGCGCGGCATCTTCCACAGCAAGGTTTGTCAGTGGCTCTTTGCCAAGATACATCCGGGCTGGGGCCTCGAGTTCGGACTGCGCTGGGCCGCGCAAAGTCGGCGCAAGCACGGCGGTGGCGAACCTCCCTACCAAGGACCCGACGGCGAACTCCTCGTTTGCTATGCCCGCGACTATCTGCGCGCCCATCCCAACGTCAATTATTTCGTCTTCGGTCATCGCCACATAGAGGTCGATGAATCGCTCAGTCCCGACACCCGCGTGCTGATGCTCGGCGACTGGATTACCAAGTTCACCTACGCCGCCTACGACGGCACCCACGTCTATCTCGAGAACTACGTTGAGGGCGAGACGCAGGTGTAGCCGCCTCGTCGGGGTGTCGATGGGTGGGGGTGAAGAAGCAGCGGATGCGTCGATGTAGCCCGTCTGTCTTCCGCTGTCCATTGGCTGTCTCGGTTTCGCCTGAGTTGCCCGCTGCCCATGTCCATCTTCGACAATGTCGCGTATGGCTGCCGCATCCACGGCATAAGCGACAAACGACAACTGCGCGCCACCATCGAGCATTACCTCACGGAAGCAGGTTTGTGGGACGAGGTCAAGAACCGTCTGCACGACCCAGCCAGCCGCTTGTCCATAGGGCAGCAACAACGCCTCTGCCTGGCCCGCAGTCTTGCCGTCGAACCGGAGTTCATATTGGCCGACGAAGCAACCTCGGCGCTCGACCCACAGTCAAGCAAGACCATCGAAGACCTCTTCGTCAAACTCAAGCAACACTACTCGATAGTGATGGTGACGCACACTTTGCGCCAAGCCTTGCGCATAGCCGACTATGTAGTCTTTGTCTATATGGGCGAGGTGATAGAGGCCGGCACAGCGGAAGAAGTGTTCCGCCATCCGCAGCACGAACTCACCCGCAACTATATGTCGGGCGTGTTTAGCTGATGTCGCTCAAAAGGGAGTTACTCAAAGAATGCTCCCCAATTGGGTTAAAAGTTCCCCACAGCCATTCTGTCGTGCACACGCTCGACACTGCGTAAAAATACCGAGCACCCATCCAGTTTTGTGGCGGGTGCTCGAGTATTTTCAGTCGGGAAAGCGCAACGGCTGTTGCGCCGGCTTTATACCAGTGCCATGGTGTCGGTGGCAATCATCAGCTCCTCGTCGGTGGGGATGACGCAGACGGTCACCTTCGAGTCGTCGGCGGAGATGATGGCCTCGGTGGCGCGGCAAGCCTGGTTCTTGGCGGCGTCCATCTTCACGCCCATGAACTCCAGACCCTTGGTGGCGCCGTCGCGCACCTCCCACTGGTTTTCGCCCGCACCTCCGGTGAACAGAATGATGTCCACGCCGCCCATAGCTGCAGCGTATTGCCCGATGTATTTCTTGATGCGGTAGGTGTACATTTCCTTGGCCAGACGGCACTGGTCGTTGCCTGCTGCCACGCCGGCCAGGATGTCGCGGAAGTCGCTCGAGGTCTCGCTGACGCCGGCCAGTCCGCTCTTCTTGTTGAGAAGGTCGGAAACGCCCTTGGTGTCGAGGTTGAGCTTGTCCATGAGGAAGGTGACAGCACCCGCGTCGATGTCGCCCGAGCGCGTGCCCATGATGAGGCCCTCCAGCGGGGTGAGACCCATCGACGTGTCCACGCACTGGCCGTCCTTCACCGCGGCGATGGAAGCACCGTTGCCGATGTGGCAGGTGATAATCTTCTTGCCTTCGGCCTTCACGCCCAGGTATTCACACACGCGCTGCGCCACGTAGCGATGGCTGGTGCCGTGGAAACCGTAGCGGCGCACGCCGTAGTTCCGGTACAGTTCGTAGGGGAGGGCATACATGAAGGCGTAGTCGGGCATGGTCTGGTGGAAAGCCGTGTCGAACACACCCACCTGAGGAATCTCGGGAAGCAGCGCCTTCACGGCGTTCACGCCCTTGATGTTGGCGGGGTTGTGCAGGGGAGCCAAGTCGTTGCAGGCCTCGAAGGCGGCCATCACCTCAGGGGTGAGCAGCACTGACTGGTTGAACTTCTCGCCGCCGTGCACCATGCGGTGACCCACGGCGTCCAGTTCGTTGAGGTCGTGGAGCACGGCGTGCTCGCCCGTGGTGAGCACCTCGAAGATGAACTGCACACCGGCGGTGTGCTCCTCGATGGGGCGCTCTATCTTGGTCTTCTGACCGTTTAGTTTGATGTTGATGAACGAGTCGGGCAGGCCGATTTTCTCGATGCCGCCACTGGTGATGACGGTCTTGTCGTCCATATTATACAGGGCGTACTTAATGGAACTGCTGCCGCAGTTCAGCACAAGAATCTTCATATTGTTGTATTTTTGTTCGTTAACAGTGATACTTCCTTATTTGGCGTCCATGGCCTGGCAGGCGGTGATAGCCACCATCTTGTAGATGTCGTCCACCGAGCAGCCGCGTGAGAGGTCGTTCACGGGACGGGCAATGCCCTGAAGGATGGGACCGATGGCGTCGGCACCGGCCAGACGCTGCACGAGCTTGTAGCCGATGTTGCCCACCTCGAGGCAGGGGAACACGAGCACGTTGGCCTTGCCGGCGATGTCGCTGCCCGGGCACTTCTTCTCGCCCACCGAGGGGACCAGTGCGGCGTCAGCCTGCAGTTCACCGTCGATTTTCAGGGCGGGGTCGAGTCCCTTGGCAATCTGGGTGGCCTCCACCACCTTATCCACCACCTCGTGCTTGGCGCTTCCCTTGGTGCTGAAGCTCAGCATGGCCACGCGGGGGTCGGCGAAACCCGCCACCGACTTGGCGGTCTGTGCGGTGCAGACTGCAATCTGAGCCAGCTGGTTGGCGTCGGGCATGGGCGTCACCGCCACGTCGCCCACCACCAGCACGCCGTCCTCGCCGTACTGCTTGGCGTCGGTGATGAGCAGCATGGCGCCGCTCACGCAGGTGATGCCCGGCGAGCACTTGATGATTTGCAGGGCGGGGCGCAGCGTGTCGCCCGTGGTGGAGAGAGCACCGCTAATCTGTCCGTCGGCATCGCCGCTCTTGATGATGAGGCAGCCGAAGTAGAGCGGGTCGAGCACTTTCTTGCGAGCCTCCTCGATGGTCATGCCCTTTTTCTTGCGCAGTTCAAACAGCAGCTGGGCATATTCCTCGGTCTTTTCGCTGGTGGCCGGGTCGATGATGATGGCCTTGTCGAGGTGGGTGAGTCCCAACTTGGCGCCGAGGGCCATGATATCGTCGCGGTTGCCGATGAGGATGATGTCGGCGAGTTCGTCGGCCAGTGACTTGTCGGCGGCGGTCAGTGTGCGCTCTTCAAGACTTTCCGGCAGCACGATTCGCTGCTTATTGCTCTGTGCGCGAGCAATGATTTGTTCCATTAAACTCATAGTTCTTTCTATTTAGATATTAAAATTTTCCTTTCATGAGCAGTCGTTCCAACTCCTCGGTGGTGATGTGGCTCTTGAAGTAGCCACCGTAGGCGGCGGTGATGTTGCCCGTCTCCTCGCTCACGGTGATGGCGAGGGAGTCGGTCTCCTGCGTAATGCCTTTCGCGGCGCGGTGGCGCAGTCCGAACTCCTTGGGAATGTCGATGTCGTGGGAAATGGGCAGGATGCACGCCGCGGCCACAATCTTGCTGCCGTTGATAATCATGGCGCCGTCGTGGAGCGGCGAGTTCTTGAAGAAGATATTCTCTATCAGTCGCTGGCTCACCTTGCCGTCGATGCCCTCGCCCGTCTTGGCGAAGTCGCCGAGCGACTGGTCGTTCTGCATCACGATGAGCGCCCCCACGTGCTGCTTGCTCATGTTGGAGCAGGCGCGCACAATCTGGATGACATCCTCCGATGAGTTGCGGTACGCGGGGTCGAGGGAGTTGCGTTTCTCGGAGTGGAACCACTTCAGGAGGCGGTTCGTCTTGTCGTGTGTGCCGAGACGGTAGAGGAAATGGCGTATCTCGTCCTGAAACAGAACGATAAGCGCGATGGCTCCCACGCTCACAAGTTGGTCGAGAATACCGCCCAAGAGACTCATGTCAAGCGTCTTGGAGATGAGAATCCAAAAGACGATGAAGATGAGCACGCCGTAGAAGATGTTCACGGAGCGCGTGGTCTTCATCACCTGGTAGCAATAATAAAGAATCACGGCCACCAGGAAAATATCGATGACGTCTTTTAGTTCGATTCCCAACATTTCTTTACGATTCTAATGGTTTCGGCCGCCTCGCGCACGTCGTGAACGCGCAGGAGTGAGGCTCCTTTCGTGAGGGCCAGCGTCTGGAGGGCGATGGTGCCGCCCAAAGCGCCCTCGGGTGTGGTGCCCAACAACTGGTAAATTAGGCTCTTTCGCGACACTCCCACCAGCAGCGGCAGCCCGAAGGTGTGCAGTTCGTCGAGGTGAGCCATCAACTGGTAGTTGTGCTCCAACGTCTTGCCAAACCCGAAGCCGGGGTCGAGGATAATGTCCTTCTGCCCCAATTCCCGGAGCCACGTCACCCGTTCGGAGAAATACCGCAGTACGTCGGCCACGATGTGCTCGTAGTGAGGCGCTTGCTGCATGGTCTGCGGCGTGCCTTGCAAGTGCGTGAGCACGTAGGGAACGCCCAGTCGGGCCACGGTGGCAAACATGTCGGCGTCCAGCGCTCCGCCCGAGATGTCGTTGATGATGTCGGCCCCGAACGCTTCCACGCAGTAGGCGGCCACCTCAGCGCGGAAGGTGTCGATGCTGACCACCGCCTCGGGGTGGTGGCGGCGTATCACCCGCAGCGCCGCGGCCAACCGGCGTTTCTCCTCGTCGGCGGGAACGTCGTCGGCGCCCGGCCTGCTGCTGCAGGCCCCGAGGTCGATGATGTCCGCCCCCTCGGCTAACAGCTGTTCCGCCCGTGCCGCAATCGCGTCGTCCGTTTGCTGGCGGCTCTCGGCGTAGAACGAGTCGGGCGTCACATTGAGGATGCCCATGACACGCGGCACGGAGAGGTCCATCAGACGGCCTCGGATATTGACGGTGTACGGGGTAGGTTGCTGCATACGACTACTAAAAATAGGTTACAAATTTAACGAGAATTATTTTGAAATGCAATTTTTTCGTGCTGATAGTAAAGGGAATTTCGGATATTTTCGTAATTTTGTCTCAATAAAGACACTTATATCGTAATGAACGTAGCTGAATTATATCAAATTTTCCGGGCGCATCCCGTGGTCACCACCGATAGCCGTCGCTGTCCGCAGGGGAGTATCTTCTTTGCGTTGAAAGGAGAATCGTTCGACGGCAACCAGTTTGCCGCCAAGGCGCTCGAGCAAGGGTGTGCCGTGGCCGTGGTGGACGATCCGAGCGTGGCCGTGGACAAGCGTTATGTGGTGGTGCCCGACGTGCTGGAGGCACTGCAACGACTCGCCCATCACCACCGCGAACAGATGCCCGGGAAGATGATTCTTCAAATCACAGGAACCAACGGAAAAACCACCACCAAGGAGCTCGTGAGCACCGTGCTGGCGCAGCTGGGTCCTGTGCAGTACACGCAAGGCAATCTCAACAACCACATAGGCGTGCCCCTGACCCTGCTCACGTTGCAGGACGACAATGGCTTCGGTGTCATTGAGACGGGCGCCAATCATCCCGGTGAAATAGCCTTTTTGAGCAAGATAGTGGACCCCGACATGGGACTCATTACCAACGTCGGGCGCGCTCATCTGCAAGGCTTCGGCTCGTTTGAAGGCGTGAAGCGCACCAAGGGCGAGTTGTACGACTACATTCGCGAGGAGAACAAGATAGGCATTTTCCTGAATGCCAGCGACGAGAACCTTAGTCAGATGGCCGAGGGACTGGGCGCTGTTCGCTACGGACTCACCGACACGCCCGACGTCGATGTGTGGGGCGAGGTGGTGGATTGCAATCCCTTTGTCCGTTTCCGCTATCGTCAGAGCCACATCGACTGGCAGACGGTGCAGACACACCTCATCGGCGCCTACAACATCCACAACCTGATGGCCGCTGTGGCCGTGGGTGTTCAGTTCGGTGTTCCCTTCTCGTGCATCAATCAAGCCCTGGCCAACTACATCCCCTCGAACAGTCGTTCCGAGTTCCGCGACACGGGCCGCAACCACTTGATTATCGACGCCTACAACGCCAATCCCTCGTCTATGGCCGTTGCCATCGACAGTTTTGCCGCCATCGAGGCCGAGAGCAAACTCGTGATATTGGGTGAAATGCGCGAGTTGGGCGAGGAAAGTCGGCAGGAACATGCCCAACTGTTGCAGTGCGTGGCCGACCGTCTGCCCGGTTGCGAGGTGTGGCTCGTGGGCGAAGCGTTCCGTGACATAGCTCCCGCCGCGGCCCGTTGCTTTGCCGACGTGGAGGAAGTGAAGGCCGCCGTGGCTGATTTGCACGACCGCACGATACTGATAAAAGGCAGTAACGGCAACAAGTTGTTCCAACTGCCCGCCCTTCTTTAAGCCGTAATGGCTCCGAATGAAAACAAAAAGATTATGAAAAAATACCTGTTATTGGCAGTCACGCTACTGCTTTCCCTCAGTGCCAGCGCCCAGCGCGTCACGGACAAACTTGACCGCGGCCTGGTGGCCATGCCCGGAACATCGGGTGGCAACTTCGTTTCGTGGCGCATCTTCGGCGAAGAATACTACGACGTGACGTACAATCTTTACCGCAACGGCTCCAAGATTGCCTCGAAGCTGAAAGTCTCGAACTATACGGACACAGGCGGTTCGTCCACCAGCGTCTATCAAGTAGCGCCTGTGGTGCGCGGGGTGGAGCAGGAGAAATGCCCCGAAGTGAAGCGCTGGGCCAACCAGTACCTCGATGTACCGGTGCAAGGAATTACGGACCGCAATGGCAAGGATGCCACCAGCGACTACCAACTCAACGACGTGTCGCTGGCCGACCTCAACGGCGACGGCATCTCGGAGTTCATAGTCAAGCGTCCGTGCAGCGTGGCGGCCGACGTCAGTCAAAAGGCTCGTTTCCACGTGGTGGACTGTTACGACATCGACGGCAACCGCTTGTGGTGGATAGATATGGGCCCGAATATGCTCTCGGGCGCCGATGAACAATGGGACGTGGTTGCCTACGACTGGGACCTCGACGGCAAGGCTGAGGTGCTGCTGCGCGGTCAGGACAACATGATTATCCACCACGCCGACGGCACTACCACCAATATCGGCAGCATGACCGTGGACACGCGTTGGAACGGCATTGAGTACACCAGTTCGGGCAACGAGTATTTGCTCTATCTCAACGGCGAGACGGCGCAGGTCTATTCCAATATTCCATACCCGCTCACCCGCGGAAACGACATTGACTGGGGCGAAGGCATCGCGGGCCATCGCTCTACGAAGCACTACTTCGGCGCGCCCTTCTTCGACGGTCGTCGCGCCAGCATCTTCCTCGGACGCGGTGCTTACACGAAACACAAGATGGCGGCGTACGACGTGGACCCCGCCACCCATGCGCTCACCCAGCGCTGGTATTGGGAGTGCAACGTGGGCGGACCGTGGTTCGGACAAGGTTATCACAACTATGCCATCGCCGATGTGGACGAGGACGGACGCGACGAAGTGGTGTTCGGTTCCATGGTCATCGACGACAACGGCAAGGGTCTTTCCACCACTGGCCTGGGCCACGGCGACGCACAGCACTGCGGCGACTTCGACCCCTACCGCAAGGGCTTGGAGCAATACACTTGCAATGAGTCGTCGCCCAATATGAACTATCGCAATGCGACCACCTCAGCTTTCTACTATCGCAACGTGGGAGGCAGCGACGACGGTCGTGGTCTGATGGCCAATTTCACCAATACGTATCCCGGAAGTGTTGGACGTTCGGTCAACACCGGCATGGTGTCGTCGGTGAAAGACAAAATCATCGGTGAATTGGGGACTTTTATCGATTGGAGCGACCTCTCGTTCCGTTTCTACTGGGACGGCGACCTCTGCGACGAGGTGCTGGATAGTCCTGGCTCGGAAGCCCGCGAGTTCAAGATTGAGAAACCCGGTCAGGGGCGTCTGCTCACCACGTCCGGTTGTGCCACCTGCAACTCGTCGAAGAACAATCCTTGTGCCACGGGCGACATCTTTGGCGATTGGCGCGAGGAACTCGTAGCGAGAACTTACGACAACACCAAGCTTCGCATCTACGTGTCGCCCCATAGTTCGAAGTACGGCATCTACACCCTCTGGCACGACCACCAGTATCGCCAGGCCATGGTCTGGCAGTCGATGGGCTACAATCAACCCCCTCACAAGAGCTATTTCCTCGGTGAAATGGAGGGAATCACCGTGGCGCCACCCCCATTGACCATGGCGGGCCGCACCGAAATTCCCAACGGAGGAACCATCATGAACGAGGACAAACACTTCCTGGTGTGTGAACCCAACGACACGAAGATAACGATAGCCGACGGCGCTTCGCCCTATATCGTGACCTTCAACGTGCCCTCGCATGTGGAGGGAACCGCGGGGAGCAACTGCACGGAGAAAGAAACCGAAATCCTTTATACCTATTATAAATGTGACGTGACGGGCGGTGCGCTGACCGGAAACACCCGTCTTGTGAAGCAGGGCGACGGCATCCTGAACCTCCCGGCCGTGGAGATGACCTACACGGGAGCCACGAATGTGTGGGCCGGCGTGCTGAACTTCGACGGCAAACTTCCCAACTCCACCTTGTGGCTCAACCGCTTTGCTGAGTTGAATTCTGCCGGAACATTCCGTAGCATCAAAGCCCAATACGGCGCAGTGGTGCGCCCGGGCGGCGACGGTATGGGCACGCTCACCACCGATTCCTTAGTACTCGGCTTCGGCAGTCGCGTGCAGCTCGACCTCTACAGCGAGGGTCTCCAGTGCGACGGACTGAACGTGAAGTACCTCAGTGTGGAGCGTAAGACCGGCACGGTGTGGGAATCCTACGGTCCGCAGTACCTGATGCCTGTCATCGAAATTGTGGCGCACAAGGGTGCGGGAGCAGAGAAACTGAAGGCCGGCGACTATACGCTGGGCCTTGCTCCCGAGTTGTTGAAGGGTTCGCTTGCCGACATCCGCATCGAAGGCATCAGCGGTCAGGCAACGCAGCTCAGCGTGAAGGACGGACAACTCGTGCTCACCGTGAGAGATATCCGCGCGGCCGACGTGGTGTACTGGACGGGCGAGGAGAGCAGTGACTGGGACTATGCCGCCACCGAGAACTTCCAAAACAGCGCTGGCGACAAGGATATTTTCGTCACGGGCGACCAAGTGGTGTTCGACGATGCCGCTTCTGTGTCCACGGTCAACCTGAAGCAAGACCTCGATCCCCGTGAGGTGGTGGTTCGCGGAAAGAAGAATTTCACCTTCTCCGGCGCTGGGGCCATCGTGGGTTCCGCCAATTTAGTGAAGGAAGGAACGGGCACGCTGACCCTGCAGAACGATAACACCTTCACGGGTGGCGTGCGGCTGAGCGGCGGTGTCACCAAGGTGGCCAGTCTCAGCAATGCCTATCAAAGCTACGGCGCACTGGGCAATCCCGGCGATGCCGCGGGCTTGTTCGTGATGGAGAACGGCGCTGAACTGAACACGACGGCGGCCGTGCAGACCAATACTCCCATTAAGTTGCAGACGGCGGAAGGCGGTGTGCTGAACAACGCGTCCGATTTTGCCATGAACGCCGCCTTCAGCGGTACGCGCCTGACCAAGAAAGGCGCGGGATGGCTGAAACTATATGCCGACAACGGCGCCCTCGACACATTGACCGTGGAGGCGGGTGTGCTGCAGAGCAACGTTGCCACGCCTGCCAAGGTTCTTGAGTTGAAAGGCGGCAGTGTGGACTTGAACCAGGGCAGTAATGTCGCTGTGCATGTCCCGAAGGGCAAGACGTCGGTGCTGAATTGCTTCGCCGACCGCGGCGTGTATGGCAATCGTCTCATGGGTGCCGGCAAGGTGACCATCTATTATCCACTGGTGAAAGGCAGTGGGTGGTATGCCGAACGCGCAAGCTTCAACGGCAACTGGTCGGCCTTCGAAGGCACAGTAGTGGTGAGCGGCGTGGCGGCAGACGGTCGGTTCTGTCTGAACAATTCCAACGGCATGCCCAAGGGAACGCTGGAAATCCCCGAAGGCTTCATCGTGCAAAATACGGGTAAGTCCTTCGCCCTCGGCCAAGTGACCGGCAAGGGAACGCTGGGTGGCGTCTGCACCTTGGGCGGTAGTGCCGGCAGTGCCAACACGTGGACCGTGGGCAACGACGGCAACTTCACCTTCGAAGGCTGCATTGCCGATGCCTCCAACTTCGTGAAGACGGGCACGGGTAAGATGACGCACAAGGGCACGGGCACGCTGACGGGCACCGTGAAGGTAAGCGCCGGCGAACTCTGCCTGAACAATGCCACGACCAATGTCACGCTCGGAACGGGCGCACTGACCGTGGCCAAGGGAGCCACGCTGAGCGGTAAGGGCGTGCTCGCCAACTCGACGGTGACGGTGTCGTCGGGCGCAACGCTGCGCAGCGGCATCACTGAGACCAATGCCCTGGGCAAGTTGGATTTCAGTGAGAAGAACGTGACCGTGAACGGCGTCATCCAGACATATGTGAGCACGAAAAAGTCCTTCAGCAAGTTCGTGGGCATCAACAAGCTGCGCATCAACGGCACGTTGGTGGTGAAGGGTGAGGACTTGTCGCTGGCCGAAGGCGACGAACTGCAAATCTTCGACGCGGCGAGCATCACGTTGGGCAGCGATGTCCAGTACGATTTGTGCTCTCCCAATGCCGCTCTCGGTCTGACGTGGGACGCCAGTCGTCTGGACGAAGGCTTGTTGGTGGTGGGTCCCGCTCCTGTGGCCGTCGTGAGCATTCACGACGAACAACTGGACCGTGCTGAGATTTACACGCTCGGCGGTCAGCGGTTGCCCAGTCGTCCGCAGCGCCCCGGCATCTACATTGTCAACGGTCAGAAGACTCTTTTGAAATAATCCCAAATCGGTCATTAGGACATCCGAAGCCTCTTCGCAAGCTTTCAGTCTCTGGCTTGCCCTTTGACATCTTGCTGCGGTCACGATGGAACCCCATAGCTCCCTTATCAAGCCGCAAAAGTGCCTGCGCCATAGCCGTGAAATCAAGGCGAAGCCTAATGACCGATTTGGGATAA
>JABUUA010000028.1:0-2952 GCA_021443405.1 Bacteroidaceae bacterium
ATACGCATTGGCAACAAACTCTATTTCGGCGAGGACGACTCCATGGTTGCCGAGGTGATAGACAACACCACCAGCCGCGGCCGTACCCTGCGCTTCTTGTACGACGGACCTCACGACGAGTTCAAGCGCGCCCTTTATTCATTAGGCGAGGCGCCGCTTCCCAAGAGCATCATCACGCGACCCGCCGAGCCCGAGGATATCGAGAACTTTCAGTGCATCTTTGCTGAGCACGAGGGCGCGGTCACAGCACCTACGGCCGGTCTGCACTTCTCGCGCCACCTGCTGAAACGCATGGAGATAAAGGGCATCGAATCAGCCTTTGTCACGATGCACTGTGGCTTGGGAAACTTCCGCGAAATCGACGTGGAGGACCTCACGAAACACAAGACTGACAGTGAGGAGATGCACGTGTCGGCCGAGGCTTGCCGCCTTGTCAACGGCGCAAGAGAGAACGGTCACAAGGTGTGTGCCATAGGAACCACGGTGCAGCGCGTGCTGGAAACGGCGGTGAGCACCGATGGCAAGTTGAAGGAGTACGAGGGATGGACCAACAAGTTCATATTCCCTCCCTACGAATTCCACATTGCCGACGCCATGGTGGCTAATTTCTACATGCCCCTCTCCACGATGCTTATGCTCACGTGCGCCTATGGCGGCCACGAGCGCATCATGAAGGCTTACAGAGAGGCACTGAGCGACAGTCGCTATCGCTTCGGCACTTATGGCGATGCCATGCTCATCCTGAAAGACTAACAACCGGTCGGTGCCTCCTCGATGAGGCCGTGTCAGCGATGCATCAGCTTTATCTCAGTCTCGGTAGCAACCTTGGCGACCGCCAGCACACCCTGCTGCAGGCCCTTCAGCTCATCGACGAGCGCGTGGGGTCGGTCTATCGTGTGAGTTCGTTCATCGAGACGGAGCCGTGGGGCTTCGAGTCCGACCACCCGTTTCTCAATGCCGTCTGCCTCGTGCACACCATGATGTCGCCCGAACTTTGTCTGGAGGAGACGCAGCAGATAGAGCGGGAACTGGGTCGAACCGCCAAGAGCATAGACGGTCATTACCATGACCGCACCATCGACATCGACCTGTTGATGTACGACGATTTAACCATCGACACCCCCGACCTTCAACTGCCGCATCCGCGCATGATGGAGCGTGACTTCGTGCTCGTCCCCTTGCGTGAGATAGGCGGCACAACCTCGTAACGACTATGGCAAACAACGACTGGAAGCACCGTCTCGGCATGGTGTACAGCACGAATCCCGACTTCGAGTTTACTCCCGACGCACCCGAGGAGGAAGAGACCCTGCCGGCTCAGCAGCAACGACTGCGGGTGAGCATGGAACGTGCGGGTCGCGGTGGCAAGACGGTCACATTAGTGCGTGGCTTTGTGGGCACGGAAGACGACCTGGCCGCCTTGGGAAAGAAGCTGAAGCAGCGCTGCGGCGTGGGCGGAAGTGCCAAGGACGGTGAAATCATCATCCAGGGAGACCACCGGCAGCGCGTGGTGGAACTGCTGAAGGCCGACGGATACACACAAACAAAGTAAGAGACGATGAAGAACAGCTATGCTTTTATCAGCCTCGCCGTCGCTGCGCTCCTGCTGTTGGTTGCCTGCACGACGACCCGCAACTCGTCCCACAAACCCCTTGCCGGCAGCGTGTTCCGCATCGTGACGCTGAACGGTCAGCCCGTTGCCGCGAGCGATGGCGAGGAGGCTTTCACCATTGCGTTTCTCGCCGATAAGCAGGTCAGTGCCTACGTGGGCTGCAACCGCATCTTCGCCAGCTACCGCGAGAAGGCGGACGGCCGACTGACTTTCGACCACGCCGGCTGCACGCAGATGCTCTGCCCCGACATGGAGGTGGAGGACGCTTTCCTGCGTGCCTTCAATCAGGTGACCGGTTACGAGACCACCGCCACCGGCGTGAATTTCCTCAGCGCGTCGGGCGACGTGTTGTTCCAAGGTGAGAAGCAGTGAGTCGCCACGCCATCATTCACCGACTTTTTCTCGCAGTGCTGACCCTCTTGTGCTGCGCTGCGGCCCGGGCCGAATGGAAGTGGTTCGACCGTGCGCTGGATAAAATCTATGGGAAGCCCAGTTACGACACACTCTTCATCGGCAAGCCCGAGGAGCGCTGGACAGTGAAGGTTCGCACGAATATCTCGGGAACCAGCATCGGCACCGGCGGCATTTACGACGGAGAGCGTTTCCACAGCGAACTTTATTCACGGCACCGAGCCACCGTCAGCGGAGCTTTCGACTATCGCGGCCTGGGGCTCACGCTCAGCGTAAACCCCGGCAAGCTCTTGGGACGCAATTCCGACAACGAGTTCAACTTTGTCCTTTACAACAATCGCTGGGGCGCCGAGCTCTTTTACCATAATACAAAGAGCTTCAGCGGCCGCATGTTTTTCCAAGGCAACAATACCGATATCCCGCGAAACCGCGTGCAACAGCACCTCTTCACCTATAACGGTTACTACGCTTTCAACCACCGTCGCTTCTCGTATCCAGCCGCCATCACGCAGGGACAGTGGCAACTGCGAAGCGCCGGCTCGGTGTTGCTGGGCACGACGGTGATGTTCGACCGCACGCTCAACGAGACCGAGACTCCTTATACCTCTAATACATGGCAGTGGGGCGTGGGAGCCGGTTACGGTTATAACTTTGCCTTGGGTGCGGTGACGCGGTTCCGCTCCTCGAAGCTCACGTTGCGCCGCCTGCGCAATCCGCGTGCCGCCCTTCCGCACTCGTGGCTCCTGCACATCTCCACCATTCCGCAGTTCGTTGTCATTGGGCATTACGACGTGCAGTTGTCGGGCGGCCTGCACGAGAAGCGCTGGGGCTATCCCAACTTTATTCTGAACACCCGCGCCGCCGCCGTGCGCGACTGGGGCCGACACTTCATTTCGGCCGTGCTCATTCTCAACAACAATCTGGCCATT
>JABUUA010000028.1:3042-17143 GCA_021443405.1 Bacteroidaceae bacterium
CCCCCGTCCCCTCCCCCACGTGGGAGGGGAGCTAAGTTTTGCTTAAAAAGGAAAGAAGGCACAGCGGGTAGAGATTGAAAATTTTCTCTACCTTCTGTACCTTCTTTAGCTTTTCTGCCTTTCTCCCTCCCCCGTGGGGGAGGGCTGGGGTGGGGTCTTCCTTATGGCTGCTTCCCAATATAAGCAAGGATGCCGCCGTCCACGTAGAGCACGTGACCGTTGACAGCGTCCGAAGCCTTCGAGGCGAGGAACACGGCGGGACCGCCCAGTTCTTCAGGGTCGAGCCAGCGACCGGCGGGCGTCTTGGCGCAGATGAACGAGTCGAACGGGTGGCGGGAACCGTCGGCCTGCTTTTCGCGCAGCGGTGCCGTCTGCGGAGTGGCGATGTAGCCCGGGCCTATTCCGTTGCACTGGATATTGTATTCGCCGTACTCCGAGCAGATGTTGCGGGTGAGCATCTTCAGTCCACCCTTGGCGGCTGCATAGGCGCTCACGGTCTCACGACCGAGTTCCGACATCATAGAGCAGATGTTGATAATCTTGCCCTCACGGCGCTCCATCATCTCAGGAATCACGGCAGAGGCGCAGATGAAGGGCGCCACCAGATCAACGTCGATTACCTGCTGGAACTCGGCCCGCTGCATCTCGTGCATGGGAATGCGCTTGATGATGCCGGCATTGTTTACGAGAATGTCGATTTGTCCCACTTCGGCGTGGATTTTCTCCACGAGGGCCTTCACGTCATCCTCCTTTGTCACGTCGCACACGTAGCCGTGAACGTTCTCGATGCCGGCGGCTTTGTAGTTGTCCAGACCGCGCTGCAGAGCCGCTTCGTTTATGTCATTGAAGATGATGTTCTTGATGCCAGCGCCCACGAAAGCCTTGGCGATGTTGAAGCCGATACCGTACGAAGCACCGGTAATCCAGGCATTTTTGCCTTCAAGAGAGAATGGATTGTTCATGTTTATTACGTTTTTTTTAGGTTGTTATCTCGTTGCGAAGTTACGAATAAGTGAGCAAAAAAGCAATACTTTCAAGCTTTTTTCAGCCTTCCCACCTTTACCTGCACCGCAGACATTGGGTTGCCGGAACGTTTGTTAGTTCGAATCCCGTGTTTCTCTGCGGTGCAGGTATCGGTTAGTGTTGCTGTGAATTCAGAAGCGTACCTTCAGGAGTTTCACGCCGTGGGCGGGAATGACGAGGCTGGTGGTGTTCAGCGGCAGGTCCTTCTGGCGCCAGAGGTCGCGCACCTGACTGGGGCGATGGATGATGCCCAGCTGGCCGGCATACTTCACACAATCCACGGTCAGCAGCTCGGTGCCCAGATTGAAGACGCCCAGAGCCTTGGAACCGTCGGCCAGGTCGCGCATCCATATCTGTACTTCACCGTCGAGCACCACGCGCTTTGCCTGCGCGCCCAGGATGTCTTGGTTGATGGCGTTCACCTCGTTGTTGCAGAGCAGCGAGCGCGTGAACTCGTCCATCTGGGCGATGTCACAGCCGATGAGCATGTTCGAGGCCAGCAACGACCACAGCGAGATGTGGGTGTATTGCTCGTCGGGCGTAAGGCGTGAGTCGCGCAGACGGTCGCTCCATCCCACTTTTCCCACGATGAGCATGTCGGGGTCGTTCCAGTGACCGGGCTTGGCGTAGGGGTAGAGTTCGGGCTGACGATTGAAGCCGATGTCGTAGAGCGACTGCCACGTGTCGGTGATGTCGCCCGTGGTGCGCCATGAGTTGGCATCGACAAACTCGCCCCACTTCCATACGTCGTCCATGCCGTATTGGCACAGGCTGTAGAAGATGTCGCGAGGCTGCTGGCGCAGAAAGCGGCCCATGAGGGCGTAGGGAGCTATGTAGCCGGCATGAGAGTGGTCGTTGTAGCGACCGAATTCCGAGCCGTAGCCACACCAGTCGTACTTGAGATAGTCCACACCCCACTCGTTGTAGGTCTGCGCGTCCTGTTGCTCGTGGTCGATGCTACCGAGGTAACGACCGCAGGTGTAGTCGCCGGGCGATGAGTAGATGCCCATCTTCAGGCCCTCGCTGTGCAGCCAGTCGGCCAGTCCCTTAATGTCGGGGAACTTCTCGTTGCAGGCAATGCTGCCGTCGGCATTGCGCTCCGCAGCCTCCCACGCATCGTCAATGTTGATGTACGAATAGCCGTAGTCGGCCAGTCCCTTGTCGATGAGGGCGCGGGCCGAAGAGAGAACGCGCTCCTGCGACACGCTCAGTCCCCAGCAGTTCCATGAGTTCCAGCCCATGGGAGGCGTGAGACCGATGGTCCCTCCCACCTTGAGGGTGAACGTTTGTTCCGTCTTCCCCTTGGCGTTCTCGGCGATAAGCGTCAAACGATAGTCGCCGGGGATGTCGGTTTTTCCGCTCAACGTACCTTTGTCAGCGTCGTAGGTAACGCCGTCGGGCAGGCCCTTCACGGTGTATTTCATGGGTCGTTCGCCGCTGAAGGGCAGACGGAAGATGACGGGGCTTCCGGGACGAACGCCGAACACGAGCGGGCCATTGTAGCGGGGCGTGGCCGGTGCGTCGGGGGTGAGTATGTATTTGGGGATGTGCGTGCTGGTGGTCGTGGCGCCGCTTTTGGCGTTGCGGCAGGTGACGTCGAGGCGAACCATCTGCTGACGGTCGTACTGCACCACGCTTTCGTAGGGTTTCTTGCCCAGCGTCACGCCGCGCTTGGTCACGCGGTTCAGCACCTTTCCGGTCTCCAGATTGGTGGCGGTAATCTCCACGTCGGCCTTCACCGACTGTGTCGAGCGGTTGGCGATGCTCACCTTGCAGTCGGCCAGTTTCTTGCCCTCAGGCAGTGTCTCGCTGAAGCGGGTGTCCACCGAGTTCATGCTGTTGGGCACGCTGATGCGCAGACCCTGGCTCACGATACCGCCCGGGTAGCCGCCGTTATAGACACGAATGGCCAGCACGTTGTCGCCGTCCCAGTTTATCTGGTTGGCTGCCACGTGGTAGTGGCGGCGGGCACTCCAGTTCGAGCTGTAGCCGCCCTCGTCCGAGGGGAAGCGTCCCGTCTTGCCGATGCGCTTTCCGTTGAGGAAGGCTTCGTCGGCGTCGTCGATTTCACCGAGGTCGAACAGCACGTCGCCCTTCTGGTCACTCTTGTCGAGCATCGACTTCGGTATACGGATGGTCTTGCGGAACCACACAAATGTGTCGTCCATGCGGTAGCCTTGGTTGTCCCAGTTGCTGGTGACGGAGATGGTTTTCCACTGCGAGTCGTCGGCTTTCATTTCCTTCCAAGCCATGTTGTCGCCCTGCTGCATCTTCATTTCTCGGATGACGAGGGGCTCCTGGGCCTGCACTGCCAGACTCGTTGCCAGCGCAAAGATAGAGAATAGTTTTTTCATGATAATGAGGTTATAAGGTCATTTCGTGTCTCAAAGGTACGATTTCGCGCGCGCTTTTCCAAATAATAAGGGAGAAAAATCCTTCTGTCGGCCTCGCTTCACGGGGTGGAGGAAGGTTGTGTGCGTAGGTCGTGTATATGACTCACGCAGACACCCCAAATTCGTCACGTGGGTGAGTGAGCATTTTTTTCTAAGAAAATCCGGCGATTTTACTAAGAAAAAAAATTTTTTTTGCTGGTGACGAATTTAGGGTGTCTGCGGAAAGAGATGGGAGCGACTTGGTGTAGCGCTGGGTTTACCTAAGAAAGACGGTCCACCATGCGCTGCGTGTCGCGGAAAAGACTGAGGAAAAGTAGGGCGACGACTGCCGAGCCCGCGAGAAACACGAGGGTGAGGGAACCGTGGCTGAGCGTTGTGAGGCGGTGGAGCAGCCCGGTGAGGTGGTTCCGACTGACGACGGCGCAGACGATGAGGGCCAGCAAGGTCCAGAACGGCGACTGCACGAAGGCCAGCACTGCCAGCAGAAAACGGTGGCGACGACGCGACGGCAGTGAGGCGACGACGCGACGGGTGAAGGCTTCGGCCGGCAGCGAGGGCGGGGTGACGGCGGATTGCATCAGCCCTTTCAGCACCTTGTCGGCCTGCGGGTCTTGGGGAGTGTGAGCGATTTTCTTCATTGGTAGGGATTGTTTTTCTGGAGCACGGCGCGCAACTGTCGGCGTCCGCGGGTGAGCAGCACGCGCACGTTGCTGTCCGAGAGCTGCGTGATGGCGGCAATGTCGCGGACGGAAAGTTCGTGCAGGTAAAAGAGGGTGAGGATGGTTTTAGCGGGTTCCTTCATCTCGGTCAGGCTTCGCAACACCCACTCTTGGCGCTCGTGACGGGCCATCGCGTCCAGTGCGTCGGTCTGCAGCTGCGCCTCGGCGCTGTCTGTCGTCTGCTCGTCGAGGGGTAGTTGCAAGTAGTCGTCGCGGGTGGTGCGCAGATGCTGGAGCCAGACGTTGTAGGCGATGCGGTAGAGCCAGGTGGAGAAGGCGGCCAGGCGACGGAAGCTGTCGAGCCCCTGCCACGCCCGTATGAAGGTCTCCTGTGCGAGGTCGTCGGCCAGTGCGCCGTTGTCTCCCGTCTGCACGAGAAAGAAGCGTCGGACGGGTTCTTCGTAGGCGCTCACGATTTGCCCGAAGGCTCTTTCGTCGCCCGTCAGCACCACCCGCGATAGGCACGCGAGGATGTTGAGTTGGCTCATCCCTTACTGTTCGTTGGTGGGTTGCTTATGTTCGATGTACCAGCTGATGGTGCCGCCCAGGCCTCGGGCAAAGAAGAAGACGGCGATGACGTAAAAGAAATATCCATGTGACTCCTGTATGGCGTGGTAGGCCGGGCCAAGACAAACGCAGAGACAGCCGAGGCCAAATACCAGCATGCTGACGGCAAAGGTCAGTGACTCGCGTTTTTTGGTTTGGGGCATGTGGGGCAGTGTGCGAAGGCTCTCTATGAGTTCGGGCGTGAGCGGCTGCTCGGTCTTCGCGACGTTCAGGATAAATTCGTTGTTCGTGAGTTCGTGTTGGCGCCGATGCTTGAGTAACTGCGTGAAGAAGACGATGACGCCGATGAAGATGACCAAGATAATCGCTATTGCGACACAGCCTCCGACTATGTTGTTGTATAGTTTAAATTTTGAACCGCCAAGGTTATTTAGGCGCAACATTTCTTTCTCGTGCTCGAATTTCATATTTGCCAAAGTCATTTCACGGTCGTATTCTATCGTTTCCAGCTGGGCGCTGTTGGTGGGCAGACTGGCTGAAGCCGAGTCTTTCTGTATAGCCTCCGCCTTGGTGATGGCTGCGGCGGGAAGGGTGAAGAGCGCGAGGCTCAGTGCCACGAGGGCGTTTCGTAGGAAAGTTTTCATGTTGTTTTTTCGTTTTTTATTCGTTACTCTCTGACCATTAGATGCAGGTCTGCGGCGAAATGTTACAGAACCGAGCCATTTTTTATTCGCCGGCCGAACTTTTTTCTGTGGTGAACAACAGCGGCTCGCCCATCGGAACGGAGTCATTCCAATAGGCGAGCCGGATAGGTTGCAGGAATATGAGAACGGATGTCTCTTGATGTCTGCGATTTATCGCGCCCGGACATCAGGCATTCAGCGCCAGCACCTCCTCGATGATGGTGCGCTGGTTGCTGAGGCGCGGCACCTTGTGCTGGCCACCTAACTTGCCTCGCGAGCGGAGCCAGTCGGTGAACACGCCCGGGCGCGCCACGATGAGTTCCAGCGGTTGCAAGGTGATGTCCTTGTAACGCTTGGCCTCGTAATCGCTGTTTACCTGCTGGAGCGTGGTGTCGAGCACGCGGGCGAAGAGGTCCACATCGGCGGGCGCCTGACTGAACTCCACCACCCATTGGTGGCGACAGTGGCCTTCGGCGTCCATGAAGACTGGGGCCGCGGTGTACTCGGCCACCTGAGCGCCCGTCTGTCGGCACGCTTCGGCCAGTCCTTGCTCGGCGTTATCCACAATCAACTCCTCGCCAAAAGCGTTGATGAACGACTTGGTGCGACCCGTGATAACGAACTTGTAAGGCGCCACGGACGTGAAGCGCACGGTGTCGCCAATCTGGTAACGCCACAGACCGCTCGAGGTGGAGATGAGCATGGCATAGTTCTTCCCCTTCTCCACACCCCACAGAGGAACCACCGTGGGCTGGGCGGAGTCGAACTCGGACATGGGGATGAATTCGTAGAAGACGCCGTAGTCAAGCATCAGCGACATAGCCGTGTCGGCAGGGTCGTCCTGCAGACCGAAGAAACCTTCGCTGGCGTTGTACGTCTCCATGTAGTGCATGTTGGGCGACGTGATAAGGCGCTGGTACTGCTGGCGATAGGGTGTGAAGGCCACGCCGCCGTGGAAAAACACTTCGAGGTTGGGCCAGACTTCGCTGATGTCGCTCTTTCCGCTGATTTCGAGCACGCGGTTCAGCACCGAGAGCATCCACGAGGGAACGCCGCTGAGATTGGTCACGTCGCGGTTGATGGCCTCGCGAGCGATGCGGTCGCGCTTGATTTCGAAGTCGGCGAGCAGTGCAGTCTCTTTCTTGGGAACGCGCAGAAGGTTGACCAGCGGGTTGATGTTTTCGATGAGAATGGCGCTGAGGTCGCCCACGAGCGAGTCGGAGAGATTGTAGTTGGGAGCGTGAGAGCCGCCGAGGATAAGGGCGCGTCCGTCGAAGATGCGGCTTTCGGGGTGGTTGCGCAAGTACCAGACCACGGCGTCGCGTCCGCCGGCGAAGTGCGTGTCACGCAGTCCCTGACGGCTCACGGGTATGAACTTGCTCTTGTCGTTCGTGGTTCCGCTCGATTTGGCGTACCAGCGAACGCGCCCAGGCCACAGGACGTTGGCGGCGCCGTGACGCATGCTGTCGATGTGGTCCTTCAGCTCCTCGTAGGTGTTGACGGGCGACGAAGCGGCAAAGTCTTCGTAGGTGTGGATGTTCTGGAAGCCGTGCTCCCTACCCCATTCCGTGTCGGCGGCGAGGCGCACGAGGCGGCGAAGCACCTGCATCTGTATGGCCTCGGCCTCGAGGGCGTAGCGGTCAAGCTGGTGCAGTCGGTGCGTGAATACGGGGCGAATCAGTTGTGTTCTAATCATGATGTTCAGCGAAGGCCTGTTCTTCAGCCTCGTCTATGAGTTCCTTCCGCGTCTTCTCGCGGAACGTGATGTCGGAGAAGTCGAACTCGTCGCCTTCGTCCTTTCCTGTCGTTGGTTGTTTGTCGGTTGCAACTTCTGCGGGGGTCTCGGTCTTGGCGGGCTTTTTCGTCTTTGCAGACGTCTGCACCTTTGGTGTTTTTTTCTTAGACGTTTGAGTCAATTCCTGCAGTCGTGTGGGCTTCGACGTCGGCACGTCTTCCTCTATCTTCGGCACCACCATACGCGGTTCCTCCTCCATCGCGGTGCGTTTTCCCTTGGCGTCGAACACGGCATGCTCGAGCTGGCGGTTCTTGCGAAGGCGGTGCAGGGCGTCCTTTGCCGCATTTTGGTGACTTTCTTTCTTGGAGTAGCCCTTGCCTTCACCGCATTTGATGCCTTCCACCTTCACCATGGTGCGGAAGAGCGGCGAGGTGTTGTCCTCCATGGTCTCCTCCATCAGCACGAAATCCACCTCGATGCGGTTCTTCTGACTCCACTCCAGCAGCTTGCTCTTGAAGTTCTCCTCGCGGTACGCCACCGTGTTGACGTTGACGAGACTCTTGAGTATCTGCTTTTCGATGAAGCGTCGGCAGTAGTCGTAGCCGCGGTCGCAGTAGATGGCGCCCACGAGTGCTTCGAAGGCGTTGCCGGGAAGATAGTTGTTGTGTGCGTTGTGGAAGTGCTTGTTGGTGCGCACCAGTCGGTGGATGCCCATCTGCTGTGCAATCTGATTGAGCGAGGCGCGCTGCACAATTTTACTGCGTGTCGAAGTAAGGAAACCCTCAGATTTGCGGGGAAATTGGCGGTAAACGACCTCCGCCACCACGGCGCCCAGCACCGCGTCGCCAAGAAATTCCAGTCGCTCATTGTTGATGCGACCGCCCTTCTCGCCCCTCTCTGAAACCGATTTGTGGCGCAACGCCTCCTCGTAGAGCCGAATATCCGACGGCCAGAAGCCCAAGATGCGGTGGATAGAACGGAAAAGCTCCCTATCCTTGCGGAAGGGGAGCTTCACTATCGTAAGGAAATCTCGGAGTATCACTCTGAATATTTCTTGAAGATGGCACATGCGTTGTGGCCACCAAAGCCGAACGTGTTGCTCAGTGCGGCGCGTACGGTGCGCTTCTGAGCCTTGTCGAAGGTGAAATTGAGCTGGTAGTCAATCTCGGGATCCTCGTCTCCCTCGGGATGGTTGATGGTAGGAGGAACGATATCTTGCTCGACAGACAGCACGCAGAACATAGCCTCGATGGCACCGGCGGCGCCTAAAAGGTGGCCTGTCATCGACTTGGTTGAGCTGATGTTCAACTTGTAGGCGTAGTCGCCGAAGACGGCCTGGATGGCCTTCACCTCGCTGATGTCGCCCACGGGGGTTGATGTGCCGTGCACGTTGATGTAGTCAATGTCCTCGGGCTTCATGCCGGCATCCTCCAAAGCATTCTCCATCACGAGCTTGGCGCCCAAACCTTCGGGGTGCGATGCAGTGATGTGATGAGCGTCGGCACTCATGCCTGCACCCACCATTTCTGCGTAGATGTGGGCACCGCGCGCCTTGGCGTGCTCCAATTCCTCAAGGATGAGCATGGCACTACCCTCGCCCATGATGAAACCGTCGCGGCTGGCGCTGAAGGGACGGCTGGCATGTTCGGGGTCGTCGTTGCGGGTTGAAAGCGCATGCATCGCGTTGAAACCGCCCACGCCGCACTCGATGATGGCTGCTTCTGAGCCTCCGGTGACGATGGCGTCTGCCTTACCCAGGCGAATGAGGTTGAAAGCATCGGCGATGGCGTTGGTCGAACTGGCGCAAGCACTGCTTGTGATGTAGTTCGGTCCGTGGAAGCCGTACTGGATGCTTATCTGTCCTGCAGCGATGTCGGCTATCATTTTGGGCACGAAGAACGGGTTGAACTTGGGACCTTGCTCAAGATTCTGACCGTAATAGACTATTTCGTCTTGGAACGTCTTCATGCCGCCGATTCCCACGCCAAGGACAACACCGATGCGATTCTTATTGACCGACTCCACGTCCATCTTGCTGTTCTCCACAGCCATCTTGGCGGCGGCGAGAGCATACTGGCAATAAAGGTCCATCTTACGGGCCTCCTTGCGGTCAATATAGTCGTTGGCATTGAACCCTTTCACCTCGCAAGCGAACTGGGTCTTGAATAAAGATGCGTCGAACTTAGTAATAGGCGCAGCGCCGCTTACACCAGCCAGAGCGTTCTGCCAAGTTTCCTCAGCAGTAAGTCCTATAGGTGAAACGGCACCGATACCTGTTACTACTACTCTTTTAAGCTCCATACTTAAATAAGATTAGTAGAACGGACGGGGACGACCAGCTTAGTTCTGGTGTGCGTTGATGTAAGCGATGGCGTCGCCAACGGTAGAGATCTTCTCGGCTTCGTCGTCGGGAATGCTAACGTTGAACTGCTTCTCGAACTCCATGATCAACTCTACGGTGTCGAGAGAGTCTGCGCCAAGGTCCTGAGTGAAGCTGGCACCAGCAACTACTTCTGCCTCGTCAACACCCAACTTATCTACGATGATCTCTTTTACTTTTGCTTCAATATCAGCCATAGTGGTAAAGATTAAATAATTGATTTTCTAACTGTGTAATTAAGTTTTCGGGTGCAAATTTACTATATTTTCTTCACACCACCAAACAAATATCCTATAAAATGTACCTTTATTACACACTATCGCCTTATTTGTGCAATAAATAATCGGCTTCTTCGTCTGCGGCCATAGGCGTTGGCAGGCTGGTGTCGGCATAGGTGACGGGCTGACGACCATAGGCTTCGAGTATGAGCTCGGCCACTCGGTACGAGAGTGCACGGAGGGTCTGTGTGCGGGTGACTTTGTCCTTGAGTTGGCATTCCCACACCACGAGAACCCGCCAGCCGGCTCGTTTCAGCAGGGTGTAGTTGATGGTGTCACGTTCGATGTTGCGCTTGATTTTCTGTACCCAGAAGTCGTGGTTGGTGCGTGGCACCTTGCAGCACTTGCTGTTCACGAGGTCGTGGTCGGCAGTCGCATCCACGCGATGACCGTGCCAGAAGCAGCCATTGACGAAGATGGCAATCTTGTATTTCCGCATGACGATATCGGGACACCCGGGTAACGACTTCACGTAGAGCCGGTAGCGGTAGCCTTCCGACCACAGCCAGCGCCGCACCATCACTTCGGGTTTGGTGTTTTTGGCGCGGATGTGCGACATACATCGGTGCCGTTGCTGGGGTGTTAGCGGGTCGGCCATGGTGCAAAGATAGTGAAAAGTGGGTTGCGGACAAAGCAGAAATCGGTAAATTACGCCCATAAGTGAGTGCGAGCGACTGGGTGTCGGCGTTTTTTGCTCGTTATTTGCTCCGACAAAAAACTAAAAACCCTTGTAACGTTGCAGTTACAAGGGAAATCTGGTGCCCGGAACGGGACTCGAACCCGTACGGCCGTTAGGCCAAGGGATTTTAAGTCCCTCGTGTCTACCGATTCCACCATCTGGGCAGCCTAATTGCTTGCAAAGGTACGAATAAGCGCGTGAAAAAGCAAATAATTGCTGGTTTTTCTCGAAATACGACTCGGTGTTTGGCGCTTGCGACGGAGCTGTTGAGTTGTTTTCACTGCACTTTGCAGGTGAGTTTCTGACGGAAAATGTCGCGGGCGTACTCGATGGCGTCGCGACTGAGAGCGGGTGTTTCGTGGAGCGGATAAGGGAGACCGAGTTTCTCGTACTTGATGGTTCCCATGGTGTGATAAGGCAGAAGTTCGACGCGCTCCACCACGGAGTAGCGGGCGAGATAGGTCGCCATGGCTTGGAGATGCGCCTCGTCGTCGTTGATGCCAGGCGTGACGACGTGCCGAATCCACGTTGGGTGACCCGTTTGCTGCAGGTAGTCGAGGAACTTCTGGTTGTTGTCGCGGCTGCATCCCGTGAGTCGTGGGTGCAGGTCATCGTCGATAGTTTTCACATCGAGCAGGACGAGGTCGGTCTCGGACAAGGCCTCGCGCGCGCGTTCATTAAATATTATGCCGCTGGTGTCGAGGGCGGTGTGGAGACCTTTGCGGTGGCAAAGCTGGAAGTAACGGGCCACAAACTGCGCCTGCAGCAGGGGTTCGCCGCCTGTGCACGTAACGCCACCCGAACGGATGAAACTGCGATAGCGCAGCGTTTCCTCGAGGAGTTGCTCCGGAGTCCATTCGTAGGGGACTGGTGCATGCGGGTCCCACGTGTCGGGGTTGTGGCAGAACTGGCAGCGCATGGGGCATCCCTGCAGAAAGGTGACGAAGCGAATGCCCGGTCCATCGACGGTGCCGAAGGACTCGAGGGAGTGGATGCGTCCCACTACCCCACCTTGTTCTGTGATGGTTGTGCTGTTCATTGCGTTCGTTTGCGGTGATGTTTCCGTGTTGTTATCGAGGTGTATTTGTAGCTAAAAACCCTCGCCCTTGGGGAAGAGCGAGGGCTTTGAGGGAGTATCTCGGGCCGCCCACCCTCGGGAGAGCGGGCTGGCCGGAGGGATTACATGCAGTGGTTGATGGTGCGGCTGAGCACGTCGAGCTGCTGCTCGCGGGTCAGCTTCACGAAGTTCACAGCGTAACCGCTGACACGGATGGTGAGCTGCGGGTATTTTTCGGGGTGCTCCATGGCGTCGAGCAGCAGGTCGCGGTCGAAGACATTGACGTTGAGATGCTGACCGCCATCGGGCGTGAAGTAGCCGTCCATCAGGTTCACGAGGTTCGTCTTCTGCTCCTCCAAGTCCTTGCCCAGTGCTGCGGGCGAGATGCCGAAGGTGTATGAGATGCCGTCCTTCGAGTGATGGAAAGGCAGTTTGGCCACTGAAGCCAGCGCTGCCACGGCGCCCTTGAGATCGCGTGAGTTCATGGGGTTGGCACCGGGAGCGAAGGGAACGCCCTTCTTTCTGCCGTCGGGGGTGGCACCCGTGTTGCGGCCATAGACCACGTTCGACGTGATGGTGAGCAGCGACTGGGTGGGGATGGCGTCGCGGTAGGTGCGGTGCTGACGCAGGTACTCCATGAATTTCTCGGTAATCATCACGGCAATCTGGTCGGTCTCGTCGTAGTTGTTGCCGAAGGGGATGTAGTCGTCGCCCTCGTTTACAAAGTCAACGGCGATGCCGCGCTCGTCGCGAATGATGCGAATCTTGCCCTTCTGAATGGCTGCGATAGAGTCTGCTACGATGGAGATGCCAGCGATACCGGTGGCACGTGTGCGTTCGACGTCGCCGTCGTGCAGGGCCATCTCGAAAGCCTCGTAGTCGTATTTGTCGTGCATGTAGTGGATAATCTTCAGCGCGTTCACGTAGGTCTTGGCCAGCCAGCGCATCATCTGGTCGAAGCGAGGCCAGAGTTCTTCCCATGTCAGGTAGTCGCCGTAGATGGGACTGTAGGTGGGAGCCACCTGTTCGCCCGTGATTTCGTCGCGACCGCCGTTGATGGCGTAGAGCAGACACTTGGCCAAGTTGGCGCGGGCGCCGAAGAACTGCATCTGCTTTCCTATCTTCATGGGGCTCACGCAGCAGGCAATTCCGTAGTCGTCGCCGAGGGTGTGACGCATGAGGTCATCGTTCTCGAACTGCACGGCGCTGGTGTCGATGGCCACCTTGGCGCAGTAGCGCTTGAAGGGCTCGGGCAGACGCTCCGACCACAGGATGGTGATGTTGGGCTCGGGAGAGGGACCCATGTTGTAGAGCGTGTGCAGGAGTCGGTAGTCGGTTTTGCTCACCAGGGTGCGGCCGTCCACGCCCATACCGGCGATGGAAGCGGTGGCCCAGATGGGGTCGCCCGAGAAGAGGTCGTTGTATTCCGGCGTGCGCAGGAAGCGGACGATGCGGAGCTTCATCACCATCTGGTCGATGAGTTCCTGTGCTTCCTCCTCCGTGAGCGTGCCGTTCTTCAGGTCGCGCTGGATGAAGATGTCGAGGAAGGTCATCACACGTCCCAGTGACATGGCGGCGCCGTCCTGGTCCTTCACAGCGGCCAGATAACCGAAGTAGGTCCACTGCACGGCTTCGCGAGCGTTCTGTGCCGGGCGAGTTACGTCGAAACCATAGGCGGCGCACATCTTCTCGAACTGGCGCAGGGCGTTGATTTGGTCGGTGATTTCCTCGCGGCAGCGCACAATTTCCTCGGTGAACTCCTGGATGTCGATGCGCTTGTGGAAGCGGAGTTTCTCTTCGATGAGGGCGTGTGTGCCGTAGAGTGCTACGCGGCGGTAGTCGCCGATGATGCGTCCGCGGCCGTAGGCATCGGGCAGACCGGTGATGATATGGGCGTGACGGGCCTTCTTGATATCGTCGTTGTAGGCTGAGAACACGCCTTCGTTGTGGGTCTTACGATACTTTGTAAAGATGGTCTTGGTGTCGGCGTCGAGCTCGTAGCCGTAGGCCTTGAGGGCGCTCTCCACCATGCGGATGCCGCCTTTGGGGAAGATGCCGCGCTTCAGAGGGGCGTCGGTCTGCAGACCCACCACGACTTCGTCCTCCTTGCTTATGTATCCGGCTCCGTAGGTGTCGATGCTCTGGGGCAATTTTGTCTCGGCGTCGTACACGCCTTTCTCGCGCTCCACCTTGAACATCTCGGTGAGAATGGACCACAACTTGGTGGTGCGTGCGGTGGGTCCTACAAGGAACGATTCGTCGCCAAGGTAAGGCTCGTAGTTGTGCTGAATGAAGTCGCGCACGTTTATCTCGCTTCTCCAAGTCGTGCCACGGAAGTCAGGAATCAAATTTTCAAAAGTCATAATGACGGTTTTTTAGTTGTTTCTTGCTCGCAAAGTTACAAAAAAATGCTGAGACTCCTATGTGCGCGCGCACGATTTTATAGAAGAATTTCCTATTTTTACCATTACTTTCCGTATGGTCGGGCAGTGGAGTGAAAAAGGCAAAAGAAATAAAATTTGGCCTTTACGCTTGCATAATTGACAAGAAAGCCTTAATTTTGCTATCAATTTAACACCAAACACACAAGAACAACTATGCAAAAGACAAGAATTGCTATCGTGGGCTACGGCAATATCGGCCGTTA
>JABUUA010000028.1:17518-21148 GCA_021443405.1 Bacteroidaceae bacterium
TACACCAACTTCGGCCCTGGCCGCTCGATGGGTCACAGCGTGGCTGTGCGTGCTATCGCCGGTGTTCGTGACGCGCTGAGCATGACCATCCCCGTGGGCACGGGCATCCATCGCCGTATGGTGTACGTGGAACTGGAGGACGGCGCCGACTTCAAGACCGTGGAGGCCGCCATCAAGGCCGACGCTTACTTTGTGAACGATGAGACACACGTGCAGCAGGTTCCCTGCGTGGATGCCCTCAACGATGTGGGCCACGGCGTGAATCTGGTTCGCAAGGGCGTGAGCGGTCAGACCCACAACCAGCTCTTTGAGTTCAACATGAAGATAAACAACCCCGCGCTTACCGCCCAGGTGCTCGTGAACGTGGCTCGCGCTTCGATGAAGCAGCAGCCCGGTTGCTACACGATGATTGAGATTCCCGTCATCGACTACCTGCCCGGCGACCGTGAGGAGATTATTCGTCACCTCGTGTAACCCTAAAGAATGATTTGGGTTTAAGCCCATTTTTGCAGACGCCAAGCAGTACGAAAAGGCCCAGTTTCCTCGGTGTAGGAGCTGGGCTTTCGTTGTGTTTGTTGGGTTGTGTCGTTGTTGTCACTAAAGAACGTGGGCGAATTCCGATAAGGTCACCACGTTGACTGACGGAAAGGGACATGCTCTCGCTTCTTCAAAGTGCTTGTCGTTGCTTACTAAATATTCGGCTTGTGCTACGATGGCAAGGTCTACGAATTTATTATCGTCGGGGTCTTGCTTGATGATTTCAAAGCGGAATTGGGGCGAGAAGAAGCGTGTGAACGGACTGTTGGTTATTGCCTGAATGATGTTTTCCGCGACGGATGGCGATGCTTTCTGTGATAATATCTCGTGGTATTCGTCAAGAACCCCGGTTGACACGCACATAACGAATTTGCCTTCCCTGTATGCGTCCCAGACCTTACGCCAAGGACTGCGGGTGGGTATCATCATCAGTAGGCAGTTGGTATCAACCACCACATTCCTCTTAACCATAACTTCTCAGTAAGGTGTGCGGTAGTGTGCCGTGGAAAAGTCTTGCAAGGTGTTCTCGTTCCAAGCGCCTTGCTCCCACAGCTTCTCCATCTCTGCGTCGGCTCTTTTGGCAAAGAACTCGGCGATGGCTTGCTTCAGCATCAACACATCCTCTGCAGTGGTGAGGTGTGATAGTGCGTTGAGCACTTCAATCTGTGCTTTGTTGAGTGCAGTCGTGGTCATGTTTCCTTTCTTTAGTGGTACAAAGATACGTTTTTTTCTCTTACAACGTCACTTTATTTATTGGAAAATTTTGGTAAGGCGTCCTAACGATTGATTTAGGATTATCAAACGACCACCAAAATTCCGCTTTTGCTTTCACCAGACGCACAATAGTGCCTCTCTGCTTTCTTTTTGCCGATGGATTTCTGACGAAATTTTGAGTGAAATAGAGCGAGCGGACGACTTCGTTGGGTCAATAAGTGGTCAAAAGTCGGGTTCTGCGGTGACCTCTCATCAGACATGCGAACGTCTTGGACGATTCGTCTAAGAAAAAAGGACGATTCGTCTGGACGAATGAGCTCATTCGACCGCATGTCTTGGCCGATTTTCTTAGGCATTTTCGCCAATTCTCCCAGTCGAATTTTTTCAAACGCTTAATTATCAACGAACAATATCCTGCGCCAGACGTCGCGCAGACGCGGACGACTGCACGGAATTTTATTTTGCGGCCTTTTGGAGCGACCCGTGAATTGACAATTTGTCACTTGGCGGTTTCGGGTTCTCGACGTGAAGGAAAGCACCCGGCAAAAGGAGGAATGGCGAATGTTCGTTCGGAAAATCGGCGTTGTTGCGCGCTTGCTGCCGCTCACTTGATGACGACCACGCGGGTGACGATGGCCTTCTTGCCGTCGGAAGTGTTGGCCACGATGTTGTAAACACCGCTGGAAACGCGCTGGCCTCGCTGGTTGCAGCCGTTCCACACTGCGCGTCCGCCGTTGCTGCGGCCTGCCCACACGAGCTGACCCGTGCTTGAAGTCACCTTTATTTCACTGTCCATGGTGAGTCCGTCGATGGTGATGGGGCCCGTGTAGTCGGGGCGGACGGGGTTGGGATATACAAGCACGTTGTCGGCGTCGAGCGTCTCTTCCGCCTCGCTTGCGTCGGCTTGGTAGGAGCACAGACCGCGGTCGGTGCCTATCATCAGCAGTCCGCTGACGGGATGGAGCGCGAGGCACTGGATGTTGTCCGAGAGCAACGGCGAGTTCTCGGTGCGGAAATTGTGTATCAGTTCCTGGCCGTCGGGGCTCACGAGATAGAGTCCGTTGGTCGATGTGCCTATCCACTTGCGGTTGGCCGCGTCCACGGCAATGCAGGTGATGGGCACTCCCGAGAGCAGGTAGTCGGCGAGGCCGCTGCCGTCGTCACGGGCAATCTTTATCTGCAGGAAACGGAAACCCTTGTCGAACACCTGCGTAGGGTCCTCGATGACAAAGAGTCCCAGCTGCGTGCCGCACCATACTTGGCCCGCAAGGTCCTCGGCCATGCAGTAGAATTGGTCGGGGGCGTAGGTCGTGCCGTCTTCATTAGTGATGGTCTGCAGCAGGGTGTGTTTGTCGTCGCGCGTGCTGTTGACGGTCCCGTTGGTGTGGAAGGCGAAGAAGCCTCGCTGGTCCATGCGGCGCGACACTAAGAAGCGAACGCCCGAGGTGGTGAAGAGATAGTCGTCGCACGTGGGCGCCTTTGCGATTTCGGGATAGTAGAGCGCGTGCCATTTGCCTGCGGGAGTGAGCACCCGCACAATGGTGTCGGTGCCCTGGTTCATCATCCAAAGCAGTCCGTCGGCGTCATATTTCAGGCCCGTTGCCGAGACGTAGTTGACGCCGTAGTTGCCAATCTGTTGCAAGGGAGAGTTGTGGAGGCTGTAGAGCTTGCTGAACTTTCCCTTTCGGTACTCGTAGAGTCCCGTTCGATACGGGCTGGCGAAGTGGTGGTCGGGGTCAGTCGGGTCTTGCACCAGATGCGTGGTGTTCCAGTGATGCAACGAGGGATGCTGCTCGGCAGGACCGGCCTCATCGAAGTTGGTCCAAGCGCCGTCCTCGTAATACATGGCGGTGGCGGGGTGGTAGATGGCATACGGCGTGTTGATGCCGCCCGCCACTAACAGTCGCTCTCCCACGTATTCCATGCGGTAGGCAAGGTTACGCACGGGGCTGTTGGGCTGTATGCTGCCCGTGGCCAGCGTGTAGGTTCCGTCGGCGGCACGCTTGTAGCCGCGCAGCCCCATCATGCCGTCGCTGTGCCAGTATAGGCCTCCTGCGAGGTTGTATTCGCTCGGCGTCACCACCACTTGGCTGGCGGGAAGGTCGGAGCTTACGCTCCAGTTGGCGGCAATGTGCCAGTTGGCGTCGGCCGAAGCACTGTGCACGGTGGTCCCGTCGGTGGTATAAAGGCGGTTGTTCTTCAGCACCACGCCCGTCACGGCATGGCCCAGCAGGTAGGTGTCGCGCACCACGCCCTCCTGCAGGTCCACGGTGAGGAAGCCGAAACCCGTGCACACGTAGGCCGTGCGACCGATGCACGTGACGGCGTTCACGCTTTTGTCGGACAGACTGCTCGCCTTCAGCGCGTCGATGTTCTCCA
>JABUUA010000029.1 GCA_021443405.1 Bacteroidaceae bacterium
GTTTCATTGAAACTGAAACACGGAGGTCAGGGTCGACTCAGCCCCAATCAGTCATCGGGACGTCTGCCGACACAAAAAACGAGCGGCTCACTACGGAGTCGCTCGTGAAAAAGAGAGAACGGGGGGTGAGGTCCTCTACCAACGGACCTTTCTTCCGTCGCGGATGTAGAGATGCCCGGAGCGCGGATGCTGCACGCGCCGCCCCTGGAGGTCGTAGAGCGGACCGCGCGTCGGGGAGGCGGAGGCGGGCGCTTCGATGGCGGTGTAGCCGATGTAGGCCGACGTAACGTCGGTGACCTCGTACTTGCCCTCCGACTGGGTGGGCTTGATGACGAAGAAGGCCGTCTCGTCGATGTCCGACACATCGACCGACTGCGGATTGCCGTCGCCCGTGCTGAACACGGCGTTCAGCGTCTCGCGGGGGCTGTTGATAGCGACCGTCTGGACAAACCACGTCTGTCCGCCTATCTCCACAGTCTCGGCGATGCGCTTGCCCGGCCAGTTGCCGTTGACCTGCGTGCCGCCGCGGGTCCAGAGGTAGTAGTTCATGGTGGGCCACTGGCTCACGAGCGTGGCCATGGGGCGGCAGTAGACGGTGGCCTGGCGGGGGATGAAGGGAGTGACGTCGTAGTGATGACGGACCGTGTGCTTCACCTCGCCGCCCACGAGCAGACCGAGCGTCACGGTGCAGCTCTGTTCGAGGTGGAGCGACTGCCCGCTCTCGATGGTGGCGCTCTGGGCCGTCGGGGTGGAGCCGTCGAGCGTATAGACGAGCTGTGCGTCGCGCTGGTTGCTCACGGCGATGCAGCGCACGTCGATGGCAGTGTCGTACTTGCCCGACGCAAGGTCGAGCCAAGCTACCTCGGTGTCCTTGCTCAGCAGGTAGCGGTAGCCGTGGCCCAGGAGAATCTCCACATAAGTGCTGGCCACGAAAGGCAGTCGCGAGGCGATGCTGGCGGGTTTGCCCACCACCACGTAGAGGCGGCCGCGCTGCCCCTGCACGCTGGCGGCGTAGTAGTTCGAGGTGGCGTTCTGCGTGGTGTAGGTGCTGGTGTTGGTGACGCCGGCCAGCCGCCGCGCCTCAATCATCGACTTCAGTTCCTGCTTGTAGGCTTTCCAGTGGGTGAGGAACACGCAGGGCGTTCCGGGCATGGCCAGCAGGAAGGCGTTGGCCTGCAGGGTGTCGCGGCGGATGGGGTCCTGCTGTGCACTGGCCGAGCGGTACTCCATGTCGTGGTTCTCCACGAAGGTGACGGCGTAGCGCTTGTAGTCGTTGTAGGCAATCAGGCGGTTGTCGCTCTTGAGCCGGCTCCAGTCCTGGTCGTTGATGGCGTCGCGGACGTTGTAGCGGAACTGGAAGTCGAAGGCGGCGCTGTTGGGGACGCCGTTGGTCTTGGTTCCGTTGATCCACTGCTTGATGTTGTCGTTGCTGTCCCAGCACTCGCCTACCGAGAAGGCGGGGCGGGCGTCTTGGTTGTAGAGGGCGGTGAACTCGGGGGAGTAGCCCTTGACCATGTCGTAGCGGAAGCCCGTGTATCCAAGGTCTTCCAGCAGGTAGTGGAGGTAGGCCTTCACCACGCGCTGCACGTTGGCGCTCTTGTGGTCGAGGTCGCGGCAGCCGCTCCAGTCCTCGCCGGTGTCGTTGTTGCTGCTGAGCGAAACGCCCTGGCGGGCCGCCTCGTCACGGGCCGCGCCGCCGTCGTCGTTGGCGCAGATGTCGGTGGAGAACATCTGATAGGTCTCGCCCTTGTAGGTCTCTTTCGGGTAGGTGAACCATCCGCCCACCGACTCGCGGTGGTTGATGACCACGTCGGCCACCAAGCCCGTGCCGCGCTGCTTGAGGGCGGCGATGAGACTGCGGAGTTCCGCCTCCGACCCGAAGGCGCTGCGCTGGTTCCAGTAATACTGGGGCGTGTAGCCCATGTTGGTGGTGCTTCCGCACCAACCGCTCTGCGGAACCCACACGAGCGAGAACGACTCGGCCAGTTCGTCGGCCTGCGCCTCGAGGTTGGTCCACTGGGTGTCGGCATAACCGTCCCAGTAGAAACCTTGCAGCATCACGCCGTCGTAGTCGGCCGGCCAGCCCTGGGCCCGAGCGCCCACAGCGACCATCGACAGGAAAACCGGGAGAAAAAGCCCCGCTCCGACCCTTCGCAGTGCAAGGGAGAGCGTGCAAAGCAGTTGCTTCATTTTTATCATAGTATTGGGTTAATTCCAAAAATACCCCACCCCCCCCACGTGGGAGGGGGTGTTCTTCGGGGATAAAATAGAGGATTGCCTTTCCCTCCCCCGTGGGGGAGGGTTAGGGTGGGGTCTTACTTCAGCACCTTGCGGCCGCCGATGATGTAAAGGCCACGGGTGGCCTTCTGCACGCGCTGACCGGCGAGGTTGTAAATGGCAGTCGAGCCGTCGGTCGTGAGGCTCTCGATGGCGTCGCCCTTCAAAGGCTGCACCAAGATGGTCACCTCAGAGGGGTTGGTCACGTTGAGCGTGAAGACCACCGTAGCGTCCTCGGTGAGCGTGAACCAAGCGTCGTTGCCGCCAGCCACCTGGGCAACGCCCGTCGAGAAGGTGTCGCCGGCGCCGTAGGCAACCGTCCAGTCGTGGTTCTTCACCACCTTGAAGCGATGGTCGCCGGCGGGAACTTCCAAGGCAATCTCATAAATGCCTTCCTCCAACTTGCTGAGCTCGGTGGTCTCGTCCTGCGCGTTCCAACCGTTCATGGTTCCGGCCACTGAGTAGATGGCCTCCTTGATTTCGGCCGAACCTTCCTGCTTGGCCTCGACAGTCATCTTGGGCGAGGTGCTGTCCATGAGGTCGAGGGTGATGGTCACGGTGTAGGTGAAGCCTTCGGGGAGTTCAAACTTCACGTTGTCGCCGCCCGTTGAGAAGGTAGTGCCCAGCTCCACGAGTGAGCCGTTGCCACCCCACTGGATGGCCCAGGCGCCGTTGGCCGTAGCCTTGAACTCGTAGATGCCGGCGCTCACGGCCGTGTAGGTCTTCTGGTAGTAGCCGTCGTCCACAGCCTCCATCTCGTTGGCTTTGTCGGTGGGGTCCCAGTTCGAACCGAACAGCGTGGCGCTGCCGGCCAGCACGATGTACTCGACGGTGGTGACGGGGTCGCCAACGTTAGCGCCCTCGGCCTTCAGTTCCATGGTCTCGGGGTTCCAGCTGACGGTGACGTCGCACTCAGCGCTTACCGAGAACTGGAGGTTGCCATCGCCGCCGTTCACACCGTACCACTTGTCGTCGTAAACGACCTTCAGCTCCACGGTCTGGTTGACCACAGCGGCCTTCTTCGTCACGAACCAAACGCCCTTGGCGGCGTCGTAAGTCATGGCATCGCCGGGATTCTCGTCGTCCGCCCAGTTGTAGGTGCAGAAGTTCGAGGTGCCGCGCATCACACACGTGTGCTCTTCGGGGTTGTAAGCGTCCTGTGCAAACGCAACTGCGCCCATGAGGGTCGCGCAAATCAGAGTAAAAATCTTCTTCATAAAGTGTTTATTAAATGGTTAATTGTTTTCCGTGAATGGGTAGGGCCGGGAACTTCCCCCGCCCTACCCATTAGTTTATTTCTGCAAGAAAAGGAATTCGCCCGTAATGTCGTTGAAATAGACGTCGAAAGTGCCGGCGGGAATGCTGATGTCAGCTCCGTTCTGAGTGCCCACTCCATAGGCGTTCAGCCCCACGTTCTGGTCGGCGCCCCAGTTGACGGCCCAGTCGGCGTCGGCGCGGAACTTGCCCTTCGTGGCGTCGGGAACCTGCAAATCGAGCAAATACCAGCAGTGCGAACGCCAAGCGCTCTTGTTGGTGGCCACCTCGGTCAGCACGACGTCGGTGCTCCAGTCGTTGCCCAGACCAATCAAGCTAATCTGACGGTACTCGGCGGGTTGCTGGTTGTCGAGCTGCGTGAACTTATACGTCAGGTTGGCGAAGTCGAAACTCAGCGTGAACCATCCGGCGGAGGGCGACGAAATGTAACCGCCGTTTCCGGCCAGCACATTGCCCGACCACGTCTGCTGCTGACTGCCTTCCACGCCATAGATGTAAGCGTCGAGGGGGTCGGCGAAGTAGTCGTCGGTGAGCACTTTCGTGTCCAGCGAACCAGAGAAATAGGTGGTCACCGTCTGATTGGCGGGCGTGATGGGCATCAAGGGCAGGGTGCGCAACGTCTTGTCGCGGTTGTTCTGCTTACCGTATATCCAGTAGTTGATGGGCGGGATTTCGGGCAGAACGAACACCTTGAAGGAGTTGCTCTTCACCTGAGCCTCCACCCCGTCGAGTGTGGCGTAAGCCTTCAGCAAGCCGTCCATCTCGCGCAACTGCTGGCGCTTCCCGTAGAGTTTCTCCACAGCCGAAACAAGGTCGGTCTTCGCCACCATGCCGCCGGCGGTGGTGGGCAGACTTGTTTGCTTGCCGTTGTCGTTGGTCAGCAACAGTTCGTAGTCGAGAGGCAGCGAGGTTTCCACCTTGACGGGAACGAACACTTGCACCGAGTCGGTGGTCACTTGCTCCATAACAATCTCGGAAGCCACGCGCTCCACCTGCAGAGTGACCTGCTCGAGAGCGTCGGGCTCCGTCGTGCCGAGCGGGGCCCAATCGGTGTAGTCGCCGGTGCAGGCAGCCAGTCCTGCTGCCAGCACGATGGTCGTGAATAGGTTCTTTTTCATCGTTGATAGTCAGTTACTGGTTAATGAAATGGTAGCAGCCCGTAATGTCGTTGAAGACAACGCGATAGGTTCCTGCCTTGGCTTTAATCTTGTCGCCCTCGGCGGTTCCCACGGCGTAGGGGAACTGCTTGTTGCGCCACACCGTTCCGTCGGTGGCAACCACCTCCAACTCGCTGTCGGAGCCGAGGGTCACATCGCCAAACCAGATGTGGCTCACAACTGCATTCGGGGTGAGGTCCACGCCGCCCACGGCAATGCCGCCGTAGGTCTTGGGGTTCTGGTCGTCGGCCCACTTCACGGTCACCTTCGTTCCGCCCAAACCAGCGCTGGTGTCGAGGGTGAAGGTGTAGAAGCCGTCGGCAGCGGGTCGCCAGCAAGCCGGGTCATCGTCGCCCTCCGCAGCGCGGAGCTTGGCCGAACCGCTCCAATCCTTGCCGTTGCCGAACGAAGCTTCGTCGCTCACACCGAGCATGGGGGCCCAGGCATTGGGGTCTTGGATGAGTTTGAACTGGTCAGCCTTGAAGTATCCCGTGTGCTCAAAGATTCCTTGTCCGGTCTCGTCGTTGTAGGTCTCGCCGGCTTTCAGACTGATGGGAACAACGAACTCGCCGATGCTGCCCGTGGTCCAACCGTTGACTCCGCCTCCGATGAAGTACCAGATGTCGGGTTTCGCCTGCAACTCCACGTAGTAAGGTATGAAATGCAGGGTCACCACGTTGCTGGCAACACTGTAATTCTCCACGGTCGCCAAGAGACGAGCGTAGGCGGTCACGGTCTCGGGGACTTCGGAAGCAGGCCACTGACCGCACTGCTGCAGGGCCTTGGCCACCAGCGACGGCGTTGCTTCGAAGCTGACGCCCGTATAAGCCTCGTTCACCGTGGCGTAAGTAGCAACGGTGTTGCCGCTCTCGTCGGCCTTCGCCTCGGCGTAAGAAACCGAGAAGTCGTTGGTCAGCGATACTTGCAACTGGTATTTCACAGCGGCGGTGTAACCGAAATCGGGTTGCTGGCACGAGAGCTTGAGCGACTTACTATTGGCCAAATCCACATTGAGGTCGCTGTAAGCGGGCGTGTTCATCACGAAGTCCGTGGGTTGCTGGAGGGTCGGGTTCGACCCGTTGTCGTCCTCACAAGCCATAAGGCAAATGCCGCCAACGAGCAGCAAAGCCGAATATAAGAGGTTTTTCATTGTCATTCTTTTAATTAATAGCCAGGATTTTGGGTCAAGCCACGGTTGGCGTTCATCTCTTTCTCGGGGATGGCGAACAAATTGAGGTTGGCAGAGAAGTTAGTGCCTTCCTTCGAACCGCCCTTCCATTCCCAGAGATAATCGCTCACACCGCCGTAATAACCAAAGCGGATGAGGTCGTGACGACGACGGCCCTCATAGAAAAACTCGCGGCTCCACTCATCAAGAATGTCGTTGAGCGTGAAGTAATTGCGCTCGGCAGCGTTGGCTCGGCGGCGCAGTACATTGATGGCTGCGGTAGCGTCGGCGCCCGTCTGAGAGTCGCCAGCCGCACGAGTGAGCGCCTCGGCATAGGTGAGGTAGGCCTCGGCCTTGCGCATAAGGAAGAAATCCATGTCGGCAAACTTCGCGTCATGCGTATTACCGCCGTCGCTGTAGTAGTTGAGGAACTTCACAACGCCATAGCCGTTGGTGAAGTCACTGGGGTCGTTGACCGACAGCGTGTGGCCGGCTCCCCAGAGCAGAGCGCGGTCGTCGCCGGCGGCAGCCAAGATTTCGTCGGTCTCCGCCTCGTCGGGACAGTTGTCGGCGGGGAAGAAGCGGCGCACTAAATCACGACGAGCACGCAGACCCGCCCAGTTCTCGCTGGTTCCGTTGCCAGCGCCGTTATAGCGGAGCATATCGGCGTTGAAGGTGCTCGCCATGAGGAAGAGGCTGCAACCCCACGAGGTAGTCTGCAAACCGTCCTGAAGCAAGGGCAGAATGGCCTCCTTGGCAGCGGCGGTCTCACCGTTGTCGCCCATGAAGAGCATCTGGTAAGCGCTCCACGTATAACCGTCGGGGTTGGTGACGGCCTGCGTGTTCAGCTCATAGTCGCTGTCCATGACTTTCTTGGCATAGCGGGCAGCCTGGTCATAAGCAGTAGTCTGACCGTTGGTATAGACGGAAGCGTTGAGGTAAAGGCGAGCGAGCAACAGCCATGCGGCCGCCTTGTCAGCCTTTCCGTAATCGCCGTCGGCACTGGTCTTGGGATGCGCGTCGGCCAGATTCGGCTCGCACTCGAGCAACTGCTGTTCCACCCATTTATAGAGGTCGGGACGCATAATCTGCTTCGGTCTTTCGCTGGAAACGGCCGTGGTGAACGGAACATTGCCGAAGCAGTCGAGCAGATGGAAATAATAGTACGCGCGCAGGAACTGAATCTCGGCTCGCTGCTGATCCGTGCCTTTGCACTCGTTGAGATAGAAGTTACACAGCGTCACGCCGAAGTAAAGACGGTAGTAGAAACCCGCCAGCATGGGGTGACTGCTGTTGTACTGATTGAAGTTGAAGGCGGGAATGCCCTCGTCGCCCCACGAGCAGATGCACTCGTCGGTGGTGAGTTCGTTGGCGTTGAACATCTGGCGTACAAAGCCGGTGGTGCCGCCGTCAAGGCCGTCGATATCGCAGTTACCGTCCTGACCGTCGAGGCCTGCGAGCGCCATCAGCGAATAACATTTGTTGTAGATGCCGTCGTCATCGGACTCAAGACTCAGCGTCGGGTCGATGGGCACAACGTCAAGGTCTTTCACGCAAGAACTGACGCCTAAGCAACACAGCAGAACGACTGCGGGAGCAAACTTTTTTATTTCGATGAGTTTCATAGAATTCTTGCTTTTAGAAGTTGAGGTTAACGCCCAACTGATAGGTGATGGGGCGGGGATAGAGTGTGCCGTCGATGCCACCGAACACTTCGGGGTCGATACCGTTGTACTTGGTGATGCAGAAGACATTGCTCACGCTGGCAAAAACACGACCGCTGATCTTATGGCGCGTCACGCCGGGCCAGCTGTAGCCGAGGGTGATGTTGTCGCACTTGAGGAAACTTCCGTTGTGCACAAAGTAGTCGGAGATGGGGTTGTCCCACGTCTGCCAAGCCTTCGGAAGTTCGTAGAGCGGACGGTTGGTGAGGTAACCTTTCTCGTCGTAGATGGTCTTGATGTTGCTCCAGCCGGCCTCCACATCGTTGAACACATAGTTGCCGAGACTTGCCCGCAAGCCGAAGCCGAGGTCCCACTGCTTGTAGCGCAGTTTGCTGCTGAAGCCGAAGGTCCACGGAGCCACGGGGCTCTTGTAGAAGTAGCGGTCGCTCTCGTTGATGATGCCGTTGCCGTCGCGGTCCACATAAACGCCCTCGATGGGCATTCCCTTTGCGTCATAGACCTGCTGATAAACGTAGAAACTGCTCATGGGATGACCCACGGCATGCATTTGAACGCAGCGGCCTGTGCCGGCGCTGATTCCTCCGGTCTCCACCATGTAAGTCTCGTCGCCGCCGATGAGTTCGGTGATTTCATTGCGATTGTAAGTGGCGTTGAAGGCGAGGTCCCACGTCCAGTCCTTGGTGTCGATGGCCACAGCATTGAGTTGCAGCTCCACACCTTGGTTGACCATAGAACCGATGTTGCTGGTGACCATGTTCTTGAAATTAGTTCCCGCGGGAACGCTCACACGGTTGATGAGGTCGGTGGTCACGCGGTAGTAATAGTCAATCGAGGCCGACAGGCGATTGTTCCACAGACCGAGGTCGATGCCGGCATTGTAAGTGGTGGTGGTCTCCCACTTCAGCGCGGCGTTGTATTCGCCGGGACGAGAGACGGGCATATAAATGATGTTGCCCTGGGCGTCGCGCATAATCTTGCCGTTGGCGTCCACGCAAGGGAAGTAGTTCGAGCCGGCGCCCTGGTTCTGACTGTATGTCGCCACGTAACCATAGTCCTGATTGATGTCCTGCTGACCGGTGAGACCGTAGCCGAGACGAAGTTTCAGCATGTTCAGATTACGGCAGTCGCGCAGGAACTTCTCCTCGTTGATTCGCCAGGCAAAAGCAAAGCTGGGGAAGGTTGACCAATGGTCGCGGAAGCGGCTCGAGCCGTCGCGGCGAACTGTGGCGGTGAGCATATAGCGGTCGAACAGTGTGTAACCAGCACGACCGAAGAAGCTGACCAAATAGTTCTCTGTTGCCCAAGGCGAATTGCTGCGGTTGTAAGCTTCGCCAGCCACATGGCCAGCGATGGTCTCGGGATAATAGCCCGAACCGTCGCGGGTGAGTTCTCTGTGGAAATGCTGCCACTCGTAACCGGCCATCACACTGAGGTCGTGGCGGTTGTTCCAGTTATGGGTGTATTGCGCATAGGCGTTGAGCTGCAGATTGTACTTGTTAATCTTCTCCCATCCCTGCCAGCCGTAGTAGAACGACTCGGGGCTGTAAGGACTGGTGTAAGAATCTTGCTGACCGGTGCTGTAGTCGCCACCCATGTTGAGATGCAGATGAAGGTCCTCGAAGTGATGGACGGCGTAGTCGAACTCGGCATTTCCCACGAAAGCCATGCTCTGAGCCTCGTCGCGCTTCAGGTCGAGGAGCGAGACGGGATTCTTGGTTCCGTTGTTGTTGAAACTGTAGGGCCACGCCGAACCGTCGCCGTAGTTGCCGGCCACATCCCACTGCCAATAGCCCTGGAAATACTGCTGATGGATGGGATTGCTGCTCTTGACGGGAATGGTGGGGTTCATGGCAATGGCTGCAGAGATTGCCTCTTGATTGGCGTAACGCGACTCTGCGAAGAGGAATTTTCCGTTGAGATTTATCTTCAAGTGGTCGTCGGCCAGCGAAGGATTGAGGTTCACGCTGGCGGTGGTACGGCGGAAGTCGGTGGTCTTCAGAATACCGCGGTTGCCGGTGTAACCCACTGTCACGCGGTAAGGCATGTGCTTCAGACCGCCGGAGAGCGTGATGGCGTGGTCGCTGCTCACGCCCGTGCGGTAGATTTCGCTCTGCCAGTCGGTGTTGGCGTCGCCCACCCAACCTTGCGCGCGCCACTGATTGTATTTGTCGGCGCCGTAGGTTTGCTGGAGATAATCGCGGAATTGGTCGCCGCTCATCACCTCGATGGGATTCTTGCGCGTCGCGAAGTTCACATTTCCTGTGTATGAGACGCGGGGGCTGTGCCCTTGGTCGCCCTTCTTCGTGGTGATGATGATGACGCCGTTCGAGCCGCGACTACCGTAGATGGCTGTGGCCGAAGCGTCCTTGAGCACGGTGAAACTCTCAATATCCTGGGGATTGACCATCGAGAGCAAGTTCGACAGACCCTTCACGCCGTTGTTGTCCATGGCGAGTCCGTCGATGACGATGAGGGGGTCGTTGCTGGCGTTGAGCGACGAACCGCCGCGGATGCGGATGGTGGCGCCGGCACCGGGACCGCCGCTCGTGGTCACGCTCACACCAGCCACTTTTCCGACCATCATGTCTTGCGCGCTGGTGATGACGCCGCGGTTCTCTTCGTCGGGCTTCATCACCGTCACGCTACCCGTGAGGTCGTTCTTCTTGGCTGTTCCGTAACCAATCACCACCACGTCCTCGAGCGCTTTCGCGTCCTCCGAGAGAGTAACGACCACGTTGGCGGACGCGGTCACCTCCTTGGTCACAAAGCCCATGTACGACACCACGAGTGTGGAGCCTTTCTGCGCCTTGATGGTGAAATTACCGTTGAAATCTGTCACTGTGGCTGCGTCACCTGCCTTGGTGGCCACCTTGGCTCCGGGCAAAGGCTCTCCCATGTCGTCCTTTACCAAGCCCTTCACCTCCGTCTGCGCCATGGCGACGCTGCTGATGAAGAGCACGAGCACTAAAGCAAAAAACTTGGGCCAAAAGCCCGACTTTCGATGCTTCATACTATTAACTTTAAGATTCATCGCCACAAAATTAGCAATTATCGCAACACCTTCTTCCGCATCCGGTGCAATTAACGGAAAAAATGCTTCGCAATCGTTTGCAAAAACGAGGATTTCTGTGTAACTTTGCGACGACGAGGGGAAATGCCGCGCTCGCTCCGAAGTGTCCGGCGGCGCTTGCCTCTGTCGCCGAAGAATCTGTCACCATGAACATCAAAGACATTGCCAAAGCCCTGGGCGTGTCGGTCAGCACGGTCAGTCGCGCCTTGCAGGACAACCCGATGATTAGCCTCGCCAAACGCGACCTGATTCAGCGCTACGCCCGCGACCACCACTTCGTGCTCAACACCGCGGCGGCCCGTCTGCGCCAGTCGCGGCCGCAGGAGAGTCGCTACATCGCGGTGGTGCTGCCTCAATTCGAGCATTACTACTTCTCGTGCATTCTCACGGCCATAGAACTGACGCTCTCCGCGGCCGACTATTTCGTCATCGCTGTGCAGACGGGCGACTGCTATGCCCGCGAGCGAAGTGCCGTGGAGGCGCTGTGCCAACAGCGCGTGGCGGGCATTATCATCAGTCTTGCCAAGGACACGACGGACTACCGCCACATCGTGGCGGCTCAGGAACAGGGCATTCCGCTCGTGTTCGCCGACCGCATCTGCACGGGAGTGCGAACGAGCCGAGTGGTGGTGGACGACTACGCGGCGGCGGTCACGGCCACCGAGCATCTGATTGCCTGCGGCTGCCGGCGCATTGCTTTTCTCGGGGCGACCATGAACCTGGAAATCTCGAAAAACCGCTTCAACGGCTACCGCGACACCATGCGTCGCCACCACCTCGCCATCGACGAACGACTGGTGTGTCAGTGCGACAACCGCGCCGAGGCCGAAGCGCTCACGCCCACGCTGCTTGCCTTGGAACCGCGACCCGACGGATTCTTCACCATCAACGACGACACGGCGCTCGGCGTTCTCTACTCGGCCAAGCGTCACGGCTTCAACGTTCCGCGGGACTTGCAGATTTGCGGTTTTGCCGACGGCATCCGCGCTCGTTCCTGCGAACCATCGCTCACCACCATCGAACAGCGCGGCGACGCCGTGGGCCGCGAGGCGGCGCAAGTGCTCCTCGACACGCTCCAAGGCCGAGTGCCCGCGGGACAGTTCCTCAACCGCATTGTGAAAACCAAACTCGTGGTTCGCAACACCACCCTGCCGCCGCAGTCCGACAAGGTTGAGGGTTAGATAAGGGGGATATACTTTCTTATTTTGCAATTTGCAATTAACCCAAATCGGTCTTAGACAAGGGATATATCTTTTTATTTTTGCAATTTGCAATCAACCACAATCAGTCTTTAGACAAAGGGGGATATTCTCTTTTTATTTGCAATTTGCAATCAACCCCTAACGGCCATCACCCCAAAACAAAAAATCGACCATTAGGAAAACATCCCAATGGCCGATTATTGTTATCCCAGAAAGTTCATTAGAACAATCATTGCTTGCCAGTTCCTTTTTGGTTATAATTTTCCCGCTCATCGGTCACGATGGACCTCCATCGCTCCCTCAAAGTGGGAAAATTCTATCTCAAAAAATATCAAACAATCAAAAGACTGCCTAATGAACTTTCTGGGATTATCCTGCCGGAAGGCAGGCGGTGTTGCGGCGGTTTACTTCGCTATCTTCTTGCCGTCGATGACGTAGATGCCGCGACGGAGGTTCTTCACGGCGGAGCCGGTGATCTTGCGGCCCGTGAGGTCGTAAGCCTCGGTGACTGCCGACTGCGCGCCGACGCCGCCGATGCTGTCCCACAGACTTACAGAGACATGCACCTCGAAGAGGAACGGACCGGCGCCTTCTGACGACAGTTCGACGTAAGCCACATAGTCGCCCTCCACATCGAAGCTTGACTGGAGGTGGAATGTGCCGCCGGTGGCGGGCAGTGTCGTCGTGCTGGGCTCGAAGTACTGGGCGTCAGGACCATAGACCTTCACCTTGATGTCCTCGGTCAGGTTCAGACCGGTCACGGTGATGTCGGGCGAGGTCACCACCTCCGGAGTGGTCACGCCGGTGTATTCGAGCAGACGGGTGTCGGCCTTGACCTGCGGAATGTCGGTGCGGCCCCAGCTTACGTTGTCCACGTAGTAGGTCTTGGCGTTGCTGTGTCCGCGCTGCGACTTCAGTCGGAAGCCGATGAAGAACACGTCGGCGAGGGGCTGGCCTTCGAAGTCGATGACGTAGTCCACCCACTCCTTGTTCTGGTCGGAGATGCAGGGGATGTTCAAGCCCTGGATCGGCTCCATGTAGTCCTTGTCCTCGATGTAGAGCACCTCGAGCACTTCCTCGGTGCCTTCCGACGGCAGGAACTGGCCCATCACGCTGCAGGTGAACACCTTGCTGGCGGCGTTCTTGAAGTCGAGGGCGGGCGTCACGAGCAGCATTTCACACGGAGTGTCGTATTCAGCCTCGCTGTCGTAGGCGGTCACCTTGGCGGCGCGTCCGTGTTCCTGGTCGTCGCTGAAGGTGTAGCCCCACCAAGCGCGGGTTCCCTCCATGGCCACGTTGTCCCAGCCGTCCAGAGCCAGGGGTTGGTTGTGCTCCACGTTGTCGAAGTTCTCCACGAGCAAGGTCAGCGGGTTGCTCTTGTCGAGCAGGAGTTCGCCGCCCTGCTGGGGTTCGGGAGGAACGGTGCCGTCGCTGTGGCCCTTGAGTTCGAGATACTGCGCGTCGACCATGGTCGAATAGACTTTCACCTTGGCGGTGTAGTCGCCCTCCTGCAAGGGTTGGAAGGTGATTTTCAGTTCGTAGCTGTCGTTGGCGAGCATCATGCCTTGGTTGATGACGAACACGCCGGGAGCCGTTGCTTCCTCGACGGCGAGATAGACGTAGTCGAACATATTGGCCGAGCTGATGGTCACGGTCTTCTCGTCCACCTCGTTCGGAGCGGCCTCGAAGGCTTCCACGCTTTCGGGGACGGTGATGGTGGGCAGATTCTCAGGGTCGTAGGCGGCAGCGGCGAGCGCGTAGGTGGCGCTCAGTTCGGTGGGCGTGGCGTCGAAGTTGACGGTGGCGCTGTACTTGCCGATGGCGGTGGGGTGATAGGTGACCACCACTTCGTAAGAGCCGGTGCCGGCGGGAATCTCCTCGGTGCTGAGCGAGAACTGGTCGCGGTCCTTGCCGCCCAGCCAGATGCTGGTGGCAGCCTCCAGGTTCTTCGCCTCCACGGTGAAGGTGGCGAAGCGGGTGTCTTCGTTGATGGGGGCGGCCTCGTCGATGAAGTCGGTCTGCTGCACGATGGTCAGTTCGGGCGTTGCGTCTTCGTCGTCATCGTCGTCATCGTCGCCGTCGTCACCGCCTGGCTCTTCCGTGAAGAGCGAGGCCAAGTCGGTGGCCACGCGCACGTTGTCCACGATGATGGTTGCCTCGGCAAGGGCGCTGCCCTGCTGATAGAGGCACAGGCCCTGCACGCCGTTCGAGGTGCTGATGGAGCCGCCGCCGGGCAGCACGGCGG
>JABUUA010000002.1 GCA_021443405.1 Bacteroidaceae bacterium
TGCTGCACGCCGTAGAGCTCGCTGTCGGGCGAGAGGCTGAGCTGGGTGGTCTCGACGGTGGACTGCAGTCCGTTGGCATAGATGGCCTGAACGCCCACGGTGCGCTGGCCGAAGGCGACCTGCGGCAGCGTGGCGGAAGTGGCGGCGGTGGTGGTGGCGAGAGCGCCATCGACAAAGACGTTGTACTTCTCCACCTTGTCGGCGTCGGCGCCCAACTTGGGATTGTCGATGACGAGACCGATGGCCCACGATACCTCGTTGGTGGTGGCGGATTGCTGGGCCAGCGCGTAGAGCGAGTCGAACTTGGGGTCGATGGGGAGGCGGAGCAGGTCGGTGACGCCGCTGGTGCAGCGGCCGTAAACCATGCCCACCACGTTGTACGAGGCGGTGAGACTGCTCACGGTGGGAGCGACGCCCACCACGATGTCGTTCTTCAGGTCGCCGATGTTGAGCGTCTTGTCAAGCGCGATGGTGTTGAGCTGGCCGAGGGCGAGGGTCTCGCTGACCTGCTGCTGGTGGAGCGTGGTGAGCGTTCCGTCGGCGGCCATCTCGTAGATGGTGAGCGTCCAGGCGAGCTGGGCCGACATGGGATAGAACTGCACGGCGCGAATCTGCTGGCCCTTGTACTGCAGCATCTCCTCGCGGTCGATGCGGATGGCCACCTCGAAGGAGTTGTCGCCGCCGCCGAAACCGACAATCTCGTCGGTGGCGTCGTCGAAGTAACCCTTGGTGATGTGGTTGGTGCGGGGCGCATGCCACTGGATGGCAGCGCCTTGGAAACCGCGCTGACGGGCAAACACGGCGTAGGGCGACTGCAGGCAAGAGGTGGTCACCTCGGCGCTGGCAGCGGCCGTAGCGGGACTGGTGGTTCCGTCGGCATAAGTGGCGGCCACGCTGTAGGCGTAAGTGCCGTCGGAAAGATTATTGTCGAAGAAGAGACGGCTGGTGGCGGGCACTTCGGCCACGGCGTTGCCGTCGCGATAGACGATGTACTTTTGCACAGCCTCGGCGTTGGCGAGCGGCGCTTTCCACTCCACGCGGGCCGTCCCCTCGCCACGCAGTCCGCGGGCCTTGAGACCGCAGGGAGCGCGGTGGGTGAGTTCCTGGTCCGTCAGCACGATGGAGCTCTGGGTGTAACCCGTGGGCTCGTAGTGATAGAAGCCCATGGCCTTGGCGTCGGCCGAGATGGCATAGCCGCACTGCACCACGGGATAGGGGAACTGCTCAGGGTCGTAGAAGACATAGGGGTCGTTGAAGAAGTCGTGAATGCCCTGCTCCTTGAAGTAGTCGGTGACGAAGTGGGGCGTTCCGTCCTTGTAGATGATGGCGCGGTTCAGTCCGTCGTCGGCCTCGTAACCGAGGATGGTCCCGTCGTCGGCCAGGGCAAAAATGTCGAAGTTGGCGGGATTGTCGCTGATGGTTCGCACGTTGGTCATCTCCTGCGTCTCCACGTCATAGACGACGTCCATGTTGGCGGCCCTGTTCAGCAGTGTGTTCTTCCAGCCGTTCCACATGAGCACTTTCTTGCCGTCGCTGGTGAACTGCTTGGCGGCACACCAGGGAGCGCCGTAGCGACTGAGCACGCGGGGCGACTCCTCGGCCAGGTTCCACACGAAGGAATAGCGGACTCCGTAGTCGTCGGTGATGTATTTCCAGCCGCCGATGTGGGAGCCGTCGCACGAAATGCAGTAGGGAACGCAGTCGGTTCCGTCGAACAAATCGCGGTAGAGCTGACCGTCCTTCCAGACCATGGGATGCAGCTTCCCTTCGATGTAGGAAGCGCCCGTCATCCAACGGCCGTCGGGCGAAATGCCGCCGGCAATGCCGCCGCCCATGGAGGCGAACAGCTCAACGCCGGGAACGAACTCGCCCACCATGGGCAACGTGTGCCAACGGTCGGTGAAGTAGCCCGGAGTCTCCACGGGAGCGCCGTTGGGCGAAATGTCGGTGGCCATGTAGTTGCCCACGACGGTTCCGTCGTTGGCAATGCCCGAGGGAACGGAGATTTCGAGCGACGAGAGCATCTGAATCTCATCGCTTTCCAAGTTCCAGCGGAAGGCGAAGGGGTTGTAACTGTAGTCGTAATAAACACCGGCCGCCCACTTGCCGTTGGGCGAGATGTAGATAATCTGATACTCCTGCGGCGAGCGAAGCACCAGCGTTCCGCGCTCGGCCATGGCGCTCAGCGCCGAGAGCACGAGAACGAGGGACAAAAGAATGCTTTTCATTGTCAAGTTTGTAAAAAAAGTTGCTCCTGCGGGGGAGGAGTTTTTTTATTGCTGAACGAATTTCTTCGAGCCTTCAATCACAATGCCGCGGTAGTTGCGACCCACGCGCTGGCCCTGCAGATTGTAACGCGGTGAGGCAGCGGCGCGGTCGGTCTCCACTTGCTGGATGGCTGTGGCGGGGGTGAACTGCAGCGGAGCGGCGCAAGTGAAGCCGCAGCGATAGTCCATGTTGTTGTCGAGTTCCACATACTGCACAATGTACTCACATTCAGCAGCGGGAGCGGGCAGACCGCAAATCCAGTCGAGCATAAATCCGTATTCATCGACCACCAGATACTTGTCGTCGAGGAACGAGAGACCCTTGGCCATGACCACGCCGTCGCAGTAGATGTTGAAGGCGGCGAGACCGGCACGGCGGTCGGCAGCGGGCATGGCGGAGATGAAGACACTGTCGGCGTCGGCGCGCAGAATCTTGGCGGTGGGCGTGTAACCCAAGCCGGTGGTCATCATCTTGCAGACGAGGTTGGCGCTCTTCTTCCACTGACCGGCAGCGGCATTGTAGTCGTAGCGGACGCCCGTCAGCACTTCGTCGTCGTCGGTCTGCGAATAAACCACCTGATAAAGATTCGTCTTGGTGATGTTGCCGTTGGAGCGGACCTTGTTCTGCGTGGTGGTGCTCTCGGTCAGGAAGTCGTTGCTGTCGTAAGTGTAAGTGGTCTCGACATACTGCGTGTGAGCTTCGTTCCAGACGGCCTCGGTGAGCAGACGGCCGCGCTCGTTGTAAGTGCGGTCGGCTCCCGCCTCGCGAACATATTCGGTGAGCTCGTCAGTGCCGTCGGCCGTAACGTTGTAAGTGGCGCGGCGCATCACGGTGTCGTCGCCGCCATAGAGCCAGACGGTCTTCTGGGCGGGAACACTGGCGTCGTCGAAGGTGGTCAGCTGCTCGGTGATAGAGCGGGCGTCGTAGGTCACCGTCACATAGTCCTTGGGATTCACGGTGAGATAGTCGCTGTTGGCCTTTCCAATCGGATAGACGGCCTGCACAAGGAAGGCAAACTCCTCGCTCATTCCTTCGAGGGTCCACTCCAAAGCCTGACCGTCGGCGTTGCGATTGTCGGCAGCGACGAAGTTCTTCAGAATCACGTTGTAGCGCAAGGGCTTCAGGTCGTCGGCATACTGCGGCTCGTCCCAAGCCACGGTGACGGAGTAGTCGCCGTACTTGTCCTTCTCGGCGCCCACAACTCGGAGATTGGTGGGAGCGGCGAGCGGTGTATTGTGAACTTCGCTGACGGGGTTGCTCACCAGCCACTCACGGGCAATCTTCCCGTCGTCGTCCAGCTCCACATACTGAGCCATATACTCGTGATAACCGTTCGGCAGACCGGTCACGCTGTAGTGAAGATTGCCGTCGGCCTCGACCTCGCTGACCGGGAGAACGACCATCGTGCGGGCGCGGTCCATCAACTTCACCGCGGCTTTGGGGTTCGACTTCACTGCGGCTGGAAGTTCGATGCAGAAGAACGTGGCGTTGTAGGCCGTGGACTCTTTCTTCTCCAGCGTGAGCACGGGAGCTTGCTGACCGGTGTAGTCGGCATATTCCTCCACCGAAGTAGTGGCGTTGTTGCTCCACATGTCCATGAAGTAAGACTGACTCTTGCGGCGGATGCGCAGGGGATTCTCGCTCTCCTTGGTGTAGAGCATGCGGTAGTTGTCGGCCTCTACGCCGTTCTCATCCACACGCTTCTCCTCATACATGGTGCAGAACCCCGTCTCGTCGTAAGTCCAATACTGAGCGCCCTTGAGCAACGTGAGGTTCTCGGGGCTGTAGTGCAACTCCGAAACCTTGTTGCCGTCGGCGTTGTAAGTAATCACGCCCGTGTAGTTGTAAGAATCCCAACGGCCCGAGTTCTGCACTTTCACACAACGGCCCTGCTCGTCGTACTCCGTATATACAGTAGTCTCGGCGAGAGCGCTCTCCAGTGTCCAGGCGTCATAGGTATAACGCTCTTTCTTCACCAGATAGCCCTCGTCGCTGTAAGTGTAGTCCAAGCGCTGGTAACCTTCGGAATATTCGCTAACGATCTGGCCCTTATCGTCATAAGTATAGTAAGTCGTGTCTTTGTTCGACTTGAAGGCAATGTCCTCGCCGTCGTAAGGTCCATACTGCTCGCTCCACGTCTTGGTAATCAAACCGGCGGCGTTGTATTCATAAGTGGTCAGGCGACTCAGTTCATAAATGCCTGTCGCGTAGTTACGACCATAATGAGCCTTGCTGAGCAGCTGGCCCTGCTGATTGTAAAAGCAAGCGTCATAAACAGAGATAACGTCGTTGGCCGTCTGACCCATGGCGTCGCCATACACTTGGTTGTAGCGCAGACGAAGGTCTTGTGCCGAAACGCCAACCGTAGCGAGCAACGCTAAAAGTGTGAGTAGAGTTTTCTTCATAATTTTATTAGTTAATTATTTTCTTTCCATTCATGATAACAATACCGCGGTAGTTGCGACCCACTCGTTGTCCTTGCAGATTATAACGAACAGCCGACGAAGCACCGCCGGTCACCGCCGTAACGCCCGTAGCCAATTGCACGGCCGCCTGCGCATCAACCTTGGCAATACTTTCCCGCGCCGTCTCCATCAGCAATTGTTTGGCAGTGGCCGTAGTGAGTGTGGGATTGGCTTGCAACATCAGCGCCACCACACCGCTCACCACTGGAGCAGCCATCGAGGTTCCCTGCATATAGCCATAGCGAACGGTGAGGTCGTTGTAGTCGTAAGCATGTCCAGACAAGACGGTTCCGCTGTTGTCGTGACTCGACACGGCCGACAACGTAAGACAGCCGGGAGCCGTCACTTCTGGTTTAGCGCGACCGTCGGGAGTCGGCCCAACGCTTGAGAACGAACAAAGGACTCCTTCGGTCTCTCCGTCAAGAGTTCGGTCCTGACTCTCACCCAACAAACGGTAAGTAGTGCGCGTGGCATAAGCTCCCACGGAAATAATGTCGTCGGAAGTTCCACCTATTTCGCAGAGGGTCAACTGATGGTCAGCCGCGCTGAAGCCCTCAATGTTCTTGGAACTCAGCCCAAGATATACGTTGTCGGCCCACACATTCACTTCTCCCGCAGAGAGAGGAATCACCTGAAGACCAAGAGCGTAACCGTTTCGAACATTGGTAATGCGGGAAGAAATCATCACATGCAGACAACCGTTGGCGGCGTTGACCTCGGAAGCAACTAAAAGTTCGCCCTTGAGATTGCTCGCAAACGCCACGGTCTGCGCGCCGGGCTCAGCAGTATTCTCGGCACCGTTCTCAGTTCCCAATCCCTCAAACACGCTGAGAGTTTCGGTGGCAGTCTTAGTCTTGGTATTGTAACACAACAGTCGAACTGCAAAATTTGCACCGGGACGACCCCAGATTTCCACATCGCCCAAAGCATTCTCCGCCGTTGGAGCCGTGCGGTAATCCACAAAAGTCTGAAGAGGAGCGTCGTCGGAAGAAGCAAAAACAGCGCTGAGATGGAAATCGTCCTTATGATGATTACCCGATGAACCCACAAGCACAAGACCTTCCTGCTGAAAATCGGCAAGAGCACGGTCAAAAGCCGAAGTGCCGTCGTGCGGTCCTGCTTGATTGCCAAGACTCATATTGATGACACAAGGTTTGCCCACGGACTGAGCATATTCCCATACATAGCGAATGCCATCCAGAATATTTTGGTTGCCACGCTGGTAATCGGCCTTACTCACCAACACAATCTCTGCTTCAGGCGCAAGTCCCACAAGGCGCGAAGCCTGAGTCGTGTCGGCCCCGGCAATGATGGCTGTCACGTGACTGCCATGAGAATTATCTGAGATATCGCCCTTTGCACCGAGAATTGCTTCGGGAGTGGTCAGTTCCACCCCATAAGAAAAACCTGCGGGAGCCTGCAAGTCCTCAGTAGCGGTTGTACCTTGTTCCCACACACGACTGATGCGCAGCGTGGTGCGGTCGGCAGAAAGAAAAGCTGGGTGTGTGTAGTCGAAACCGCCATCGATGACGCCCACCACTACCCCACTGCCTAACAAAGAAGCACGATGCAGCGCGTCGATACCCAAGTCTCGGCGCACAAGGTCAATGGCTGAAACGCTCAGCGAGACAAGGCACAGAAGCGCCGCACACAGCAATTTTCTCATTGTACAATCTTCTTGCCGTTAGCAATCACAATACCTTTATACTGTTCACCGACACGCTGACCAGACAAATTATAACGGACAACATTCCGAACATCGCTATTCACCGCACTAATCCCTGTTGCAGATTTCACAAGAGGAATCTGAACGCAGTTGAAAACCTCATTGCCATTGTAGTCATTCTCACTATAAGCAGCCACATAAGCCGTGAGTTTCATATTGGAGGCCTCCGTAGCAATGTTGGGTGCAAAACCTTCATAAGAAGTGCCAGCCGTGGACTCTATGCTTGCGGGCAAAGTATAATTCGTCTCGTAGTGCAGTGTTTCTCCTTCCTTCAAACTGACGAGTCGTCCCCATGCACTACCCACAATATTGCCGCGAGCCACCGCATTGTGAACGTATCCGCTTCCGCCATTCGACTGCGGAGCAATAATGCTATCCTGCGACAACATGATGTTGAACACCGTCTGAGCACACGAAGGCAAGCGCAAGCACTCAATGTCAACGGCAATCTTGGCTGTGTTGGTCGCAGCGTCGTAGTCACTGGTCATGTTCATCTGCACATACGGCTCACGGTCAAGCACCGACAACGCAGCCTGTTCAATAAGAAGAGCATCAGCATTCAGGATGGGACCGGGCTTCGATGACAAGGTAGCGCAACGCCAACGATTGAGCATAACGGCAGGGGCAAAAGTACTGTTCGACCCATAGAAAAAGCAATAAGCTCCATCGTCTTCCATCGAGAAAGCATCGGGCTCGTAACCAGCATGGTGTGTTACCTCATACACCGTCACGCCTTTACTCTCCAGAGATTCAATCGCAGTTTTCTCGGCACGATGCCCGGCAGGACAGTTGGGACAAGCCTGGCCCGTAAAACCTTCGAGCAGTATATTCTTCTGCACATCGGCAGGATAAAAGAACACCGCTGCGGCGGTAGCATTGTCACTGGGCTCAGCATCTGCCAAAGCACCGTCGGCCGTAGCAATGTTGTCAAGCGTCACCGTTACCTGCTGATAACCCTTATCGTCCGAACGAAGTGTGGGCAACTCCACCGAGTGAGTGGCATTTGCCGCCAATGAGATGTCTGCAACACTTATGCGCTGTTGCGCTCCATCGCCGATACGGACCACTGCATCAAAAGCAGTGATGGTCTTCTGACCGAAGTTAAAGACCTCAATGGAATGTTGGTAGTCTTGTCCACCCTTGTAATAGCCCTGCTGCGTGTAAGTTTTGAGCATCAAGTCAGCGCTTGCTGGAGTCCCTTCCGCCAACACACGCACATTAGGCATACCGAGCGACATGCCGTAAGTATCTTGCCAAACACCTTCATTATAAGCAAAAGAAACATCCTTGGAATCTTGAGTCAGGTCGTAAGACAAGGCCTGATAGTTGCCGGCTTTACACGTATAGCCCACATAGAGCGCCGGTTCATTGCCCGTCACCGTATAAGCGGCATCAAAGGCATAGTCAGCCCAAACATTGGCCTTGGCTGGCACAATGCTGGCATGGGCGAGATTAGCGCCCTCGGGAGACGTGCGCACAAAAACGTCATAATCTTGACAATTACGACTGCCCACGACTACGGAAACACCCGTAAGTTTCGCCCCCACCAAGGCCTTAACCTTATCAGCACTAAGCCGCATCATCTGGCCTTGCACATCGGCAGAACCAATGCTTGTCAAATTGTTTCTGCCACACTGTCCATTGCTAAAGCCCACAGCCTGTTGTGCACAAACAACAGTTGTCAACGTCAGCATGAGCATCATAAAAAGGGAAAATCTACGAATCATCTAATTATATTTTGTCTTATCAGCTTACAAAGATACAAAAAAAGCTATAGCTTTACAAGCAGAAACACTGTGTTAACACCGCATACAACAAAAAAAAGAGGTACGAATGCGAGCACTCGTACCTCATAGTATATGGAATGGATGTGTGATTTACTCAGCAGCAGCCTCGGGAGCAGCCTCAGTAGCAGGAGCCTCTTCCACGGTTTCAGCAGCAGATGCCTCGGCAACAGGAGCCTCTGCTACGGGAGCATCAGCAGCCTTCTTGCTTGAACGGCGCGTGCGCTTAGCCTTCTTCTCGGTCTTTGCCATGTTCTCGTCAAAGTCAACGAGCTCGATGAAGCACATGGGGGCGTTGTCGTTGGCACGGAAACCGGTCTTGATGATACGGGTGTAACCACCGGGACGATCACCAACCTTCTCTGACACCACCTGGAACAGCTCGGTGATGGCGTACTTGTTCTGCAGATAGCTGAATACTACACGACGAGAGTTCGTGGTATCCTCCTTAGCCTTTGTAATCAGCGGCTCTACGTACTTCTTCAGGGCCTTAGCCTTAGCGAGGGTCGTAGTGATTCTTTTGTGCATAATCAAAGAAGTAGCCATGTTGCTCAACATAGCACTTCTGTGAGATGCAGTACGACCCAGATGGTTGAATTTTTTATTGTGTCTCATTGTAAATTAATCTTTATCTAATTTGTACTTAGAAATATCAGTCCCAAACGACAGATTCAGACTCTCGAGCAAATCATCAAGCTCCGTGAGCGATTTCTTACCGAAGTTGCGGAACTTCAAAAGGTCGTTCTTGTTGAACTGAACAAGATCACCGAGTGTTTCCACATCGGCAGCCTTCAAACAGTTCAAGGCGCGCACGCTCAAATCCATATCAACCAACTTGGTCTTGAGGAGTTGACGCATGTGAAGCACCTCCTCATCGAACTCTTCATTGCCTTCACCATCAGAATTCTCGATGGTAATCTTCTCGTCAGAGAACAGCATGAAGTGATAAATGAGAATCTTGGCAGCCTCTTTAAGTGCATCTTTCGGGTGAATGGAACCGTCAGTTGTGATTTCGAGTACGAGCTTCTCGTAGTCAGTTTTCTGTTCTACGCGGAAGTTCTCGACAGCATATCTCACATTTCTGATAGGAGTGTAAATTGAATCGATTGGCAGTACATTGACGTCGGTGCAGAACTCACGATTCTCATCAGCAGGCACGTAACCGCGACCCTTGTTGATGCTTATCTCCATCTGCATCGTTGCCTTTGCATCTAAATGGCAAATAACTAATTCAGGGTTTAACACTTCAAATCCAGTCAGATACTTATTAAAGTCACCTGCCTTGAACACCGTCGTGTTCTCAACCGTAACCGAAACTTTCTCGTTCTCGAATTCTTCAACTGTTTGTTTGAAGCGAACCTGCTTCAAGTTCAAGATAATGTTGGTAACATCCTCCTTAACACCAGGTACGGTCGCGAACTCGTGCTCAACACCACCGATTGCAACGGTGTTGATTGCGAAACCGTCTAATGAAGAGAGAAGTATACGGCGCAAAGCATTACCTACGGTAGTACCAAAGCCACCTTCCAGAGGACGAAACTCGAACTTACCGTACTTGTCATCGGCCTCCAACATTATTACCTTTTCGGGTTTTTGAAATGCTAATATCGCCATCCTTAATTATTATTTAGAGTACAACTCAACGATCAACTGCTCCTTAATGGTCTCGGGAATATCGGCACGCTCAGGCTTGTGCAAATACTTACCACTCTTGGTGGTCTCATCCCACTCAATCCAAGGATATTTGCTGTGGTTGAAGCCTGCCAAAGCTGCTTCAATAACTTCCAGACTCTTTGCACGCTCACGCACACCGACAATCTGGCCGGGCCTCACGCTATAAGAAGCGATGCCTACGACCTGACCATCAACTACGATATGCTTGTGGTTGACAAGCTGACGAGCAGCACGACGAGTGGGGGCAATACCGAGACGGTATACAACGTTATCGAGACGACTCTCAAGGTTCTGCAACAGAATCTCACCAGTGATACCGCTGGTACGAGCAGCCTTCTCAAACATATTGCGGAACTGCTTCTCCAATACACCATAAGTGTACTTAGCCTTCTGCTTCTCAGCCAGCATGACACCATACTCCGATGTCTTACGACGACGATTATTGCCGTGCTGGCCAGGAGGGAAGTTTCTGCGGGCACGAACCTTCTCCGAGCCCAGTATAGTCTCACCGAAACGACGGTCGATTCTTGATTTTGGTCCAGTATATCTAGCCATAATTATTTTTAGTTTAGTTGGTAGTCCTTGTCAGGGTAGCAGCCGCGGCCACAGAAAGGAAATGTAAGCCAAAGACCTGCCAAGGGATGTACCGTTGTTTGTGTCTGTACAGAATTATACTCTTCTTCTTTTGGGAGGACGGCATCCGTTGTGGGGCAACGGAGTAACGTCGATAATCTCAACCACCTCGATACCTGCACCATGCACAGTACGAATAGCAGACTCACGGCCGTTACCGGGACCCTTCACATAAGCCTTCACCTTTCTCAAGCCAAGATCATAAGCAACCTTTGAGCAATCCTGCGCTGCCATCTGAGCTGCGTAAGGAGTGTTCTTCTTAGAACCGCGGAAGCCCATCTTACCAGCTGAAGACCAAGAAATCACCTGACCCTCGCTATTGGCCAAAGACACAATAATGTTGTTGAAAGAGCTGTGTACGTGGAGCTGACCCATAGCGTCAACCTTCACGTTTCTCTTCTTAGCTGCGACTGTTTTCTTTGCCATATTAATTATTATTTAGTAGCCTTTTTCTTGTTAGCAACGGTCTTCTTCTTACCCTTGCGAGTACGAGCGTTGTTCTTAGTGCTCTGACCGCGAACGGGCAGACCATTACGATGACGAACGCCACGGTAACAACCGATATCCATAAGACGCTTGATGTTCATAGCGATCTCTGAACGAAGGTCACCCTCTACCTTATACTCAGCACCGATAATCTCACGAATCTTGGCTGCCTCGTCATCTGTCCAGTCCTGAACCTTCTTGTCACGATCAATGCCAGCCTTATCCAAAATCTTGGCCGAGCTACTGCGACCTATACCAAAAACATAGGTCAAAGCGATTTCACCTCTCTTGTTCTGAGGTAAATCTACACCAACAATTCTAATTGCCATATATTAATTTATTCTTTAGCAATACTACAATTAACCCTGACGCGTCTTGAACTTAGGGTTCTTCTTGTTAATTACATACAGACGTCCCTTACGACGCACAATTTTGCAGTCAGCGGTACGTTTCTTCAAAGAAGCTCTTGTTTTCATATTTTCTTGTTTTATTTATATCTGAATACTATGCGTCCCTTCGACAAGTCATACGGGCTCATTTCGACCTTTACCTTGTCGCCGGGGAGAATCTTGATGTAGTGCATTCTCATTTTTCCTGAGATATGCGCTGTTATCTCGTGTCCATTCTCGAGTTCAACGCGGAACATTGCATTCGAGAGCGACTCTACGATAACGCCATCTTGTTCTATTGCGGACTGTTTTGCCATATCAGTTCTTTTCTATTTTTTCAATTTCGTCAAACGAGGAGAGTATGTCAACTCTTCCTTGGTGGATAGCTATGGTATGCTCGAAGTGAGCCGCCGGTTTATGGTCGAGAGTCTTCACGGTCCAACGATCCGACATCATGCCAATCTTTGGGCTGCCCATCGTAATCATTGGTTCGATAGCTATGCATAAGCCGTTTTTGATTTGCTTGCCATCTCCTCTCTTCCCAAAGTTGGGGACTTGGGGATCTTCATGCATATTCCTGCCGATTCCGTGTCCCACAAATTCCTTTACGACTCCGAACCCTTGCGCTTCACAATGAGACTGAACGGCATAACCGATTTCTCCAATTCTGCGCCCGAGCTGGGCAGCCTCAATACCTTTATATAAAGCCTCCTTTGTTGTCTTGAGCAGTTGCTTCACTTCTTCGCTGACCTCACCCACACAAAACGTGTAGCAAGAATCGCCACAAAATCCGTTCAGCAAGGTACCACAATCCACAGAAACGATGTCACCATCCTGCAGGGGCTTGTCATTGGGTATCCCATGTACCACCTCGTCATTTACAGATGTACAAATCGATGCGGGAAACGGACCACCATAGGGGTTCGGGAACCCCTTGAAGGTGGGGACCGCTCCGTTATCTCTTATATACTCCTCGGCAATCTTATCAAGTTCCAGGGTGGTTACCCCAGGCCTTATTGCCTTTCCAAGTTCTGCGAGCGTTTTGCCAACTAATAGATTGGCCGCTCTCATCAGTTCAATTTCTTCCTCTGTCTTCAGAAATATCTGCATAGACCTTTTAATAGGCAGAAACGCCACCACGACCGCGAATTCTTCCTGAGCTCAACAAGCCGTCGTAATGTCTCATCAGCAAATGACTCTCAATCTGTTGCAAAGTATCGAGAACGACACCCACAAGAATCAGCAATGAGGTACCTCCGAAGAAATGTGCAAACTCAGGCTTCACATCAAGCAGACCAGCAAGAGCAGGCATGCACGCAATGAAAGCGAGAAACACAGAACCAGGAAGTGTGAGGTGAGACATAATATCATCCAGATAATCTGCTGTATCCTTACCGGGACGAACACCGGGGATGAAACCATTGTTACGTTTGATGTCCTCCGCCATTTGAACAGGGTTCATGGTAATGGCCGTGTAGAAATAGGTGAACGCGACGATTAACAAAGCAAAAATGCAATTGTAAGGCAGACTGGTATAGTCTGACAACAACATCGCAATACCAGTGGTAGCATTTCCCTTTGAGAACAAACCTGCAAGAGTCGCAGGAACGAACATGATAGCCTGGGCAAAAATGATTGGCATCACATTTGCCGCAAACAACTTCAAGGGAATGTACTGTCGAGCACCACCCACCTGCTGACCGCGTACCATACGCTGTGCATATTGCACAGGCACCTTACGGACGCCCTGAACAAGCAAGATAGATGCAAGGATTACACCGAACAAAACAATAATTTCAATCAAGAAGGTTACCAGACCACCACCAGTCAGACCAGTGAAGCGGGAAACCACTTCCTGACCGAACGCCTGGGGCAGACGGGCAATAATACCCAACATGATAATCAAGGATACGCCATTTCCAATACCGCGATCCGTAATGCGCTCACCCACCCAGAGGATGAACATACTTCCTGCTGCCAAAATGATTGTAGAGGAAACAAGAAACATTGTCCAGGGGGCTACAATAGCGCCAGCGGACTGAACATGCAGGTTCAACAGATAGAAAGGAGCCTGGAACATCAGAATACCAATCGTCAAGTAACGAGTGTACTGATTAATCTTACGGCGTCCGCTCTCACCCTCACGCTGCATCTTTTGGAAATAAGGTACGGCAAGTGCGAGCAATTGGATAACAATAGAAGCAGAAATGTAGGGCATGATTCCCAATGCGAACACTGACGCATTTGAAAAAGCACCACCAGAGAACATATTCAACAAGGACATAAGACCCTCATTGGTCTGCTCACGCAATGCCGTCAAGCGTTCAGGGTTAATGCCGGGAAGCACGATGAACGAGCCGAAACGGTAGATGGCAGCAAACGCTAAGGTCACGAGGAGACGACTACGCAAATCCTCGATTGCCCATATGTTCTTAACTGTATTTACAAACTTCATAATGTATCTTACAATTTAGTGGCAGTACCACCAGCATTCTGAATAGCGTTTTCAGCGGTTGCAGAGAAAGCATGAGCCGTCACCTCAACCTTAGCGGTCAATGTACCATTGCCAAGAATCTTCACCAATTGACTGGCCTTTGCAAAACCTGCATTAACCAACTCCTCAATACCAATAGTGGTGATACCCTTATCGGCAAGAGCCTGCAACGTATCAAGGTTCACAGCCTGGTAAGAAATGCGGTTGATGTTCTTGAAACCATGTTTGGGAAGACGACGCTGCAAAGGCATCTGGCCACCCTCGAAACCAATTTTCTTCTTGTAACCAGAGCGAGCCTTAGCACCCTTGTGACCGCGAGTAGAGGTGCCACCCAGACCAGAGCCGGGGCCGCGACCAATACGACGTTCAGAGTGTGTAGAGCCAACTGCAGGCTTCAAATTATTCAATTTCATAATCTTAATCGAATTAACAGTTGATTAATTAGTCAATCACCTGAACCAAGTGATGAACCTTCTGCACCAAACCACGGTTTGAGGGATTGTCCTCAATCTCAACAACCTGATTCATCTTTCTCAGACCCAAGGTGTCGAGAGTGGCCTTCTGCGTGCGGGGAGCGTGAATACGACTTCTAACTTGCTTTACTTTAATTGTTGCCATAGTGTATCCTCCTTATCCTCTAAATACTTTTTCAACACTGATACCACGGCTGGCAGCAACTTGCTTAGCATCGCGCATCTCAGAAAGAGCTGCGATAGTAGCCTTTACCAGATTGTGGGGGTTAGAAGAACCCTTTGACTTAGCGAGTACGTCCGTAATACCAACGCTGTCGAGAACGGCACGCATTGCACCACCGGCAACCACACCCGTACCATGTGACGCAGGCATAATCAGAACCTCGGCACCACCAAACTTAGCGATAGCCTCGTGGGGCACTGTACCCTTCACGACAGGAACCTGTACAAGATTCTTCTTAGCAGCCTCTACTCCCTTAGCAATGGCAGCAGTGACTTCACCAGCTTTACCAAGTCCCCAACCGATGATACCATTCTCATTACCAACTACCACGATGGCGCTGAATGTGAATGTGCGACCACCCTTGGTAACCTTGGTAACACGATTGATAGCAACCAATCTATCTTTTAATTCGATATCGCTATTTAACTTAACCTTATTAATTGCCATAATCTTTAGAATTTAAGTCCACCGTTACGGGCGCCGTCTGCCAATGCCTTAACGCGGCCATGGTAGAGATAACCATTACGATCGAATACTACAGTAGTGATACCTGCCTCAAGAGCCTTTTTAGCAACCAGCTCACCTACCTTAGTAGCCTGCTCCAACTTAGGACAAGACTCCATACCGAGAGATGATGCAGAAACCAACGTCTTACCAGTCGCGTCGTTATCGTTAATAATCTGTACGTAGATTTGCTTGTTACTACGGAACACACTCATACGAGGACGCTCTGCAGTACCATTGACATTCTTACGAACTCTGTACTTAATCTTAATTCGTCTTTCTATTTTTGTTGTCATGATCTTACTGTTTTAAAATTACTTAGCACCAGCTGACTTACCAGACTTTCTACGAATCTGCTCACCAACGAACAAGATACCCTTACCCTTGTAAGGCTCAGGCTTACGGAAAGAACGAATTTTTGCACAAACTTGGCCCAAGAGCTGTTTGTCGCAAGACTTCAATATTACGAGAGGATTCTGGTTACGCTCCGACTTCGTCTCCACCTTAATTTCTGCAGGCAGTTGAATGAAGATGTTGTGAGTATAACCAAGCGAGAACTCAATCAAGTTACCCTGGTTAGAGGCACGATAACCGACACCTACCAACTCGAGCTGCTTCTCATAACCCTGAGAAACGCCAACCACCATATTGTTGACCAAAGAACGATACAAACCATGGAAAGCCTGCTTCTGCTTGCCTTCTACAGAATCATTCTGCTCGTCAATCTCGAAAGTCAACTCACCTTCGTTGATATTTACCTTAATTGAAGGATGAATAGCCTGACTCAGCTCACCTTCCTTACCCTTTACAGTGATTACGTTTTCGTCGCTTACGTTGATAGTAACACCTGAGGGAATAGTAATGGGCAATTTTCCAATTCTAGACATTGTTCAATCCTCCTATTAATATACGTAGCAAAGAACCTCGCCACCGACTTTGAGCTCAGCAGCTTCTTTGTTCGTCATTACACCCCTGGAAGTGGATAAAATAGCAATACCCAATCCGTTAATAACACGTGGCATGTCTTTGTAACCGGTGTACTTACGCATACCGGGCGTAGAAATGCGAATCAACTTCTTGATAGCATTGGCCTTAGTGGCAGGGTCATACTTGAGTGCCACCTTGATGCTACCCTGAGGGCCATCCTCCACGAACTTGTAGTTCAGGATGTAGCCCTTCTCAAAAAGGATCTTTGTAATCTCCTTCTTCAAATTTGACGCGGGGCACTCAACCACTCTGTGCTTTGCCTGAATTGCATTACGCAACCGAGTCAAATAATCTGCAATAGGATCTGTCATTGTTTAAAATTTTAATTAATCGGGACGCTCCCGACAATATTAAAGAATTAATAATAAATGCTTTACCAACTTGCCTTCTTCACACCGGGAATCAAGCCATTTGAGGCCATCTCGCGGAACTGAATACGACTGATGCCAAACAAGCGGATGTAACCCTTGGGACGTCCGGTTATCTTACAGCGATTGTGCAGACGTATGGGGTTAGCATTGCGGGGAATCGACTGCAACTTCTGCGCAGCCTCATAAGCCTCCACAGGATCGCCAGTGTTGACAATCTTCTTCAAAGCAGCACGCTTCTCAGCATACTTTGCAACCAATTTGGCTCTCTTGACCTCACGGGCCTTCATAGATTCTTTTGCCATATCTTATTAGTCGTTTTTAGCATTCTTGAAAGGCAAACCAAACTCCTTGAGAAGAGCATAGCCCTCTTCGTCGGTCTTAGCTGTGGTAACAAAAGTAATATTCATACCTAAGATGCGGTCGATAGTGTCGATGTTAATCTCAGGGAAGATGATTTGCTCCTGAATACCCAACGTATAGTTACCACGACCATCAAATTTACTTTCGATACCTTTGAAGTCGCGGATACGAGGCAGAGCAACACGTACGAGTTTCTCGAGGAACTCATACATACGCTCACGACGCAGGGTAACCATCACGCCGATAGGCATTTTCTTACGCAGTTTGAAGTTTGCCACGTCCTTCTTTGAAACTGTAGCAACGGCCTTCTGACCGGTGATGGCAGTAATCTCGTTGATAGCAATTTCAATAATTTTCTTGTCAGCAGTAGCCATACCCAGACCTTGATTGATAACAATCTTCTTGAGCACGGGAATCTGCATAGATGAAGAGTAATTGAACTGCTTCATCAAAGCAGGCGCGATGCGCTCTGCATATTCTTTCTTAAGGCTTGCAGTATTTGCCATTACTTAATCTCCTCTCCAGATTTTTTTGCATAACGGACAAGTTTACCGTCTGCATTCAACTTTCTACCAATACGAGTGGGCTTACCTGACTTGGGGTCAACTACGTTCAGATTTGAAATCTGAATGGGAGCCTCCATCTCAATAATGCCACCCTGAGGGAACTTGGCGCTGGGCTTCTGGCTCTTCTTCACCTTGTTCACACCCTCAACGATAGCGCGCTTCTCGCTTACAAACACTTTGAGCACGGTACCTGTCTGACCCTTGCAATCACCAGCGTTTACATAAACGGTGTCGCCTTTCTTAATGTGTAACTTACTCATTACTGTGAATTACTTAAACTGATTAAAGTACCTCAGGTGCCAATGAAACGACCTTCATGTTTGCAGCACGGAGTTCACGAGCAACGGGACCGAAAATACGGCTACCACGAAGCTCACCAGCATTGTTCAACAGCACGCATGCGTTGTCATCGAAACGGATGTATGAACCATCGGGACGACGCACTTCCTTCTTGGTGCGAACAATGAGGGCCTTAGAGACTGCACCCTTCTTAACATCACTGGTGGGGATTGCACTTTTAATAGCAACAACAATCACGTCACCAACAGACGCATAGCGACGGCGAGTGCCACCGAGTACACGAATGCACAAGCACTCCTTTGCGCCACTGTTGTCTGCAACTGTTAATCTTGATTCTACTTGTATCATGATTACTTAGCTCTTTCTACGATTTCTACTACTCTCCATCTCTTGGTCTTGCTCAAAGGACGAGTCTCCATAATCAGAACGGTGTCACCCTTGTGGCAATCGTTGTTCTCATCATGAGCATGGTACTTCTTCGTCTTGCTGACGAATTTACCATAAATGGGGTGTTTCTCCTTGAACTTTGCAGCAACTACAATGGTCTTATCCATCTTTTCGCTAACTACAACACCAGTTCTTGTCTTTCTTAAATTTCTAGCTTCCATGTTGTTCGGACCATTAATTATTTGTTGTCAAGTTCTCTCTGGCGCAAAACCGTCATCAGACGAGCGATATTACGACGCGCAGCCTTAATCTGAGCATTGTTCTCAAGGGGAGAAACTGCGTGATTGAGCAACATCTGAGAGTATTTAGCCTTCTCAGTCTGCACGAGCTCCTGCAAGTCGGCGGTAGCCATCTCCTTAATTTCAGCAATCTTCATAATTATGCGTTTTTATCGTAATCTCTTCTAACAATAAACTTGGTTGTAACGGGCAGCTTCTGAGCAGCCAAACGGAGAGCTTCCTTGGCAATCTCGTATGAAACGCCTTCAATCTCAAAGATAATGCGGCCGGGAGTGATGGGGAACACGAAACCTACGGGATCACCCTTACCTTTACCCATACGCACATCTGCAGGCTTCTTCGTGATTGGCTTATCGGGGAAGATGCGAATCCAGCTCTGTCCCTCACGCTGCATGTAACGAGTCATGGCGACACGGGCTGCCTCAATCTGACGGGCAGTAATCCAGTGTGTATCCAAAGACTTGATACCGAACGAACCAAAAGCCAACTGGTTGCCACGCATTGCATTGCCCTTGCGAGCATTCTTTTGCGGTCTTCTGTATTTAGTTCTTTTAGGCTGTAACATGATGTTCTAATTTTTAACGATTGTTGTTCTTCTTGCGACGGTTGTTGTTACGACCACCGTTACCGAAGTTGCGGCCACCGTTCTCCTTCTGCTGAGCGAAGTTGGGAGCAAGATCCTTCTTGCCATAAACCTCACCACGGCAAATCCATACTTTGATACCGAGCAGGCCCACCTTGGTGAGAGCCTCTGAGTGACAATAGTCGATGTCTGCGCGGAACGTGTGCAAGGGAGTGCGACCCTCCTTGAACATTTCGCTTCGTGCGATTTCTGCACCATTCAAACGACCAGAGATTAACACTTTGATACCCTCAGCACCAGCACGCATAGTATTAGCGATTGCCATCTTGATAGCGCGACGGTAAGCAATCTTACCCTCAACCTGGCGAGCGATATTGTTGGCAACAATAGTTGCATCAAGCTCAGGTTTCTTAACCTCAAAGATATTGATTTGGATATCCTTGTCAGTTACCTTCTTCAACTCCTCCTTCAACTTATCAACATTCTCGCCACCCTTACCTATAATAAGACCCGGGCGAGCAGTGCAGATAGTAATAGTAACGAGTTTCAAAGTGCGCTCAATAACGATTTTTGCGATGTTGGCATCGGCCAGACGAGCGTTCAGATACTTACGAATCTTGCTGTCCTCGAGCAGAGAATCACCAAAATTCTTGCCACCGAACCAATTAGAATCCCAACCGCGTACGATACCCAAACGGTTGCTAATAGGATTAACTTTCTGTCCCATACTTTAAACTTAATCGTTATTCTTTTTGGTATCAACATACAGGGTGATGTGGTTAGAACGCTTACGAATTCTATAACCACGGCCCTGAGGAGCGGGTCTCATACGCTTGAGGGTAGCACCCTCGTCTACGAATACACGTGAAACGAACAGTTCGCCATCCTCGGCCTTGCGCTCGTTCTTCTGCTCCCAATTTGCAATAGCAGAGCGGAGAACCTTCTCTACGTCTGCAGAAGCAGCCTTAGCGCAGAACTTCAGGGTGCCAAGTGCTCTGTTAACCTCCATGCCGCGAATCAAATCAACAACATATCTCATCTTGCGGGGAGAAGAGGGCACATCCTTCAGCTTTGCGAAATACTGGGTCTTCTTCGCTGCTTTAATAGCTTCAGCAGCCAGTCTTTTTCTTTTTCCCATTATATTATTACTCTAATTTTGTCTTTAATGTCCTGCTTTACTTCTTCTTGTTACCAGCATGACCGCCGAACTTACGAGTGGGAGCGAACTCACCGAGCTTGTGTCCAACCATGTTCTCAGTAACGTAAACAGGAATAAACTTGTTACCGTTATGCACAGCGATGGTATGACCAACCATATCGGGAGAAATCATAGATGCGCGTGCCCAGGTCTTCACTACAGTCTTCTTGCCACTCTCATTCATGGCGAGAATCTTCTTTTCAAGATTTACCTCGATGTAGGGACCTTTCTTTAATGAACGACTCATAATTTACTCAATTAACTTGCTAGTTTACTTCTTGTTTGCTCTCTCGATAATGTACTTGTTCGACTGCTTCTTAGGAGCACGAGTCTTGAGACCCTTAGCGTACAAGCCCTTGCGTGAACGGGGATGACCACCACTCTGACGGCCTTCACCACCACCCATGGGATGATCGTGGGGATTCATGACAACACCACGGTTGTGAGGACGACGGCCCAACCAACGGCTGCGACCTGCCTTACCTGAACTCTCCAATGCGTGGTCTGAGTTGCCAACAGAACCAACAGTAGCCTTGCAAGCACTGAGAATCTGACGGGTTTCACCCGAAGGCAACTTGATGACGCAATAGCGACCCTCGCGAGAAGTCAACTGAGCGAAATTACCAGCGGAACGAACGAGCAACGCGCCCTGACCGGGACGGAGCTCAATGTTGTGGATTACAGTACCCACGGGGATGTTCTGCAAGGGCAGAGCATTACCCACCTCGGGAGCTGCTTCAGCACCACTCATCACAGTGGCACCCACCTTCAGACCGTTGGGAGCAATAATATAACGTTTCTCACCATCAGCGTAAAACAGCAGAGCGATTCTAGCCGAACGGTTAGGATCATACTCGATGGTTTTAACAACTGCTGGAACACCATCTTTCTCTCTACGGAAATCGATGAAGCGGAACTTTCTCTTGTGACCGCCACCGATATAGCGCATAGTCATCTTGCCGACGTTGTTACGACCGCCAGATGAGCGCTTACCGCATACGAGAGACTTCTCAGGTACTGATGCAGTAATCTCTTCGAAAGTACCTATAATCTTGTGTCTCTGGCCCGGTGTTGTGGGCTTAAATTTACGTACTGCCATCTTTTATTAAATATTGCTATAGAAATCGATTGACTCGCCCTCCTTAAGAGTGACGATTGCCTTCTTAAAGGCATTGGTGCGGCCCTTGATGAGACCAGCCTTGGTGTAACGGGTCTTATTCTTACCGGCATACACACAAGTGTTGACAGCGACTACGTTCACATTGTAACGTGCCTCTATCTCCTTCTTAATCTCAATCTTGTTAGCTGCAGGAAGAACAACGAAGCCGTACTTGTTCTGCTTCTCCGTCAGCGAGGTCATTTTCTCGGTGACCAGGGGTTTAACTATAATAGACATACTTGTTCTTTTCCTTTATTTAGTTAAATTTGCATCAACAACCTCGAGAGCACCTTCAGTCATAACAAGAACATCTGCATTGAGCACCTTGTAGGTGTTCAGTGCAGCTGCGGCCATAACTTCAGCGCGCTCAAGATTTCGCGACGACAAATATACGACTTTATCTGCACCTGGCAAAACGACGAGCGCCTTCTTATCAGAAAGTTTAAGATTATTTAACATCTCGACGAACGATTTTGTCTTAGGAGTCTCGAAAGTGAAGTTCTCAATTACCATCAGCGCATTCTCCTGAACCTTGTAAGCAAGAGCAGAACGGCGAGCCAGCTGGCGCACCTTTTTGTTCAGTTTGAAGCTGTAGTTACGAGGGCGGGGGCCAAATACGCGAGCACCACCAACCAATACAGGCGAGTTGATGTCACCGCGACGAGCACCGCCACCACCTTTCTGGCGACCGAGTTTACGGGTTGAGCCGCTCATCTCGCTTCTTTCCTTGGCCTTTGCAGTACCCTGACGCTGGTTAGCCATATAGAGCTTCACGTCAAGATAGATTGCATGGTCGTTGGGCTCGATGGCGTAGATAGCATCGTTCAGAGAAACCTTGCGACCGGTCTCCTGACCCTGAATATTTAATACACTAACTTCCATTTTACTTTACAACGCTAACGATTGAACCTTTGAATCCGGGAACACTACCCTTGATAAGGAGCAAGTTGTGTTCGGGAATCACCTTTAACACCTGCAGGTTGTGCGTGGTAACACGCTCATCACCCATGTGACCACCCATGCGCATACCCTTAAACACCTTTGCAGGGTAAGAACAAGCACCGATAGAACCGGGCTTACGCAGACGGTCGTCCTGACCATGAGTAGCCTGACCTACACCACCGAAACCATGGCGCTTAACAACGCCCTGGAAACCGCGGCCCTTTGAGGTTGCGATAACGTCTACATACGAGCAGTCGTTGAAAAGCTCCACAGTGATGGTCTCACCGAGAGTTACCTGCTCAAAACCTGTGAACTCGGCCAAGTGGCGCTTGGAAGTGGTTCCAGCCTTAGCGAAGTGGCCCTTCATAGGAGCAGTGGTATTCTTCTCCTTAGCCTCTTCGAAACCGAGCTGAACAGCTTCATAGCCGTCAGTCTCCACGGTCTTAATCTGAGTAACCACACAAGGACCCAATTCGATAACAGTGCATGGTATGTTCTTACCCTCGGCACTGAACACGGAAGTCATTCCGATTTTCTTTCCTAATAATCCTGGCATTTCAGTTATTCTTTAAATAATAAAATTCAATCCAATTAGACCTTAATCTCTACTTCTACACCGCTGGGCAACTCCAACTTCATCAGAGCGTCTACAGTCTTGGCGTTGCTGCTGTAGATGTCAACGAGGCGCTTGTAAGAGCTGAGCTCGAACTGCTCGCGTGACTTCTTGTTGACGAAGGTTGAACGGTTAACAGTGAAAATGCGCTTGTGAGTGGGAAGGGGGATGGGACCGCTAACGATAGCGCCGGTAGCCTTCACCGTCTTCACAATCTTCTCTGCTGACTTGTCGACCAAGTTGTGATCGTAAGATTTCAGCTTAATTCTGATTTTCTGACTCATTTTGTTTATTAATTTTTGATTGATTAATTGAAAGGAGGGAAGGTATGCCGCCTAAGAGTCGTTTGCTAGGACGACACCTTCCTTCCTCGTTTGTTTGTTTCGTATTATACCAAATCTACGCGACCCTTAATCTCCTCCAACACAGTCTTGGCAATACCTGAGCTTACGGGAGCATGGTGATGGTAGGTCATTGAGCTGGTGGCACGACCTGAAGTGATGGTACGCAGAGCAGTTACATAACCGAACATCTCGGCCAGAGGAACCATTGCCTTTACAAGACGGGCACCGGTACGAGTGGTATCCATACCCTCAACCTGACCACGACGCTTGTTCAAGTCGCCGATAACATCACCCATATTCTCCTCGGGAGTAACAACCTCAAGGCGCATGATGGGCTCCATCAGCACGGGCTTGGCTTTTGCGCAGCAGGCCTTGTATGCCATCTGTGCAGCGAGTTCAAACGAAAGCTGGTCAGAGTCAACGGGGTGGAAGCTACCATCGAGCAGTTCAACCTTCATGCTGTCCATGGGGAAGCCGCCGAGAATACCATTCTTCATGGCAGCCTCAAAACCCTTCTGAACCGAGGGGATGAACTCCTTAGGAATGTTACCACCAGTTACCTGGTTGCTGAACTGCAGACCTCCCTGAGTGAAGTCCTCGTCAACGGGACCTACATTCACGATGATGTCGGCGAACTTACCACGACCACCCGACTGCTTTTTATAAACTTCGCGGTGGTTAACAGTGGCAGTGATGGCCTCCTTATAGTTAACCTGGGGCTTACCCTGGTTACATTCTACCTTGAACTCACGCTTCAGACGGTCGATGATGATATCAAGGTGAAGCTCACCCATACCGCTGATTACGGTCTGACCGCTCTGCTCGTCGGTCTTCACGGTGAAGGTGGGATCCTCCTCAGCCAGCTTGGCGAGACCGTTCGACAACTTGTCGAGGTCCTTCTGAGTCTTGGGCTCAACAGCGATACCGATAACGGGATCGGGGAAGTCCATTGACTCCAGAACGATGGGTGCCTCCTCATCAGCGAGGGTATCACCCGTGTGGATATCCTTGAAACCAACGCCGGCACCAATGTCACCAGCACCAATCACCTCAACGGGATTCTGGTGGTTAGAGTGCATCTGGAACAGACGGCTCACGCGCTCTTTCTTACCTGAGCGTACGTTGTAGATGTAAGAACCAGCCTCTACCTTACCAGAGTAAACGCGGAAGAAGGTCAAACGACCTACATAGGGGTCGGTGGCGATCTTGAAAGCCAAGGCTGCCGTCTTCTCGTCCTCGCTGGGCTTGCGATCCTCTTCCTCACCCGTCTCAGGGTTAGTACCGATGATGTTAGGGGTATCCAGAGGAGAAGGCAAGAACATGCAGACGTAGTCAAGCAGTTTCTGCACGCCCTTGTTCTTGAACGAAGAACCGCAGGTCATGGGCACGAGGTCAAGAGCCAGCGTACCCTTACGGATAGCAGCAACCAACTCGTCCTTGGTAATTGAATCGGGATCCTCGAAGAATTTCTCCATCAAGGCCTCGTCCTGCTCGGCAGCCTGCTCGATGAGCTTGTTACGCCACTCGTCGCACTCAGCGGCCATGTCAGCGGGGATATCCTCAACGCTGTACTCAGCGCCCATGGTCTCGTCATGCCAGTAGATGGCCTTCATGTCGAGAAGGTCAACGATACCCTTGAAGTTTTCCTCGGCACCGATGGGCACAGCCACAACGGCGGGGTTAGCACCCAGAACGTCCTTCATCTGGCGAACGACCTCAAAGAAGTCGGCTCCCGAGCGGTCCATCTTGTTTACGTAACCCATACGGGGAACGTTGTACTTGTCAGCCTGACGCCATACCGTCTCAGACTGGGGCTCTACGCCACCCACTGCACAGTAGGCACCTACAGCACCGTCGAGCACACGTAACGAACGCTCTACCTCTGCGGTAAAGTCAACGTGTCCCGGAGTATCAATCAGATTAAACTTATACTTGTTGCCATTCCAGTTCCAATAAGCGGTAGTAGCGGCAGAGGTGATGGTGATACCACGCTCCTGCTCCTGCGCCATCCAGTCCATGGTTGCACCACCTTCGTGCACCTCACCGATTTTGTGAGTCTTACCGGTGTAGAACAGAATACGCTCTGACGTAGTGGTCTTACCGGCATCGATGTGAGCCATGATACCGAAGTTACGCGTCAAGTGAAGATCTTGTTTAGCCATTTTGCTATACCTTATTTATATATTAGAATCGGAAGTGAGCGAATGCACGGTTAGCCTCGGCCATGCGGTGCATGTCTTCCTTACGCTTGAAGGCACCACCCTGCTCGTTGTAGGCATCCATAATCTCAGCGGCCAGCTTGTCAGCCATCGTCTTACCACCGCGCTTGCGAGCGAACTGAATCATATTCTTCATTGAGATAGATTCCTTGCGGTCGGGACGGATTTCCGTGGGCACCTGGAAAGTGGCGCCACCGATACGGCGGCTCTTCACCTCCACCAGAGGAGTAATCTTATCGAGGGCTTCCTTCCAAATAGTCAGGCTGTCCTTCTCCTCGTTGGCCATCTTATTCTTTACAATCTCAAGAGCTTTGTAGAAAATCTCGTATGAGACAGACTTCTTACCATCGTACATCAGATGGTTAACGAACTTCGACACCTTCACATCACCGAATACGGGATCGGGAAGGATGATACGCTTTTTTGGTTTTGCTTTACGCATTGTTGTGTTGTTTTGTGTTTTGGGGCTGCATTCTCGCGTCTTCAACTCTCCCTCTGGAGTGTTTACTCAACCTTAGTTTACAACCAAAACGAATTAATTCCTTTGTTTATTACTTTTTGGCCTTGGGGCGCTTAGCACCGTACTTCGAACGACGCTGTGTGCGGTTGGCAACACCAGCGGTATCCAGCGTACCACGAACGATGTGGTAACGTACACCGGGCAGGTCCTTTACACGACCACCACGTACGAGCACGATTGAGTGCTCCTGCAGGTTGTGACCCTCTCCGGGGATGTAGCTGTTGACTTCCTTACCATTAGTTAAACGAACACGGGCTACCTTACGCATAGCCGAGTTAGGCTTCTTAGGTGTGGTAGTGTACACGCGCACGCACACGCCACGACGCTGGGGGCAGCTGTCGAGAGCGGGGCTCTTGCTCTTGTCTACCAACACGGTACGGCCTTTTCTTACCAATTGTTGAATTGTAGGCATTTTGTTGTTTTTTAATTATTATATTGTTTATACTTTGTTGCTTTTACTACGTAAACGGACATACTAAGCCCATTCGGACTGCAAAGGTACAAAAAATATTCCGTTCCACCACGCGTTCCGAGCCACAATCTTGCTATGGTGCCCTGACTTTTCTGAAAGTTTAACTATATTTAACGATTCTCGTGCGTCAAGTTAAGATATCATAAAGTAAAGGCAAGTTAAAGGCAAAAGTCGTGAAGAACGCGACTTGCTTTCATTTTTTTAGTAACTTTGCATCGTCAATTGCTGGCGCGCATATCGCAATGCGGGTTTGCAGAGACGCATACATATAAAAGGCGTTCTAAGACGCTTGACTTCCTTAAAACGAGAATGTCGCAACCTCTCAAGTATATCCTGGAAGTGAAGCAACTAAGGATGTCCCTTGGGGTGTATTTACATACATCCCACTTTTGGCTAACTATTGTAGGCGGTCTGAAGTGGATGTTGTACATACATGTCGTGGGGTGTCGCGTTGCTCGTTTCAGGTATATAGGGCAATGCGACAGCCTTCGTTTTATGAAGCGGGTGACAAAGATGGCTCCACGACTCTTTTTTGTATGCTTTCCTTACGTTATTAACCTTGCATTTGGAGCAGTGCAGCAAACATTATAAGATAGAAGCTATGCATGCGTTGTTCAGAAAGAATTGGGTACAGATAGTTAATACAATTCTTGGCTTGCGATTATTATTGTATATGTCATTGTTAGTCTTAAACATGATTCCTTCTGTAAAATTACCATGGCAGACACATCCTTTTCCTTTGCAAAGTTTCTTTTATCACACCGAATTCCTAATCAGTTATAGAGGAGGGTATGTAAGGAGAGGTTTGCTGGGAGAATTGCTTTACTTACTTGCAACAAAATTAAACGTTGATATTCAATATGTCATTGTCGCGCTTATCTGGGTTGCGTTCCTTGGCTTTGGGTATATCTTTTACCGTTTGTTGCGCAAAAACAGCGTAAGTTGGTGGATAATACCACTTAGTTATACTTTCTTTGGTGCAGACTTTATTCGCAAGGACTATTTGTGCATGCTCTTTGTTGTATCCATTATATATTTACTGAACAAGGACAGTCTAAATCGGTGGGCCAAATACATAATGATATGTATTTTATCAGTCGTTCTCTATAATCTGCATGAGGCATTCTTTTTTGTCATAGGTCCTTTCACGGCGTATTATTTGCTGTTCAAGGATAAAACCTTTGCTTCTTTGGGCGCCCGACTACTATTACAAATACCACTATGGGCCAGTTTTCTCATCCTCCTTGAGCATCATGGTGATATTTCAACAGCATTAGCAATACAGAATTCTTGGCACGAATTGTACCCAAAGCAGATACCATTTATTACCGAGGCAGCATGTGAAATGACATCTCCTCTATCGAATTCAATAACTGCACTGGGGTGGGATACGTTTGAAACCCTTACGACACATCTTACAAGAACCTATTTGCACAATGATGGGTATCTGGCAATACCAGAACCCCCAGGGTACCTGATAATGCCGATATTCTATTTGTTGATGATGTTCTTATATAGTTATAGCCCATACGTATTCAACGCAAACCAGAAATTATGTAACCAACGGAACATTGCATCATTCTTGCTTATTGTTCTTTTTATATTCGCGTCTATGCTTCCCCTTTACTGCGGACTTTCATGTGACACCCAACGTCTTTGTATGTATTGGTCTATGACTTCCTTGTCTATCTTATTTATAATGGGACAGGAGAAAGTTGGCGAGATGTTTCCGTCTACACTAAAAAGATTCTCCGAGAAGGTCGTAGTTGGGATGAACAATATCGTAAAACATCCTAAAGCTGCATGCATATTTATTATGTTATTTGTTGGAGCTCCAGTATGCACATATACCCTCCAACAATTCTTTTCCCAAAGTGCATTTGCTTCATTTTTTTACCTTCCTTATGTATGGCTTAGGGATGGCACGAACTTGCTTTAATATGAACTGTACAGATTCCTCATGAAGAACTTGTTACAATTACTCCGCCCCCATCAATGGGTGAAGAACGTATTTGTCTTTCTGCCTTTATTCTTCAACGGTCAGTTTGGCAACGTTCGGCTGCTCGTGCAGTGCGGGTGGGCATTTATGGCCTACTGCTGTGCGGCAAGCGCGATATATTGTTTCAATGACATTTGGGACGTGGAGGCAGACCGGAAGCATTACAAGAAGTGCTTGCGGCCCATCGCCTCTGGCGCTGTCAGCAAGACGTCGGCTTATGTGCTTATGGGCTTTATGATTCTGCTGGCCGTAGGGATCGCAACGATGTTGTGCGGGACAGGCAGATGGTGGGTGCTGGCCGTCGTTCTGTTCTATTTCTGTTTGAACATTGCCTATTGCGTATGGTTGAAGCGCATTGCGCTCATCGACGTTTTTGTGATTGCGCTTGGTTTTGTGCTGCGAGTGATAACTGGTGGTGTGGCAACGGGCGTGTGGCTTTCTCATTGGATTCTGATTATGACTTTTTTGCTCGCGCTATTCCTTGCCTTTGCAAAGCGCCGCGACGATGTGGTGCTTTACGAAGAATCGGGAGTGCTGGCACGCAACAACATCGCTCGCTACAATCTGAGCTTCATGAATCAAGCCATAACAATTGTCGCCACCATATCGTTGGTCGCCTACATCATGTACACCATCTCGCCGGAGGTCGTGCAACGGTTCGACTCACCGTTCGTTTATTCCACGTCCATCTTTGTGCTGTTGGGCATACTGCGTTTCCTGCAACTTACGATAGTGGACTTGCGCAGCGGCTCGCCCACGAAAGTGTTGCTCAGCGACCGCTTCCTGCAATGTTGCATCATAGGATGGGTGCTTACCTTCATCCTTATTATATATGTATGAGGAGTTGTTTATGAAGAACAGCAAAACGGTGTGCGCATTCGACTTCGACGGGACATTGACCACCAAAGATACGCTGCTGGAGTTTATCCGATACGCAAAAGGAAATCTATCCTTTGTGGTGGGATTCTCGCTGTTCACGCCCTTGTTCATACTGATGAAACTCAACGTGATGCCCAACTGGAAGGTGAAGCAATGGTTGTTTTCGTGGTATTTCAAGGGGATGCGACTGGATGATTTTAACGACGTGTGCAAACGATTTGCGCTGGACAAGAGCTCACTGCTGCGCCCTTGCGGCATGCAGTGTGTAACGAAGGCCATCGACACAGGGGCGGCCGTCGTGATAGTGTCGGCCAGCATCGACAACTGGGTGACACCCTTCTTCAAAGGCTTGCCCGTTGCTGTGTGCGGAACGAGCGTAGAAGTGGCCGACGGCCGATTGACAGGACGCTTTTCGTCGCCCAACTGCTACGGCGAGGAGAAAGTGCGACGACTGCTTGCGCTACATCCCGACCGCACGTCTTATGGGTTGATTGCCTATGGGGATAGCGATGGCGACAAGGCACTTTTATCATTTGCAGACGAAGTATATTACAAACCGTTTCGGTCATGTTGAAGTATATTATAGCACTTATCAGTATTTTGTTGGGGTCTATGGCCCAATACTTCTTGAAAGTAGGCATGTCCCACCTGCCGCAGAGCGTTTCCTTATCCGATAAAGCACTCTATGCACTCACGTCATTAGACGTATGGATAGGGCTGGCATGCTACGGGTTGAGCATGTTGTTTTGGTTGTATGTGCTTTCCCTGATGGAGTTAAGCAAGGCATATCCGCTTGTGAGTTTGGGTTATGTGTTCACACTCGCCATCGGCTATTATCTCTTGCACGAACCTGTCAACGTCTGGCGACTAGTGGGCATCGGCTTGATAGTAGCAGGCGTTTGTTTTATTGCAAAGTCGTAATGCCCCATCGACCTTTAGAACACAAAACGAATCATCGCGCACTTTTCGTCCAACGGCAGAGAGAGCGTCTCCCACACAAGGCGACGCAGTAAATTTCGGTACAAACTTTTGGTTTTACCAAAATAAGCCGTATCTTTGCATATCTATTTAGTATTATTCGCGCGCAAGCATGACGCAAGATAAAATCCGCAAGACCGACGTGGCATTGGTCACCACACTGGGCGCAGGTTTCTGGCCGTGGGGGCCCGGCACCGCAGGAGCTGCCGTCGGCGTGCTGTTCTGGTGGGTGGGCGCCCTCCTGTTCCCCTACTCCACTGTATGGTGGGGCACGCTCGCAGCTATTGTCCTTGTCAACACTTTTTCCGTTCCCGCCATCAACCGCATCGAGCGTCATTGGGGCGAAGACCCCAGTCGTGTGGTCATCGACGAGACGGTGGGCGTCTGGATTTGCCTGCTCGGCGTACCGGCCACCATGGAGTGGTACTATATCCTTGCCGCGTTCCTGCTGTTCCGTTTCTTCGACATCCTCAAGCCTTTCGGCATTCGCAAGATGGAGGCGTTCCCCGGAGGATGGGGCGTGATGCTGGACGATATTCTGTCGGGCATCTACGGCCTCGTCGTGCTACTGGCGGCGCAGGTCGTTCTTCTTTGGTTCGCCAACTGATTACATTATGGGAAAGACGCTCCGACAATTAGGCAAGGCACAGCTTTCGGCGGCGACAGCCACGGCGCTCGACTATGCGGTCACGGCCTTTTTGTTTCGTTTCGTTGGTTTTTCCTATGGCGCCAGCACCCTATGCGGCACGGCATCAGGCGGACTGCTCAACTGCGCCATCAATTACTACTGGACCTTCTCGGGCAACAATGTGCGCAAGCGCAACGTACTGTTCAAGTACCTCGTCACGTGGTTGGTAAGCATTGTGCTGAACACCGAAGGCACGGTGTGGATGACAGCTCTGCTGGAGCACACGGGCATGCCGGCGGGGTTGTCCACACTGATGACCGCCCGCATCATCGTGTCCGTGCTGGTCGCTGTGCTGTGGAACTTCCTTGCGCAGAAATTTTTTGTCTATCGCAGAATCAACATCAAAAAACAATAGCCCTATGGCAAACTTTTACTCAGTTCTTCGCGACGGCATCCAGAAAGCCGTGTACGTGCTCATCGACAAGCCCATCGCCTTGGCCGTGAAGATAGGCCTTACGCCCAACGGCATCACCACCCTTGGTCTGCTGGGCAACATACTGGCGGCCGGACTTTTCGTGCTGGCCACGCTCTACCCCGAACATCAGTACGCCTTCATCGGTTGGGGCGGTGCCACCATCCTCCTCTCCAGCATCATGGACATGGTGGACGGGCGCATGGCACGCACCTGCGACCTGTGTTCCACGTTCGGTGCTTTCTACGACTCGGTGCTCGACCGCTATTGCGAACTGCTCACCCTTGCCGGCATCGTTTACTATTTCTTTGCGGTCGGAGAGGAATGGATGGCTCTGGTCACCCTGCTCTCGCTCATCGGCAGCATCATGGTGAGCTATGTCCGTGCTCGCGCCGAAGGTTTGGGCATTGAATGCAAAGTGGGCCTCATGCAACGTCCCGAGCGCGTGGTGCTCACTTGCTTAGGTGCTGTGCTCTGCGGCGCGCTGGCACCGGTGGTTCCCTTCCACCCTCTTTGGCTTCTCGTCACGCCGCAAATCATCATCGCTGTGCTGGCTAACATCACAGCCTTCCACCGTATTCTCCACGTAGGCAAGCAGTGCTCATGAAGCGATTCATACTAAGTCTCATCGGGGTGTTCGCCCCCATCCTCCTCTACGCCGTGCTCTACTTTGCCATGGGACTATGGCCGAGTTGCAACATGCCCCACATCGACGTGCGCGAACTCTACGAAGCTGAGAAGGCCATCTTTGGCATTGCCACAGAAGCGGGCACGCAGACGCCCGGCGAATGGTTTGCCGAGCACACCTACCCCCTCGCCGACTTGTACGCCGGTTTCTCCTATCTTTGCTGGGTGCCACTGCCGGTTCTCTTCGCCTTTGTCCTGTTCTTCCGCGAAGAACGGCCCCTTGCCTTCCGTTTCATGATGGCGTTCTTAGTGGTGAACCTCATCGGATTCGCAGGCTATTACCTCCATCCCGCGGCGCCGCCATGGTATGTGATGCAGCACGGCTTCGAGGTCATCAAGGGAACGCCCGGCAATGCGGCGGGCCTCATCCGCTTCGACGAACTGGTGGGCATCCCCGTGTTCCAGAGCATCTATACGGGCAACAGCAACGTGTTCGCCGCCGTGCCCTCGCTGCATTCCGCCTATCTCCCCATCACCCTCTTCTATGCCTTGAAGAGCCGCCACGCCCGTGGCTGGCTGCCCATCATCGTGGTGGTGATGTTCGGAATCTGGTTTGCCGCCGTGTATTCTGCCCATCATTATTGCATCGACGTCCTGTTGGGCATTCTCACGGCCCTATTTGGCGTCATTCTCTTTGAAAAAGGTTTCAAAAGTCGCACCGGGAAGGCCCTTTTCCAACGCTACGCCGACTTTTTTGCATTAAAAGCACGAAAAAAGTGAATTTTATTTAAGATTTCTTTTGCGTATAAAGAAAAAATGTGTAACTTTGCAGTACCACTAATATGACATCGGACGTTTCTACTGTCGATGTTAATTTTTTACTGTCGTTATAATGTACTACTGTACTGGCTCGGGAGAGCCGGTACAGTTTTTTTATGCACCCGCTCCGTCGCCCCAGTCATCCACGGAACCCGGGCAAGACTTCCAGTTGACAAAATGTCAAAACGCAGGTGGCTCAAAACAGCCGTAAAATAAAATTTCGTCCAGCCGCCCGCTTCTGCGCAACGCCAGCGCGGGATATTGTTCGTTGATAATAAGGCGATTGAGAATCTTCATCCCGAGAAAAGGTTGTAAAACCGCCGGAAAATCGGGAAAAACATACGGTCGAATGAGCCAATTCGTCCAGACGAATTGCAACATTCATATAGAAGAATCGTCAAAGACAACCGCATGACCCATGCCGGGTCACCGCGGAAACCGTTTTTGGCCCTCCAGATGACCTCATACAGTCATCCGTTCATTCTATTTCACTCGAAATTTCGTCTGAAATCCGTCGGCAAAAAGAAAGCGGAACCGCACGAGCGCGCGTAAAGTGAAAGCAAAAGGCGAGATTCGGCGACCGTCTGGTTATGGGCAATTACATAACAGAACATAAACGAAAAATGACCTTAAAGACCACGAGGGTCCTTAAGGCCATTATAGATTCGATGCGCGGATTACAGACCGAGGCCCTTCTTAGCCTTGGCAGCAGCGTCGTCGATGGCTTTGTTAGCGGCATCGGTTGCAGCCTTCTGAGCCTTAGCGGTCTCCTCAGCAACCTTCTGCTCAGCAGCAGCCTTTGCATCCTTTGCAGCGTCCTTCACAGCATTTTCAACGCCCTCAGCCACGCTCTGAGCGTCAGCCTTGGCAGCATCAACACCAGCCTTGGCAGCGTCCTCAGTAGCACCGGGAACACCCTTCACCAGGTCAACGATGTTAGCTACGTTGATGTTGGCGTTCTCCAGTTTCTCCTTGTTAGACTCGGCCCACTCCTGCAGCTTCAAAGCATACTTCTTAGCCTCATCAAGGTTGCCGGCAGCGATGAGCTCCTGAACCTTAGCCTTGGCACTCTCGATGAGCTCGGGGGCCTTGGTGAGATCACCGTTCACCACCTCCGTCAGAGCGTCGATGGGGTCCACCACTTCGTCAATCACAGCCACGGTGTCGATGCTATCCACACCAGCAGCATTCTCTGCGGTCTTGTTGCCGCAGGCAGCAAAACTCATGGCTACAGCAGCCATAGCGAAAAGAAAAACTTTCTTCATTGCTTTTTTGTTTTTTGTCGTTAATAAATATGGTTAATAAAAAAATGTTGTATCAGAACGACGCCTTGAACGTTCCCCGGATGCCCCATCGCTGGGTGCCGGGATAGATGTAGTTCATGCGATGGACGTATTCGATGTGAAGAATCTTAAAAATATTGTGCAGACCGACGATGAGTTCCACGTACGGCTTCTTCCGGTCCATCACACGCGAGATGTACTCGTACTGCCCGCTCTTGTTGAACTGGCCAGGGAAATAGAACAAGCGACCGTCGCCCATGTTGCGCTCCAGGAAGGGATTGTTCTTGTCCGTCAGCATGCCCCATAGCATGTTGCAGCCGATGAACTCACGCCACTTCAGTCGCTTGATGAGCGGTATGCGGTTGAGCAGTTTGCCATTCATGTCCCACGCGAGCATCAGCGCCGCATAACGGTCGTTAAGGAACTCCATGTTGCGAATCAGACTGAAGGTCTTGTCGTCAAGACGCATGATATAACTCAGGTTGGTCGGGGGCATGCAGAGGTAGGGATAAGGCACTCTGTTCCACTGCACACCGCCTTTCATCGTGCAGTCTATCTTGCCCCACGTCTTCATCCAGAAGCGTTTGTAGATGGACATCTCCGTGAAGTTGTAGAGGAACCTCGAGTCGTCGGTGAAGCGACGCGAGCCCAGATAGCCTCCGGCCTCTATGTCACTCAAGCCACCCATGCCCACGGTATGGCTGACGAACATAATGGGCGAATCGAAGTTGGTGGTCAGACGGCGCTGCTTTGTGTTGATGTACGTGGCACCGGGCTGGTATTTGAGCGACACCGTGGCCTCGGCAAACCCGATGCGGCGCACGTTGCTCGAGGCATCGTAACCTGCCGTCGGCATGGTTTCATTCAGCGGACGATAGATGAGCGAGCCGGTGGCCTCGTCCCACTCCCGGCGTGCCTGCAGATTGAGACGCATTCCGTTCTCCCACTCCCAGTCGTAGAGCACGTTGAAGCGCTCATAGTAATTCATGTGCTTCACCGGCGACCACTTGAGGGCCATGAACACATTGTCGCGGTCGGTGCTAAGGAATTTGTCCGAGGGAGCCGTAACATCGTTCTGATAGGCCACGGTGATACTGCGCACGGGATACTCTCGCGGCATGTAACTCTTCTCGTTAAACGAGTAGGTCAGCTCGGCGGCGCCCTTCCAGCGCTGGTCGCCAAAACCGTATTTCACCGTTCCCTTCGCAAACCAATGCTTGTTCAGGTTCGCCGTCGTCTGGGCACTCACACGCAGACGGAAGCCTTCGACGGAGTTGGTGCCCACGAACGTGTTCACTGGCCCGAAGTCAACCTTCGAGGGATGCTCGGGATTGATACTGGTCTCCACAAAGTTCTCGATGAAGGCCTTGCCTATCCACACAAAGTATTTCATGCCACGGATGTTCTGCAGCCGCTTCATGAAAAGGTCCATCTGACTTTCGCCGGTGGTCAACGGCTCGGGGCGATACTCCTCCCAGAAGCCCACGTCGCGCATCTTGGCCGAGCTCTCCACTTTCACGTCGCCACGAATTTTGAAGGCGCGTTCGGGAATCTCCGTGAAGTCGTAACTGGTGTACTGCACCGTGCGCTCCACCTGCAGTTTCTGCTGGATGAAGGAATAGAGCTGCAGTTGTATAATCATTTTGTTGTTGCGCACCACCTGTTCGCCACTCTGCAGCGGCTCGAAGTCCTGGATGATGTCCATGTGCTCCACAAAATTGATGTCGCTACGGGGCGGGATGTTCAGGTTGACGCGCTTCAGGCGCCACGTGCTGTCGGCCAACACATACAGCGAACCGGAGAAACCGAAGTCCTGCTGGTTGTTCGGCGTAAAGTCGAGCTTGAAGCATTTCTGGTGGTCCACGACGAGCGTGTCGGCGATAAAATAGCGATAGAAGCGGATGGCCGACGACGTGCTGATGGGCGAGATGAAGGGAAATTGCAGAAGACGGACCTCATCCTTGTAGATGTCCACGTCGGTGAAGCAGTCCGTCAGCAGGTTGTTCACGATGTCACCCGTGTTGATAATCTCGGTGACACCCTCGCTGCGCTGGCCCACCACGATGGTCTTCTCGCTCTTGGGGTCGCGACGGTATATCTGGCGACTCACCTTTTCCTCCACGGTGAGCGGCAGGATGAGCTTGCCTGTCTCGGGGCACACCTCCACGTGTTCCTTCAAGAACGGGAAGCGCTTGAAATGGTCGTCCTCAAACACCTTGGGCGTCACTTCGTTGAACGCCATCGTCATCTTCTCGTACTTATTGTAAGTGAAGTAGTCGCGCTGGTAGAGGTCGCTGGACTTCTTGGCTGCGATTACCTTGCGCATCATCTCCACGGCGGGGTTGTTCTTGCGACTGTACTTCTGCTTCTTCTTCACCACTTCCACTTCGTTGAGCGCACTGGCCGTCTCCACCATACGGATGTCCACCTTTTGCGCACGGCCCAGCACGGGCACAATCTTGGTGTCGAAACCCACCATCGAGAACACAAGGTCACCCTTGCGGGCCGCGATTCTGTAGTTGCCGTTGATGTCGCTGGTAACAAGGGTGTTCTTGTCGTCTGCAAAAAAGATGTGAACACCGGGCAGAGGGTCGCCAAACTCCGTGTCGGTGACCGTTCCAGTAATCAGTTGGGCCGACGCTTTCAGCACGGCCATCATCAGCCATAGCGCCAGCAACAAGCCTCTTTTGCAGGGTTGCATTCTTTTTACTTCTATAGAACCTATCTGTAAAATCGGGTACAAAGATACTACTTTTCTACGAAAAAAGGAAAATTATCACCGCAAAGATAGAGTGATTCGGACAATCAGAACACTATTCACGCCGATGGCTGCGGTGTATCTTCCAAGAAAAAGTGCTCTCGGTGCAAAGAAAAAGCCCCTCTCCATGCGGAGAAGGGCCCTGTGTCGTCGTGAGAAGCGGAGTATTAGAACAGCGTGTTCTCGATGATTTTACCCATCTGCCAAACGCAGCGAATATCGAGTTTCTCGTCGAGAATCAGGATGTCGGCGTCCTTGCCACGCTGGAGCGTACCCTTACGGTCGTCCACGTGCATGATGTGCGACGGCGTCTCGCTGCACATGCGAACAGCGTCTTCCAAGGGAATCTCAGCCTGTTTCACCGCCACTTGTATCAGTCGGTCGGTCGTTGCTATCGAGCCGGCGAGGGCGGAACGGTCTGACAATTTGCACACGCCATTCTCGATTACCACGCGCGGGTCAAAGGCCTGTGCCTCCGTATTCTCGCAAGCGGCCACCGCCAGAGCGTCGGTAATGAGTGCCATGCGCTCCACGCCCTTGATTTTGTAGGCCATGCGCAAGATGGTGGGAGGCACGTGAATACCGTCGGACACGCACTCGATGGTCATGTCGTCAATCAGGTAAACGCTCTCCACCGTGCCCTCGTACTTATACTCACGCTTGTTGTGGAAGCCCGGCATGGCATTGTAGAAATGCGTCACGTGGGTGTAGCCGGCTTGGAAGGCGGCTTGCACGTCGCTGTATTCAGCGTGGGTGTGCGCAATACTGGGCAGGATGCCTTTCTCTGCACAGTAGCGCCCGAACTGTATGGCACCGGGCAACTCAGGGGCGGCGTCCCAGCGCTTGAGGCAAGGAGAGTTCTCCACGATGGGGATGTACTCGTTGGGGTCGGGGTCCTTTATCCACTCTGGCATCTGGGCGCCAGCCTTCAGGCGATTGAGGTAATGGCCCTCGAGGTGCAGACCGAGTATGGGTGAATTTTCTTCTTTCATCATGCGTTCGCACGTCTCCACCGCCTTCTGTATCATGGGAACAGTGCTACTGCTCAAGGTGGGGAATATGCTGGTGGTGCCGTGTTTGGCGTGTGACTCGCATGCAACACGGAAGGCTTCTTCGGTTCCTTCCTGGAAATCGCGACCGCCGCCGCCGTGCACGTGCATCTCGATGCCGCCCGGCACCACGTTCATGCCCTTGGCGTCGATGATGTGTGCGCCGATGATGGCCAGGTCACAGTTGGTCACCTCCAAGATTTTACTATCGCGTAGGATGATGCTTCCGTTCTTCAGCCAACCTTGTGGCGTGAGAATGCGTCCGTTGATAATCTGGGTCAACATAGTTTTTTGCCTTTTAAAGTGACTGGTTGACGGGCCGACAGCAGGCGCAACACCGCGGTGACGCCCACGCATCGGCCAGTCAGTCCATTGGTTATTTCGTCATGGCGTACACCACATCCATCACTTTCTTGCCTATCTCATCGGCCTCCTCCATCGTAGCCGCCTCGCTATAGACACGGATGATAGGCTCGGTGTTCGACTTACGCAGGTGCACCCACTTGTCGGGGAAGTCAATCTTCACACCGTCGATATCGTTTACTTCCTGGTCGGCGTACAGTTCCTTCACCTTGACTAAGATGGCGTCCACGTCGGTGTCAGGCGTGAGATCGATGCGATTCTTGGCAATCTGATAGGGGGGGTAAGTAGCACGCAGTTCGCTCGTCTTCAAGCCGCGCTTGGCCAGATAGGTAAGGATGAGGGCGATGCCCACGAGGGCGTCGCGACCATAGTGGGCAGCGGGATAGATGACACCGCCGTTGCCTTCGCCGCCAATCACGGCGCCCGTGTTCTTCATCAGCGTCACCACATTCACCTCGCCCACGGCCGAAGCGTTGTAGGTCTGACCGTACTTGCGGGTCACGTCACGCAGAGCGCGGGTGCTGGACAGGTTGCTCACGGTGTTACCGGGCGTATGTTGCAGCACGTAGTCGGCCACGGTCACAAGGGTGTATTCCTCGCCGTACATGGTGCCGTCCTCGCAGAAGAGAGCCAGACGGTCCACGTCGGGGTCCACCACGAACGCGATGTCGTGCTCACCTTTCTGCATCAAGGCCTTGATGTCGGCCAGATTCTTCTCCAAAGGCTCAGGGTTGTGCTGGAAGTCGCCAGTGGCCTCCGTAAACAGACCCGTCACCGTGGTCACGCCCAGTTGCTCCAGCAATTTGGGAAGGATGATGCCGCCCACTGAGTTCACTGCATCGAAGGCCACACGGAAATTCGCTTTCTTGATGGCTTCGACATCCACCAGTTCCAGCGCCTTCACCATGTCGATGTGACGCTGGTCATAGGTAGTGTCCTCGCGGTAATGCCCGAGATGGTCCACATCGGCATACTCGAAATCCTCGGCTTCTGCAATGCGAAGCACTTCCTCACCCTCGGCCTTATTCAGGAACTCACCTTTCTCATTGAGTAGTTTCAGGGCGTTCCACATGCGGGGGTTGTGCGAGGCCGTTATGATGATACCGCCGTCAGCCCCTTCCATCGTAACGGCGATTTCGGTGGTGGGAGTGCTGGCCAGACCGATGTTCACAACATCAAAGCCCATGCCCATAAGCGTTCCGCACACGACGTTCTTCACCATTTCGCCACTGATACGCGCGTCACGGCCCACCACTATCTTGTTGCTCTTGACAGGACTGGTGCGACGAATGATAGTGGCATACGCCGACGTAAACTTCACGATGTCGAGAGGATTGAGGGTATCACCTGCGCGACCACCGATGGTGCCGCGGATACCTGAAATGGATTTAATCAGTGTCATAATTTTTAAAAGTATATCATACAAATTTAGGAATAATCCGAAGCAAATCACAAAAAATAGAGTACTTTTGCCGACCGATAAAAATTAAGCACATGCAGTTCTTCTGGACAGTTTCAACATATAGCCTTAAGCTCTGAGTAGCCTAATTCGTCACACTAGTGATTAACCAAGAAAGAATTTGGAATGATACCCTATCAGTTTGTTGCCGAAATAATGCTGTAATCGCGTGGTAAGCTGCGACGTCAACGCA
>JABUUA010000030.1:0-14067 GCA_021443405.1 Bacteroidaceae bacterium
GATTTCACTGAAATCTGAAATTTGAGATGACCCCATGACTTATCCCGAAATCGGTTTGCAGGAAGTGCAGAGGACTGGCTGACGAAAAAAACGCTCCCCATGCAGTCATGAGGAGCGGAAATCGGTCGGAAGAAACTCCCTGCCGATGTTTTTGGACTTATTTTATGCTCCACTCATACAAGCCGGCCGAATGTTCCTTGGGGAGTTGCACGACGAGACGGACGGCAGAAGCCTTCACGGGACGGAAGCGGGTGGTGCACAGGGCGCCGCGCGTGACGGCATAGGGCTCGGTGGCGGCGACGTCCGTCCAGTCGTCGTTGCCCAAGCGCGTCTGGATGCGCCAGGACTGCGGAACGCGACAACCGCCCCACGGAGCGTCGTCGAACCAATAGACACTGGCTTGCGAGACTACGGTCTCCTCGGCCAAATCGTATTGCAGCCACTCTTCGGCGTCTTGCTTGGGCCACCAATGGTAATACGGGATGGTCTTGTCGTCGGCAGAACTGGCCACCAAGCGGTCGTTGACGGCCGAGAGAGAGGCCGTGGGCGTGCTGGCCGTCAGCCGTGCCTTGCTGGCCAGCGTAGGCGGCAGGGCGGGAGAGGTGCAACGGAGTTGTTGCGGAATCCACACCAGCATTCGGCCCGAACCTCGGTGGTTCCAGGCGTAATACGGTATGAGACGGAGCTCGACATCGGTGGTCGTCAGTTTCCCGTTGTCGGCAAATCGGAGCGTCTGCGCCTCGGTGGCAAGTTCGTTGATGCCGCACAACTTGTCGGCCTTGTAGGTCGCCGAGAACTGCGGTGACTGGTTGAGCAGGAGCGTCCCCAAGTCGAAATCGTTGTCGGGGAACTCGGCGCAATAGACCAGCGGGCCACGCGTGACGGCCACCCGTCCGCGGTCGGCCTCCACCTCGTCGGTGGCTTGCACAGTGCGCGCGGGCATATCGAAGTGAATCTCCACGCAATCCCCCTTCTTCCATTTGCGCTCAATGCCGAAGTAGCCGTCCTCCAGTTCGGCCTCCACCGTCTGTCCGTTCACCTTCACGGAATAGGTCTGCGGCACATCGTCGGCGTAAGAATACAGTCCGGAGGGAACGGGAAGTCCGCGCACCCAACCCGGAATGCGCAGTCGCAGGCGGAATTTGTCCGCCTGATTGCCGGTGATGGTCAGAGCCACGTCGCCGTCGGCAGGATAGTGCGTCTGCTGACGAAGTTTCACGCTCTTGCCGTCGAGGCGGACCGAGGTTTCGTTGGCTCCGTAGAGATTGACATAGAGGTCGCGATTGTTCGTCTGATAGAAATAGCCCGGAATGGAAGGGATGAAGCGACAGATGTTGCTGGGGCAGCAGGCACAGCCGAACCAAGCCTGGCGCTGATGCTGGCCCATGGATTCCAAGGGGTTGGGGTAGAAGAACTTGCCTCCGTCCAGCGAAACGCCGCTGATGACCCCGTTGTAAAGCGACCGCTCCAGCACGTCGTAGTATTTGCTCTCGCCGTGAAGGAGGAACAGCCGGTGGTTGACATAGACATTGCCGATGGCGGCGCAGGTCTCGCAGTAGGCCGACATGTTCGGAAGTTCAAAGTTGTCGCCGAAAGCTTCGCCCGACGCGGTGGCTCCGATACCGCCCGTGATGTAAAGTTTCTTCGAGACAATATTGTCCCAGATTCGGTCGATGGCGTCGATGTAAGCCTTGTCGCCCGTGAGAGCCGCCACGTCGGCCATGCCCGCATACATGTAGGCGGCGCGGACGGCATGCCCGACGGCCTCGTCCTGCTGCAGCACGGGCAGATGGGCCTGTGAGTAGGAGTCGCGACGCGAGGTATAACCTCTGGCGTCCAGGAAGAACCTGGCTTGGTCGAGATATTTCTTGTTCTTGGTCACGGTGTAGAGACGCGCCAGCGCCATCTCCGCAATCTGATGACCGGGAACGAGCCGTTGTTGTCCGGGCTGGTCGCCGATTTCCCGGCACACACAATCGGCATAACGAATGGCGATGTCAAGAAAATTCCGCTTCCCTGTGGCTTGGTAATGAGCCACGGCCCCTTCCACCATGTGACCGAGGTTGTAGAATTCGTGGCTCAGTTCCTCCACCTTCTCCCAGCGTTTTGCGCCCGACCATTCGTGAGGATGGGCGGGATTCATCGTTCGGGCCGTATAGAGATAGCCGTCGGGCTCCTGAGCCTTGGCCATGATGGCCACGACGGAATCGACGTAAGCCTCCAACTTCTTGTCGGGGTAGGTCTGCAGCAGGTAGCTGGCTCCCTCTATAGTCTTATACACATCCGTATCGTCGAACGAGTAGCCTTTCACCTTCACGTCGCGGGTGTCCTGCCCGCTCAGGGCCTTGGCCGCCAGTTCGAAGTTGCGGTAGCGACCTTCGCTCTCGCACTTGCTGAAGGCAAGAGGGATGGTGATGTCGCGGCTGGCTTGGAGTCGTTGTCCCCAGAAACTTTCAGAAGCCACGTGAACACTGGTGAAGGGGACGGGCTTGATGGGGTAGTCCTGTGCTTGTGCGCCGGCTGAAAACAGTAGTAAAGCGCCAAAAAATATCGGTTTCATCGGTAAAAAGTGGTAAGTAGGTTTTCGGTTAATCGAGTTAGTCTTCCATGAGTTTGCGGTAACGTGCTCGTTTCGGCTCCTCGATGCCCAGGCGCTTGCATTTGTTGACTTCGTATTCCGAGTAACTGCCTTGGAAGAAATACACCTGTCCGTCGCCCTCGTAAGCAAGGATGTGGGTGCAGATTCTGTCGAGGAACCAGCGGTCGTGGCTGATGACCACCGCGCAGCCGGCAAAGTTCTCCAGACCTTCCTCGAGCGCTCGCAGCGTGTTCACGTCAATATCGTTGGTTGGCTCGTCGAGCAGCAAGACGTTGCCCTCTTGCTTGAGCGCCATGGCCAAGTGCAGACGATTGCGCTCACCGCCGGAGAGGACGCCGCACTTTTTCTCTTGGTCGGCGCCCGAGAAATTGAAGCGTGAGAGATAGGCCCGCGTGTTGATCTCGCGACCGCCCATGCGAATCAGTTCGTTGCCGCCGCTAACCACTTGATAGACCGACTGGTCGGCCACAATGTCCTTGTGACTTTGGTCCACATACGACAAGGCGACGGTTTCACCGACTTCAAAGGTTCCGGCGTCGGGTTTCTCCAGTCCCATGATCATGCGGAACAGGGTGGTCTTGCCCGCGCCGTTCGGACCAATCACGCCAACGATGCCGTTGGGAGGGAGCATGAATTCCAAGTCTTTGATGAGTGTCTTGCTGTCGTAGGCCTTGCAAACTCCGTGGGCCTCGATGACCTTGTTGCCGAGACGCGGGCCGTTGGGAATGTATATCTCCAGCTTCTCCTCCCGTTCTTTCTGCTCTTCGTTCAGCATGCGGTCGTAACTGTTAAGGCGGGCTTTACCCTTGGCCTGGCGAGCCTTCGGGGCCATTCGAACCCACTCCAACTCCCGCTCCAAGGTTTTTCTGCGCTTCGACGCCACTTTCTCCTCCTGCTCCATGCGCTTGGTCTTCTGTTCCAACCACGAGGTGTAGTTGCCTTTCCAAGGAATGCCTTCGCCGCGGTCGAGCTCCAGAATCCAGCCAGCCACGTCGTCGAGGAAGTAGCGGTCATGCGTCACGCAAATCACCGTTCCCTCATATTGCTGGAGATGCTGCTCCAGCCAGTCGATGGATTCTGCGTCCAAGTGGTTGGTGGGCTCGTCGAGCAAGAGCACGTCCGGCTTTTGCAACAACAAGCGACACAAGGCCACGCGACGCCGTTCGCCGCCGGAAAGCACGCCGCACAACTGCTCGGCTGGCGGACAACGCAAGGCGTCCATGGCTCGTTCGAGCCTGCTGTCCAGGTTCCACGCGTCGGTGGCGTCGATGATGTCTTGCAATTCGCCTTGCCGCGCAAAGAGTTGATTCATCTTGTCTTCGTCCTCGTAATACTCCGGAAGACCGAATTTATTATTGATTTCCTCGTATTCCGCCAAGGCGTCTACAATGTGCTGCACCCCTTCCTTGACCGTGTCCAGCACGGTTTTCGAGTCGTCTAGTTGCGGCTCCTGCGGCAAATATCCCACGGAATAACCGGGAGAAAAGACCACTTCTCCCTGGTATTGCGTGTCCAGTCCTGCAATGATTTTCATCAAGGTTGACTTACCCGCTCCGTTCAATCCGATAATGCCTATCTTTGCTCCATAGAAGAAAGAAAGGTAGATGTTCTTGAGAATTTGTTTCTGGTTCTGCTGGATGGTCTTGCTGACGCCCACCATCGAGAAGATAATCTTCTTATCGTCTGCCATAGACTTTTGGTTTTTAGTTGGTTTATCTTATTTAGGTTATGTAGTAATTAAATGTCGTGTGACGGTTGTTCGGCCCATGTCAAGCCCGGAACAGCAGGCTCACACAGAGCAAAAGAGCGAACACGAGGATGCTGGCCGCTGTTCGGGCGAGCACTTTGTTCAGCTCACGCCCTTGACCGATGAGCCTCATCCGGTTGTAATTGACGAGATGAAAGATGAGAAACGGAAGCATCACCACGGTGTCGCCCGCTAAAAAATAGCCGGTGACGCCGACAAAAAGATACAAAGTCTCCGTTCCGTTTTTGCCGAGAAGTACGGCCAACGTCTTCTTGCCGCAACGTCGGTCGCTCTCTCGGTCGCGATAGTTATTGACGAGAAGAAGCGCGTCGGTCACCAAGCCCATCGCGAGTCCGTATATATATATAGGTAAGGGACAGGACTGGCATTGCAGATAATAGGTGCAGCAAACAGGCACAAATCCGAAGAAAACTACTACGAGCAAGTCACCCATGCCGAGATGAGAGAGCAGGGTGGTGTAAAGAAAACAACACACGACACACGCCACGCCCACCAAAATCATTGTCCAACCGCCCCAATACAACAGCGGAAGGCCGATGAGACAAGAAATCGTTGTCACCACGACAATTCCTCGCAACATGGCGGACATGGTAATCCAGCCCTGCTGACAAGCCCGTTCCGGTCCTAAGCGGTCGGCGCCGTCGGTGCCGTTCTTAAAGTCGAAATAGTCGTTGATGAAGTTGGCGTTGACTTGCATGAACAGCGCAAACAAAGCGCACAAAAGGGCGGGGACGACAAGAAGGTCGTGTCGGTCGTGCCAAGCCGCCGCCAGCGCCACCAGCACAGGAGCTATTGCCCCGGTCAGTGTCCGCGGACGAGTGGCTAAAGCCCAAGCTTTGGGACTATTCGTCGTCATCGTTCTTTTCCTCTCCGCGAATCTTACTCTTTTTATCGTTGACCAAGTCAAAGCAGTACCACACCTTGGCGGCTGGCAACACTTTCCCAAAGCGAGTGGTGTATTGCTTCTTCAGATTCAGTTCTTTCTGTTCGGCTTCCCACTTCATTTGCAGTAACTTGTTGGCCTGGGCGTCCGTAAGTTTGCCCTTCTTTATAAGCTCTTTCCAGCGGTCCTTCTGCTCGTCATAGTCAGCACTTGCCTGCTTTTTCTCGGCAAGATATTTGTTGAGCACGGGGCGAAGCGCCTTTTGATGAGCGCGGTCGATGCCGAGGTTTTGGAGTACATAAGCCACACGAGCTTCGCGATTGCTTTGCGCAACGGCTTGAAAACTTACTGCCATGAGGCAGAAGAGAATGAGTGCAATGTTCTTTTTCATGATTAGGCAAAGATAGAGAGAATTGGGCAGATGTCCAAACACGCACTAACTTTTTTTAGTTTTATTTGGTTTTATTAGTCGATTTGTGTACTTTTGCAATCCTGTTTCCAATCGACGAATGAACGAAAATCCTATTGGCAATGGCTGATAATAAACGCACAAAACAGACCAAACGTAATGTCATCGAAGTCCCTTCGGTGGATGCCTACGGCCACAAACAACCGCAGCAACTGGAGTTTGAACAAGCAGTGCTGGGCGCATTGCTCATTGAGCAGGAGGCTTTTCCTCAGGTCAACAACATTCTGACGGAAAATACTTTCTACGACCACAAGCACCAAGTCATCTACAGAGCTATCAGCGACCTGAACTCCAAGCAACAACCTGTGGACATTCTCACCGTTCCGCAATACCTCGAGGCTAACGACATCTTGGACGAGGCGGGCGGACTCCCTTATATCTTACAATTGAGCGAGAACGTCCACAGCGCTGCACACGTGGAGTACATGGCCAAGATTCTTCACCAGAAATATCAGGCCCGTCGGCTCATTACGTTTGCCAGCCGCGTCCTGCAGGACTCCTTCGATCCGGGGAGAGATGTGGACGAAACGCTGCAGGAGACCGAAGCTGAGTTGTTCAACATTTCCCAGCAAACGCAAAATCGCAGTTGCGTTCAGATTAACGAGGTCATAGCCGAGGCCTTAGAGATGGTGAAGCGCGCCTCGGCACAAACCGGAGGAATCTCGGGTCTGACGTCGGGTTTCGAAGGAATCGACAAGATAACCAACGGGTGGCAAAACAGCGACCTCGTCATCATCGCCGCACGTCCTGCCATGGGTAAAACGGCCTTTGTGCTGTCGATGATTAAGAATATGGCGGTTGACAATAAGATTCCTGTGGCCATGTTCTCGCTCGAAATGTCGAATGTGCAGTTAGTAAACCGCTTAATCGTCAATGTGTGTCAGATTGAAGGTCAGAAAATCAAGACGGGACAACTCAGCCCACCTGAGTGGACTCAACTGGACGCGCGAGTGACTTTGTTACAAGATGCCCCCATCTATGTCGACGACACTCCGTCGCTGAGCATCTATGAACTGAGAACCAAGGCGCGCAGGTTGAAGCGCGAACATAATATTGCCATGATAGTCATCGACTATCTTCAACTTATGAACGCCAGCGGAATGCACTTCGGAAGTCGTCAGGAAGAGGTTTCTATGATTAGCCGAAACCTCAAAGCCTTGGCGAAAGAACTGAACATTCCTATAGTCGCTCTGAGTCAGTTGAACCGTGGTGTGGAGGCTCGTGAGGGCAACGAGGGAAAGCGACCTCAGCTGAGCGACCTGCGTGAGTCGGGAGCCATCGAGCAAGACGCCGATATGGTTTGCTTCATTCATCGTCCCGAATATTACAAAATCTACAAAGACGACAATGGTCACGACTTGCGAGGCATGGCGGAATTTATTATCGCCAAGCATCGTAACGGCGCCGTCGACGATGTGTTGCTACGTTTCCACAAGGATTTTGCAAGGTTTGCCGACCCGCATGAAGATGACCTTCCGCCGTTGCCCGGCGAGAATCTCATTGCCGCTGCAATGACTCCTGAGGAACGGGACAGTATTGTTCGTACACAGTTGAACGCTCCTTATGGCGAAATGAATAGTAACTTTCCCGATTCTAACGGCGCGCCGTTCTAAACGACGTATAATTCATTCTGATTATTTGGATTTATAGCCTAAAATCCGTATCTTTGCGCGAAATTTAAAAGAATATCATATTTTAACAAGATGAATATATCGTATAAATGGCTTCGTGAGTACGTCGACACCGACATGACGGCAAATGAAATTGCAGAAGCGCTGACAAGTAGTGGCCTGGAAGTGGGCAGTGTTGAAGAAGTGCAAGCAATAAAAGGTGGACTCGAAGGCATTATCGTCGGCCACATTCTTACGTGTGAGCCTCATCCCAATAGTGATCACATGCACATCTGCACAGTCAATCTGGGACACGAAGAACCGTCTCAGATTGTTTGTGGCGCTCCCAATGTAGCCGCTGGCCAGAAAGTGATGGTGGCCACGCTCGGAACCAAGCTCTATGATGGCGACAACTGCTTCACCATCAAGAAGAGTAAGTTGCGTGGCGTAGAGAGCAACGGCATGATTTGTGCCGAGGACGAAATCGGGGTGGGCAAGAGTCACGACGGAATCATCGTATTGCCGGAGGACACTCCCGTGGGCACGAAGGCTGCCGACTACTATAACTTGCAAAGCGATTATCTGATTGAGGTGGACATCACGCCCAATCGTGCCGACGCCTGCAGCCATTACGGTGTGGCGCGAGACCTTTACGCGTGGATGGTGCAGAACGGAAAACAGACCTCGATCCACCGCCCTTCTTGCGATAACTTCAAGGTTGACAACCACGATTTGCCTATAAAAGTTTCGGTGCTCAATAGCGAGGCCTGCCCTCGTTACTGCGCCGTCTCGCTCAAAAACTGCGAGGTGAAGGAGAGTCCGGAATGGCTCAAGGAGAAGCTGCAGATTATAGGTCTGCGCCCCATCAACAATATCGTTGACATCACAAATTATATTATGATGGCCTATGGTCAGCCTTTGCATTGCTTCGATGCTGATATGGTCGAAGGGAAGGAAATCGTAGTAAAGACCTTGCCCGAAGGCACTCCCTTCGTCACACTTGACGGTGTGGAGCACAAGTTGAGCGAACGTGACCTGGCCATTTGTAACGCGAACGAGCCCATGTGTATAGCCGGTGTCTTCGGCGGAAAGGGAAGTGGCACGTATGAGACAACGAAGAATGTGGTCTTGGAAAGCGCCTATTTCCATCCGACGTGGATACGTAAGAGTGCTCGTCGTCACGGTCTTAACACCGACGCCTCGTTCCGTTTCGAGAGAGGTATCGACCCGAACGGCCAGATTTATGCGCTGAAGCAGGCCGCCATCTTGGCCAAAGAACTGGCCGGCGCCGAGATAAGCATGGAGATTGTTGACGTTTACCCCGAGCCCATCAAAGATTTCATCGTGGACCTCGACTATGCGTATGTGGACAGACTTATCGGCAAGCACATCTCCAAGAGCGTAGTCAAGAGCATTTGCATGAGCTTGGAGATGCAGATTCTTGAGTCCACGGAGACGGGGTTGAAGTTACAAGTGCCCGCTTATCGCGTGGACGTTCAGCGTCCTTGCGACGTGGTGGAGGACATTCTCCGCATATATGGTTATAATAATGTAGAGATTCCTACCAGCGTAAATAGTTGTCTTGCCGTGAAGGGCGAACCGGACAAGAGCCATAAGATACAGAACTTGATTGGCGAACAATTGGTCGGCGCCGGCTTCCACGAGATATTGAACAACTCATTGCAACGCGGTGCTTATTACGAAATTACCGAAGCTTACAAAGCTGACAACTGCGTCCGCTTGCTGAATCCTCTGAGTCAAGACCTGAACGTGTTGCGTCAGACCTTGCTCTTTGGCGGTTTGGAAAGCATCGCTCGTAACGCCGCCTACCGTCGGCCGAGCCAACATTTCTTTGAATTCGGCAACTGTTATTACTTCCATGCCGAGCGTCGTTGCCCCGACATCATCCCGGGTGTTTCGAGCAGCCGCGAGCCGAATGTCATCAAACATGTGCTGGACGCCTACAGCGAGGACTATCATCTCGGCCTGTGGGTAACGGGAAAGAAGGTGGAAGGTAGTTGGGCCCACGGCGATGAAGATACGTCGATTCATGAGTTGAAAGCCTATGTCTTCAACATCCTGCAACGTATCGGCGTTCCCTTCGGCGCTTTGGTGATGAAGAATGGTGAGAGCGATATCTTCGACACGAGCATAGATATCCAGAGCCGTTCCGGGCAGACGCTGGTTCGGATGGGCGTAGTTGCCCATAAGATTCAGAAGTTTTTCAGCCTCGAATCTCCCGTCTATTTTGCCGATTTCAACTGGAATCTGCTGATGCGCGCCATTAGAAATGTGAAGGTTAGTTACACCGAAATCAGCAAATACCCGGCAGTAAGCCGCGACTTGGCGCTGTTGATTGACAAGCATATTGAGTTCGCTGAGATTGAGAGGATTGCTTATCAAACCGAGAAGAAACTGTTGAAGGACGTGAAACTCTTCGACGTGTACGAAGGGAAGAACTTGCCCGAGGGCAAAAAATCGTATGCGGTCAACTTCATTCTTCAGGACGCCAACGCAACGCTGAACGAACGTCAGATTGAGTCCATCATGCAGAAACTCATCGGAAACTTCAAGAACCAGCTGAAGGCGGAACTACGTTAAAGAGAAGACGAACAATTCAATATAAACATACAATATGGGAAGAGCATTTGAATATCGCAAAGCCACCAAGCTGAAGCGCTGGGGGCATATGGCCAAGACCTTTACGCGTCTGGGCAAACAAATCGCAATCGCAGTGAAGTCGGGCGGTCCTGAGCCCGAAAACAATCCCGCACTCCGTTCCGTGATTGCCGTCTGCAAGCGTGAGAACATGCCGAAGGACAACATCGAGCGTGCTATCAAGAACGCAATGGGCAAGGACCAAAGCGAGTACAAGACCATGACGTACGAAGGCTATGGTCCTCACGGAATTGCCATTTTCGTGGACACTTTGACCGACAACCCCACACGAACGGTAGCCGATGTGCGCAGCATCTTCAACAAGTTCGGCGGTAACATGGGCACCATGGGCAGTCTGGCTTTCCTCTTCGACCACAAGTGCGTGTTCACGTTCAAGAAGAAAGCCGACATGGACATGGATGAATTCATCCTGGAGGTTATCGACCTTGGCGTGGAAGATGAGTACGACGAGGACGAGGAAGAAGGAACACTGACCATCTACGGCGAGCCAACCAGCTACAGTTCTATACAGAAATATCTGGAGGAGAACGGTTATGAGGACGTGGGCGGCGAGTTCACTTACATTCCGAATGACGTGAAGGACGTGACGGCGGAACAACGTGAGACCATCAACAAAATGGTGGAGCGCATGGAAGAATTCGACGACGTTCAGACCGTCTATACGAACATGAAGCCCGAAATGGAATAATGGAACAGGCGGTCAGCAAGGAAAACAATGTGAAGCACACGGTGTATAAGACACAAGGTACGTGCAGCCAATACATCGAGATAGAAGCTCAAGGCGATGTCGTCACTAAGTGTGTCATCTATGGCGGCTGTGCCGGCAACACAAAGGGCCTTAGCCATTTGGTGGAAGGTATGAAGGTGGACGCCATCATGTCCAAACTCAACGGCATCACCTGCGGCGCAAAGCCCACCAGTTGTCCCGACCAGTTGTGCAGAGCATTGGAACAACTGCAGAGCGAGGAATAGTCGTTTGTCCCATAAAACCACGACCATTCAAACCATAGAAAGGCTTGCCCAACAAGGCAGGCCTTTTTCATTGCATCGAGTCGATGGCACCAAAGCCAGAGTACCTAAGGACAGCCTCAATCAAACATCCTTATGTCTGAGGCGAAACATCCTTATGTGTGAGCCCACTCGTCCTTATGTCTGAGCCCACTCGTCCTATTGTCTGAATCGACGCGTCCGCACGTCTCTCCGCCCTCGTTATTTGTAATCCTCCGGCGTGTAGGTAAAATCGAAGATGGGATGCTGGGCGTCCTCCTTATAATATATGTATCGGAAGGTCACGCCATAGTCTTTGTAGGGCTTGCTTTTCAGGTTGCCTCTGATATTGTTCGCGTACTGCTGGTACAGCGCCTCCCTTACGTCTGCCAACTCTTGTGCGGAGATGCGCGCTGTGTCCACGTCACTCGTCATGTGGTAATAATAGATGAGCGTGTTCAGACTGTCGGTATAACTCAGGCTATCGAGCAGGGTGAACTCGTCCACAGGCTTGGGCGCCTCCACCTCGTTGAAGTTATCCACATCCTCATGGATGCGTTCCTGCATTGATTTTTTATTACACGCAGTTAGCGCGACGAGTGCACACACAAAGGCAATCTTCTTCATATTCGTCGATGATAATAATTTGATTACAAAGGTACTATAAATTTTGATATATATCAAGAAATGAAGACGAAAACAAAGTTAAAAGCACAAATCGCTATGTATGTCAGAATTTTACCGTACCTTTGTAACGTCATAATAAAGGTGACAATTGGATATTAATAAAAAGTTTAAAGTAAAAAGATTATGCAGAATGTAGGTGCTCTGGCTGGTCAGATATGGACCGCCTTGAACGAGAACGGCGCAATGAACAACAAAGACCTGAAGAAGGCCGCCAAGTTGAAGAACGACAAGGAGTTGTTCCTCGCTTTGGGTTGGTTGCTCCGTGAGGATAAGGTGACCGTTACCGAAGAGGGTAAGGATCTGATTATCGCTCTCAACTAAGTAAGACACGCGATAGAATAGGCGCTTCAGACTTTTCGTCCGAAGCGTTTTTTTATGTTTTTTCGATGAACACGCCCAATTTTCAAAAGTTTTCATTACCTTTGTGTCAAATTGGCTAATCATGCAAAAAAACATAAGGAACTTCTGCATCATCGCTCATATCGACCACGGCAAAAGCACTTTGGCCGATAGAATGCTCGAGCTCACCAATACCATTAAGATCACGGAAGGGCAGATGCTTGATGATATGGAACTTGAGAAGGAGCGAGGCATCACCATAAAGAGTCACGCAATACAGATGGAGTACAAGAGGGGAGGGGAGACGTATGTCCTCAATCTTATCGACACTCCGGGACACGTGGACTTTAGTTACGAGGTGAGCAGAAGTATTGCCGCGTGCGAAGGTGCGCTGCTGGTGGTCGATGCGACACAAGGTGTGCAGGCACAGACGATTAGCAACCTGTACATGGCAATAGATCATGACTTGGAGATTATCCCCGTCATCAACAAGTGTGATATGCCCAACGCCATGCCCGAGGAAGTAGAAGACGAGATTGTTGACCTTATAGGTTGCGACCGTGAAGATATTCTCCGGGCCAGTGCGCGCACGGGAATGGGCGTGGACGAAATATTGAATGCCGTCATCGACCGTATTCCCGCCCCCTCAGGCGACGAGGAGGCTCCGCTGCAGGCTCTTATCTTCGATTCCGTTTTTAACTCATTCCGAGGCATAATCGCCTATTTCAAAATTGTGAATGGTAGTATCAAGAGTGGTGCTCCCGTCCAATTCATCAACACCGGAAAAGAGTACAAGGCAGACGAAATCGGCGTACTCAAGATGGATATGGTTCCGACGAAGGAACTGCATTGCGGCGACGTCGGCTACATCGTCAGCGGTATCAAGACGGCCACCGAAGTGAAGGTGGGCGACACCATTACTACCGTCGAGAACGGTTGCACCGAAGCCATCGCTGGTTTCGAAGAGGTGAAGCCGATGGTTTTTGCCGGCGTCTATCCCATCGAAAGCGAGGATTACGAGAACTTGCGCGCCAGTCTTGAGAAACTTCAACTGAACGATGCGTCGCTGACGTTCATGCCTGAGTCGTCGGTCGCCCTTGGCTTTGGCTTCCGATGTGGCTTCTTAGGCCTGCTACACATGGAGATAGTTCAGGAGCGACTTGACCGCGAGTTCAATATGGACGTTATTACGACGGTGCCCAATGTATCGTACCTTGTGTACGACAAACAAGGAGAAGTCAAGGAGGTTCATAACCCGGCCGGTATGCCTGACCCCACACTTATCGAGCACGTCGAAGAGCCGTATATCCACGCTTCCGTAATCACCACCGCCACTTTCATAGGACCTATCATGACACTTTGTCTGGGGAAGCGGGGCGAATTGCTCAAACAAGAGTACATCAGCGGCAATAGAGTGGAGATACAATATGCAATGCCCTTGGGCGAAATCGTTATAGATTTCTACGACAAGCTTAAGAGCATTTCCAAGGGATATGCTTCCTTCGACTACCACCAAGACGGATTCCGTCCCTCGAAATTGGTGAAGCTCGACATCCTGCTGAACGGAGAACCGGTCGATGCGCTAAGCACCTTGACTCACGTAGATAACGCCGTCGATTTCGGGCGCCGCATGTGTGAGAAACTGAAGGACTTATTGCCTCGACAACAATTTGACATCGCCATTCAGGCGGCGATTGGAGGAAAGATTATCGCCCGCGAGACCGTGAAGCAAGTTCGTAAGGACGTGTTGGCAAAATGCTACGGAGGCGATGTGAGTCGAAAGCGCAAACTGCTGGAAAAACAAAAGAAGGGTAAGAAACGAATGAAACAAATAGGCAATGTGCAAGTGCCCCAGAAAGCCTTCCTTGCCGTGCTCAAGTTAGATTAAACCCTCGCAACCATAACCTTATAGTACCAACGAACACAATGGACAACCGCAGAGATGTTGCCAGAGAGATTGCCAGAATCTATTGCACTCTAAGCCCCATGGGCATAGAGTCGCTTGCACAACTGCTCGTCCCTCTCAAGTTCCAGAAGGTGGAATAG
>JABUUA010000030.1:16397-19436 GCA_021443405.1 Bacteroidaceae bacterium
CTTTTCCTGTGCAATTTATTGCGTGGAGATGCACTTTTTTTCGAAAAAATTTGGCGGTTTGATGAAAAAGTCTTTATTTTGTGCAGTCAAACCTATAAAAAGTATTGCCTATAGACACAACGTTACTCTAAGAACGACAAAGAAATAACGTAATGGAAAACTTTGCAACCATGAGCGACCAACAACTGGTGGCTCTGTATGCGGAAGGCAACTACGAGGCATTTGACATACTCTTGGCACGCAACCAAGAGTGCCTTTTCAATTATATATTGTGCTTGACCGGTGGCGACAGCGACCGCGCGAACGACGTGTTTCAAGACACCTTCGTGAAGGCCATCGTGGCGATACGCGGCGGCAAATATACCGACACCGGGCAGTTCTCGAGCTGGCTCATACGCATCGCCCGCAATGTGGTGATGGACGGAGTCCGTAATCAGAAGACCCATCCGGCCACTTGTCACGAGATACTCAACGAGCAGGGCGAGGTGTGTTGCGACTTGTTGAACCGTGCCGACTTGTGTGAAGGGAACGTCGAGAACCGCATGGTGGAGGAGCAGGCCTACAGCGATGTTCACGACCTCATTGCTTCCCTGCCCGAGGCCCTGCGCACCGTGGTGGAGATGCGCTACTTCGAGGACAAGTCGTTCAAGGAGATAGCCGCCCTCACAGGATGTAGCATCAACACGGCGTTGGGCCGAATGCGCTACGGACTCATCAATATGCGACGGATGGCGGCCCAGCGCGGCATCACCCTGTAAGTTCTATCGTTTTCGTTTGCCAAACTCGCTTTTTATTCGTATCTTTGTGCGCAAATATAATAACACAAAGAGTTTAAGATAGAAAGATGAGTGACAGACTGTACATTTTTGACACCACCTTGCGCGACGGCGAACAGGTTCCTGGTTGCCAGCTCAACACGGTGGAGAAAATAGAAGTCGCCCGCCAGTTGGAAGCCTTGGGCGTAGATGTGATTGAAGCCGGCTTCCCGATGGCCAGTCCGGTTGACTTGAATTCAGTAGTGGAAATATCGAAGGCTGTGACGTGGCCCACGATTTGTGCCCTGACACGTGCCGTGGAGAAGGATATCGACGTGGCCGCGGAAGCCCTGCAATATGCTAAGCACAAGCGCATCCACACCGGCATAGGCACCAGCGAAAGTCATATCAAGTATAAGTTCAACGCCACACCCGAGGAAATCATCGAGCGCGCAGCTGCGGCGGTGAAATACGCCAAGCGCTTCGTGGAGGACGTGGAGTTCTACGCCGAAGATGCCGGCCGTACCGACAACGAGTACCTGGCCCGCGTGGTGGACGCCGTGGTGAAAGCCGGCGCCACTGTGGTCAACATCCCCGACACCACCGGTTTCCGCCTCCCCACCGAATACGGAGAGAAGATAAAATATCTGATGGAGCACGTCGATGGATTGTCGGCTGGCAAGGCCATCCTCTCGACCCATTGCCACAACGACCTCGGCATGGCCACAGCCAACACGCTGGCAGGCGCCATCAACGGTGCCCGGCAGGTGGAGGTGACCATCAATGGAATCGGCGAACGTGCCGGTAACACGAGCCTCGAAGAAGTGGTGATGGCCCTCAAGACCCATCCTTATCTGGGCATCGAGACCAATATAAACACGCAGAAGATTTACCCCATCAGCCGCATGGTCAGCAGTCTGATGAACATGCCCGTGCAGCCCAACAAGGCGGTGGTGGGCAAGAATGCCTTCGCCCATTCCAGCGGCATTCATCAGGATGGTGTGCTCAAGAACGCCGAGACCTACGAAATCATGGACCCGAAAATGGTGGGAATCGACGACAATGCCATCGTGCTCACCGCCCGCAGCGGCCGTGCCGCGCTGAAACACCGCCTGAAAGTCAACGGCGTGGAAATGGACGGCGAGAAGCTGGACCAGTTATATAAGAAGTTCTTGCAGATTGCCGACCAGAAGAAAGAAGTGACGGACGACGACATCTTGGTATTGGCCGGCGCCCATCGCGCCGAGACACGTAACGTGAAACTCGACTATCTGCAGGTGACCACGGGCAAGGGCGTCCGTTCGGTGGCCAGCATCGGTCTGAAGATTGCCGGCGAGTGTTTCGAGGCGGCGTCTTCGGGCAACGGTCCGGTCGATGCGGCCATCAAGGCGCTTCGCTGCATCATCAAGCGTGAGATGACCCTGAAAGAGTTCACCATCCAAGCCATCTCCAAGGGCTCTGACGATATGGGCAAGGTGCACATGCAGGTAGAGTACGACGGAATTCTCTACTACGGCTTTGGCGCTAATACCGACATCGTGACGGCTTCGGTGGAGGCTTATCTGGATTGTATCAATAAATTCAAATCATGAACACCCTATTTGACAAGATTTGGGACGGCCACGTGGTGCAGAATGTTGCCGACGGCCCGACTCAGTTGTATATCGACCGCCTCTACTGTCACGAGGTGACGTCGCCCCAGGCATTCGATGCCTTGAGAGAAAAGGGCGTCGGCGTGTTCCGCCCGAACCAAGTGTTCGCCATGCCGGACCACAATACGCCCAGCGATTGTCAAGACCACATCGACGACCCCGTAGGCCGTAAGCAAGTGGAGACCCTCGCGGCCAACTGCAAGACGTATGGCATCAAGCACTTCCCCATGGGCACGAAGGACAACGGAATCATCCATGTCGTCGGCCCGGAGAAAGCGCTTTCGCTGCCCGGTATGACCATAGTTTGTGGCGACTCCCACACCAGCACCCATGGTGCTGTGGGCGCATTGGCCATGGGTATCGGCACCAGTGAGGTGGCCGAGGTCTTGGCGAGTCAGTGCATTCTTCAGGCGAAGCCGAAGAGCATGCGCATCAATGTGGAAGGCGAACTGCAGCCGGGTGTGACGGCCAAAGATATTGCGCTCTACCTGATGGCTAAGATGACCACGAGCGGAGCGACGGGTTATGTGGTGGAGTACGCCGGTTCTACCATCCGCAATCTTTCTATGGAAGGTCGCCTCACGCTCTCGAACCTGAGCATCGAGATGGGCAGTCGTGCGGGCATAATCGCT
>JABUUA010000031.1:0-13982 GCA_021443405.1 Bacteroidaceae bacterium
CAGGTGGAGGCCGACTATTACCTGCTGCTCAACAGCGACGTGGAAGTGCGCGAGGGCTGGCTCGACCCGATGCTTCGCTACATGGACGAGCATCCCGAGGTGGCAGCCTGCCAGCCCAAACTGCGCTGCCAGTGGAGTCCCCGGCAGTTTGAATATGCGGGAGCCTGCGGCGGATATATCGACCGCCTGGGCTATCCCTACTGTCGTGGCCGTGTGTTCAACACGGTGGAGACCGACGAAGGTCAGTACGACACGGTGCGCACGGTGCTGTGGGCATCGGGCGCCGCCCTGCTCATTCGCCGCAAAGACTATTGGGAGGCCGGTGGGCTCGACGGACGCTTCTTCGCCCATCAGGAGGAAATCGACCTTTGCTGGCGCCTTCGTTCGCGCGGTCGCGGTGTGGTGTGCGTGCCCCAGAGCGTGGTCTATCACTTGGGTGGCGGCACGCTTCCGCAGGGCAATCCCCGCAAGACCTTCCTCAACTTCCGCAACAATCTGCTCTTGCTCTATAAGAATCTCCCCGAGGCACGCCTGCGGCGGGTGATGCGCTGGCGCTGGTGGCTCGACGCATTGGCGTCTGTCCAGTTCCTGCTCACGGGCCAAGGCCGTTCGTTCGTCGCCGTGTGGCGCGCTCGTCGTGAGTTCGCGCGCGTCCGACAGCAGTACGAGGCCGACCGCTCGCGCAATCTTTCGCTCAGCGTCTGCGACCCGCTCGACCAGGAACCCGTGGGCTCGCTCCTCTGGCAATACTATGTAAAAGGCAAAAAGACATGGAAGCAGCTCTGTATCTGATACCCTGCACCTTGGGCGACACGCCCATCGAGCAAGTCATTCCCGCGCACAACGTGGCCGTCATTCGCGAGATTCGTCATTTCATCGTGGAGGAAATTCGCACGGCACGCCGTTTTCTGCGGCGGGTGGACCGCGCGTTTCCCATCGACGACAGCACGTTCTACGAGATGGGCAAGCACGCCGATGCCGACCGCTTCGCCCAATACCTGAAGCCTTTGGCCGAGGGACTTCCCGTGGGCGTCATCAGTGAAGCGGGCTGTCCCGCCGTGGCCGACCCCGGCGCCGACGTGGTGGCCATCGCCCAGCGCCGCGGTTATCGCGTCGTTCCCCTCGTGGGACCTTCGAGCATGATTCTGGCCGTGATGGCGAGCGGGCTCAGTGGTCAGAGCTTCGCCTTCAATGGTTATCTGCCCATCGACCCCGCCGACCGACAGCGACGACTGAAACAACTGGAGACCCGCGCCCAGCAGGAGCGGCAGACACAACTTTTTATCGAGACACCCTACCGCAATCATAAGTTGTTCGACACCCTGCTGCGCACCCTGCGACCGCAGACCCGTGTGTGCGTGGCGGCCGGAATCACCACCGCCGACGAATGGATACACACCCACACGGTGGCCGAGTGGAAGCGGCAGACGTTGCCCGACCTGAGTAAAATCCCCGCTATCTTTCTGCTGTTATGACCCGAGAAGAACGATTCAACACGCTGACGCATGCCGTGCCTCTGCTGCTTCTGCTGAGCGTTTCGTGGTGGCTCATCTGGCGAGCCTACGAGCACGGTTGGCAACTGACCTTCGGTGTTTCGGTGTTCACCGTGGGCATGTTGTTCATGTACACCTCCTCGTGTCTCTATCATCTGTGGCGTCCCGGCATCCGCAAGGCCCGCTTGCGCATGATGGATCATATAGGCATCTATGTGATGATTGCCTGCAGCTACACCCCCATCTATATGGTGATGGTGGCCGGTGGCAACGCCGCCATCGGCTGGACGTTCTTCGGAATCATCTGGGCCATCGCCGCGCTGGGCATTCTTTATAAGGTATTTTTGTGGCGGCGATACCCCAAGTGGTCGCTCACCGTCTATCTGCTCATGGGGTGGAGCGTGCTTCCCGTTATCTACGAGGTGTGGAAGGAGATTCCCCTTGCCCCTATGTTGTTCATCTTAGGCGAGGGCATCTGCTACACGTCGGGCTGTTATTTCTATGCCCGCGACGAGCGGTATCCCTTCTATCACGGTATCTGGCATCTCTTTGTCTTTGCGGGAACGCTGTGCCATTTCATTGCTGTGGCATTGCTCACACTGTGACGAAGCGTTCCGGGCTTTAGGGCGTTAATCCCTCGACGTATGCAGCCAGTCGCCTGTAGAACGGGTGACGGCAGAGCGTTTGCTTGTTGCCGATGAGCACAAGCTTCATGCGAGCCCGGGTGATGGCCACGTTCATGCGGCGCAGGTCGCGCAGGAAACCCACCTGTCCTTCGTCGTTGCTGCGCACCATGGAAATGACGATGATGTCGCGTTCCTGCCCTTGAAAGCCATCCACCGTGTTGATGGTGAGCAGGTGACGATAGGGTTTCCAGTAAGGGTCGCGCTTCACCATGCGGCGAAGCAACTGCACCTGACCGCGGTAGGGCGAGATAAGTCCCGTGTCGATGCGCTCGTAGAGAATGCGGTCTTTCCCTATCTTTTCGAAGTAGTTGCGCAGTGTCTGCAAGGTCAGCGCCGCCTCGGCTGGGTTCTGCCGACTTTGTCCGTCGCCCGCCACGGTCTCGTGCCAGTCATCGGGTTCCGCCGAAGGCTCCGTTGGGACATCCTTATGTGTGACCTCAGACGTCCTTATGTCTGAGCTCACACATAAGGACGTTTCGTCGCAGACGTGCGTATGTGTTTCGTAGTCCACCCAGTCGATGGGCGTGTCCCAATCCAATATGCCGCGGTAGCGCACCGAAGGGTCGCTCTGGAGCCGCCCGTTGTAGAACTCGCGGTTCGGGAATTCCATGATACCGTCGCACATACGATATTGCACGGTCAATAGCGACACCGCCTTCGGTTTGTTCTCAACGATGGTCTGCATCAACGTTTTGTCCAGTCCGCCTTTCAAGGCCTCCGGGCTCTTGAGGGTAGGGGGAAGTTGTCGGTGGTCTCCCGCCAATACGACGCGGTCGGCCCGTTGTATGGCTATCCAGCACGAGGCCTCCAGCGCTTGTGCCGCCTCGTCGATGAACACCGTCGCGAATCGTTTGCCGAGCAACAAGTGGTGGGCCGCCCCCGTGAGCGTGCAGGCCACCACGCGCGCCTCGCGGAAGAGGTCGTCGTGGATGCTGAACTCTATCTCGGTGCAACGCTCTTTCAGGCGGGCAATCTTCTGGTGGAAAGAGCCGTTTCGACTTTGCTTGCTGTCGTAGAGAAGGCGTATTTCGCGGCGAAGCGTCCAGAGGTCGGTGTAGCGAGGATGCGCCTCGAAGCGGCGTTCATACGTGAAACTGAGCATCTTGTCCGTCACGCGTGAGGGATTTCCTATGCGCAGAACGGCCACGCCGCGGTCGGCCAACTTCTCACTTATCCAATCGACGGCCATGTTGCTCTGCGCACACACCAGCACTTGGCTCTCGCGGTGCAGCGTCTCGTATATGGCCTCCACTAATGTGGTGGTCTTTCCCGTTCCCGGCGGTCCGTGCACCACGGCCACGTCTTTCGCCCACAGCACCTCGTTCACGGCCTGTTCCTGACTCGGATTGAGCCAAGGAAAACGAACGGCGTCGAAGGTGAATTTGTGCAGGGGAGCCGATGTGTGGAAGATGTCGCGCAGTTCGGCCAGGCGACCCGTCTTGGCCTGTATCACGCGGTCCAAGGCGTCGAACATCAGGCGATACGTATATTCGTCGAGATAGAGCTGGACGCCCAACCGCTCGCAGTTCTCCAGTTGCAGCACCGCGTCCGCAGTTGGCACGGCCACCACCATGCGGTCGCCGTCCACGTAACTGACTTGTCCTTGGAATTTGAAGTAGTGAAGGTGCTCTTTCTCGTCCTGACGAAAGAAGCAGACTGGTTTTCCCGGTTCGAAGGTATGCTCCACGTCGAGCGCCTCTGTGCGGGTGAGTTCCACCACGAGTTGGTTCAGCGAGTTGTAGTAATGCCGACCTACGGTGAGCGGAAACCAGCAAAGACCGCGCCGTACTTTGCGTCCCACGCCCGTCTGCTGCGTGTGAAGCCGAAACTGTGCCCGCTCATATTCAAACTCTTGTCGGAGCAGCGCCCGCTGGTTTTCCAGTTCTTTTATCATTTCGGCTGCAAAATTACAACTTTATCTTTAGCTGACCAAATGTTTCGCGGCTAAGCGTGCAAGCCGATTCGGGGGCGCGACCTACTTAGCTTGCGCCTGCAACTGGCGTGTGACGGCGCGGGCCTCCTTCCAGCGTGGGAAGTGCTTGTCCATGACGCGATAGAAGGCGGCGCTGTGGTTGGGCACAAGCAGGTGGGCGAGTTCGTGCACGACGATGTGCTCGATACACCAGTCGGGCAACAGCAGGAGGTAGAGACTGAAGGTGAGTTGGCGGGTGCGTACGTGGCAACTGCCCCACTTCGAGGTCAGTTTCTTATAGACGATGCTTGCGTGCTGCACGCCCATCCGGGGTTCGTAGTGCGCCACCATCGGTTCCACCTTGCTTTTGAGTCGCTCCAGACAATCGTGCCACTCGGCCCGCGTGGTGCAGTGCAGTTGGTCGTAGAACTGCGCGCGCTGCTGTTGTCGCAGTTCTGTCCGGGCCAGGGCACGCGCCAGCCAAGCCTCGTTGGCGCTGATGAAGGCCTCCACGTCGGCCTGTGGAAGACCGAGCGGCACGGACACATGCACCTCGCCCCGACTGGTGACGCGCAAGGTCATGCGCTTGACGCGCTTGCGGGTTATCTGGATGTTCACTGCACTTTGACGAGTTCTATTTCAAAGATGAGCGTGGAGTCGCCCGGGATTCCATGCACGCCGCGCTTGCCGTAGCCCAGTTCGCTGGGCACATAGATGCGCCACTGGTCGCCCTCGCTCATATAGGGAATGGCAATCTGCCAGCCTTCGATGAGGCCCGAAAGACGGAAGGCGTCGGGGTAGCCCTGGGCGTGATTGTCGTCGAACACCTTGCCGTTGATGAGTTCGCCACGGTAATAGACCGACACTAAGCTGCGGCTGGTGGCTCGGCGTCCTGCGCCCGACCGCAACACTTCGTAGAGGAGGCCTTTGCGCAGTTCCTGTACGCCTTCCTTGTCTTGCAGTTGGGCGAGGAAGGCTTCGTTCTCTTGTTTGTATCGTTCTTTGTTGTTCTTTGCCATATTTTTGTGGATGCTTGTGCTGGGGATAGACCGTTGCGAGGGGGCTCAGAGGCGGATGACACTGCCCGCGCTGGCGTAGGAAATCTGCGGGCCCAGCAGTTGGCGGAGCTGTTCGTACGCTTCCTCGCCCGTGCAGTGACAGGTGTGATAGTGGCAGGGACGGGCGGCCAGCGCCGTGGCCAACTGGGTGATGTAGCGCTCGTCCGCGACGCCTTTGAGGTGGAGACCGCCCACCACGTCGGTGAGCGAGGCGCCGATGAGTTGCTCGGCCCGCTCCATGATGTTCAGGATGCCGCCGTGCGCACAGCCCGCCAACAGCACGCGGCGGTCGCCTTCGCTGATGACGACGCTCTGTTCGTGGCGGAAATCGTCGGGCAAGAACGTGTCGCCCAGCTTCACGAACAAGCGTCCGTTGGCCGGCGAGAGCGGGTGAGTGCGGTGAGCCAGCGAGAAAATCTCGATGTTTTTCGCCGGTGCGTGGGCTTCGGTGTGCGGGTGAAAGCCCTGCGACGGGGAGTCGGTCACGAAGTGCAGTCGGGGATGACCCTGCAGTGCGGGCGCGAGACCGATGTAGCGCTTGCGCCCCTCCTTCTCGGAATAGCAGCGGGCAAAGGCTTCGGGATGCAGAAAAACGGGGGCGTGCGCATTGGCGTGGAGAAACGCCTCTATGCCTCCTCCGTGGTCGTAGTGCCCGTGAGAGACGATGGCAAAATCGGCGCTTTCCACGTCGATGCCCATAGCTTGCGCGTTGGACAAGAACAAATCCGTCTGCCCAAAATCAAAGAAAAAGCGATGCTCCTCTGTTTGCACGAAGAGGCAGAGGCCGTGCTCCGCGCCGAGGGCGCAGTGGCTGATGTTGTCGATGACTACGTGTATCTGCATGTTCGTGGGCCGTGCCGGGCTGTGATTTCGTTGCGAAGTTACGATGAAACGCGCGAAAAAACAAATAAAAATCCCCTATTCCGCACCCCGCCGCCCACATTCCGCGCCCAGTGTTTGCTCGTTTGCGAACTTATTATTATTTTTGTGTCAACAAATTGCTGCAACCATGAAGAAGACGGCACAGTATATAAAGCGCATAGAAATCGACTCGCTGTGGAGCGGACGCCGGCATGTGGCGTGGGACTTGCGCCCCGACGTGAACATCCTCTCCGGCGTGAACGGCGTGGGAAAATCCACCATCCTGAACCGCATCGTGGCTTATCTGCTCGGCCTCGACCGCACGCAGACCGAGCTGCAGGGCGTTCACCTCGACTATTTCCCCGAGGACAGCGGCACCGTTCGCTTCGACGTGATTCGCTCGTTCGACCGTCCTGTCATCAGCAGCGACATGTTGAGTCAGTTGGCCGACATACATCTTCGGTCCGAACTCGACTTGCAACTCTACCAACTCCAGCGCCGCTACCTCGACTATCAGGTGAATCTGAGCAACCGCATCGTGGAGGTGTTCACCCGCCAAGCCCCCGACGCCCAGCAACGGGCCGCGGTCATCGCGCAGGAGAAGACCCGGTTCCAGGATATCATCGACAGTTTGTTCCGCGAGACGGGCAAGGTCATCAACCGCCAGAGTAATGAGCTGCAGTTCGTGCAGATGGGCGAGACCGTGGGTCCCTATCAGCTCTCGAGCGGCGAGAAGCAGATGCTCATCATCCTGCTCACCGTATTAGTGCAGAACCACGAACCTTGCGTGCTCTTCATGGACGAACCCGAAGTGAGTCTGCACATCGAGTGGCAGCAGCGCCTGATAGGGCTTGTGCGCGAACTGAATGCCAATGCCCAAATCATCCTCACCACTCACAGTCCCGCCGTGATTATGGACGGCTGGGGCGATTGTGTTACCGACGTGGAGGACATCGTCAGTTGAAAAGCGACTGTTGACCGATGGGAAGAAGGCTCACCGATAACCTGAACTCACGCTACATTGAGGCCGCCAACCGACTGAAGCCCAGTGAAGCGAAGAAGCGCGTGGTGGCGTATGTGGAGAGTTACGACGACGTATTCTTCTGGCGCTCCGTACTCGACGAACTCGAGACCGACAAGGTGAGGTTCGAAGTGATGCTTCCCTCGCGCACGAATCTGGGAAAAGGCAAGAAGACTGTGCTGACGAACGAGCTCGGTCCGCGTCTCGGCGAGTGCATGATAGCCTGTGTGGATGCCGACTACGACTGGTTGATGCAGGGCCGAGGTCCCGTTTCCGATGCGGTGGTGAACAATCCCTATGTGTTCCACACCTACGTCTATGCCATCGAGAACTACCAATGTTATGCGCCGGGTCTGCACAACGCCTGCGTGATGGCCACGCTGAACGACCGCGAGGTGATGAATCTCACCGCCTTCATGGAAGAGTACAGTCGCATTGTCTGGCCCTTGTTTGTGTGGAGTGTGTGGATGTATCGTGAGGAGCGTTATAAGGAGTTTTCGTTGCTCGACTTCTGTGGTATCGTCACTTTCCACGATATATCGCCCTATCATCCCGAGCGCGCCTTGGAGTGGATGCGCAGTCAGGTGAACCGAAAGATGGCGGCGCTGCAGAAGCGCTATCCGCAGGCCAAGACCACGTATCCCCAGTTGCGCGACGAACTGCTCGCGCTGGGCCTCACCCCCGAGACTACCTATTTATATATACAAGGACACAGTGTGTTTGAAGGCGTGACGCTGCCCTTGCTGACGCCCATCTGCAAACTTTTGCGCAAGGAACGTGAGTCGGAAATCAACCAACTGGCGTGTCACCAGTTGCAGAAGCAGAACGAACTCTCGTGCTACCAGCATAGCCAGAGCCCCATCGACCTGATGTTGCGCAAGAGCACCAGCTATCACCTGTCGGCCCCTTTCCGCCGACTGCAGGCGGATTTACGTGAGTTTGTCGATAAGTTGTGAGACAATTCCCCCTTCGGGACGCTTGAAGAAGCGGTCCATTTTCTTGATGAGTGTTCCCTTGGCAAAGACCACCACGCTGTCGCCGGGCTGAATCTGCGTGTTACCGCTGATGGGCATACCTTGTTGGTCGCGCACCAATCCACCGAGGGTGACGCCTTCCGGCAGTCGGATTTCGCGGATGCGATGGGCGGTGATGGGCGAGCCTTCTTGCGCGATGAACTCGGCCACGTCGGCATCCGCCACGGTGAGGCACTTCACTTGTGCCACGTCGGCGTCGAGCAGCATCTGATAGATGTGACTGGCTGCAATGGTCTTGCGGTTGATGATGGTGCCGATGTCCAGTTTTTCGGCCATCGCCACGTAGTCAATGTTCTCCACCATCGCCACGGTTTTCCGCACGCCCATGCGCTTGGCGGCCAGACAGGCGAGGATGTTCGTCTCGGTGTTGGGCGTGAGCGCCGCAAAGGCCTGGCAGTTGCGAATACCTTCCTCTTTCAGCGTCTCCGTGTCGCGTCCGTCGCCGTGCACGATAATCACGTCGTCGGTGTCGAGAAGTTCGTTGAGTTTCATGCAGCGATCCTCGCTTTTCTCCACGATGCGGAGCGTCATGCGGTCTTCCTTCATCTGTGCCACATGCACCGAAATGCGGCCGCCGCCCATGACCATCACGTTGCGCACGTCGGCATAATCCTCCTTGCCCACTAAACGGCGAATCTCGGGGATGTACTTCTTCGTGGTCATGAAGTAGGCGATGTCGCCTAATTGAAGAGCGGAGAAACCGTTGGGGATGATGGTCTCCTCGTCGCGCTTTATGGCCACGATGTGATAGGGAGAGTCAGACGGGCATAGGTCTTTCAAGGGCGTGTTGAACATTCTCTCCGCCGATTCGCGCAGTTTGATGCCCAGCATCACCAGAGCCCCGCCGTGCACCTCCCAGTATTGGCGCACCCATGAGAAGCGCAACGCCTGCACGATTTCCTGTGCCGCCAGCACTTCGGGGTAGATGATGGAGTCGATTCCCATGTTACGGAAGATGTCGTGATAGCGCGCTTCGTTGTATTCCGCGTTGTCCACGCGCGCCACTGTCTTTGTGGCTCCCAGCGTGTGGGCGAGCATGCAGCAGGTGATGTTGCGGGCTTCGTCGGGTGTGACGGCTATGTAGAGGTGGGCGTGTTGCACACCAGCCTCCTTCATACCCGTGATGCTGCCGGGGTCGGCGTTCACGGTCATCAGGTCGTAGTTGCCCGAATCCGTCAGCGCCTCGGTCTTTTCGGGGTTTGTGTCGATGACGACGATGTCCTGGTCGTCCTTCGATAGCAACTGTGCCAGATGAGTGCCAACGGCGCCTGCGCCTGCAATGATGATTTTCATAGGTTACTGCTGATGGGGTGACTGATGAGGGGAACCGCGGTGTCAGCGTTGGGTGGCGGCGTCGCACACGGCGCGCTTGATGGCCTCGCGGTCGAGTCCTACTATATGATAGAGTTCGTTGGGCTGGCCGTGCTCGATGAAGCGGTCGGGCAGTCCGAGTCGGGTGACGCGCGGCGTAAAATGATGGTCGGCCATCCATTCCACCACGGCTGAGCCCAGTCCGCCCGTCACGGCGCCGTCCTCGATGGTGATGATGTGCGAGTGTCGGGCGGCCACTTCGGCGAGAAGGACCTCGTCGAGCGGCTTCAAGAACCGCATGTCGTAGTGGGCCACGCTGATGGGTTGCTCGGTCTCCGCCTCTTCGATGGCCGCCGCCGCGGTGTTGCCGACGGGACCAATGGTGAGCACCGCCACGTCGGTGCCGTCCTTGAGGCGGCGTCCCTTGCCCACCTCGATGCTTTCGAGCGGACAGCGCCAGTCGGTCAGCACGCCGCAGCCACGCGGGTAACGAATGACGATGGGCCCTTTGTCGGGCAGTTGGGCGGTGAACATCATCCGTCGCAGTTCGTGCTCGTCGAGGGGCGAACAGATGGTGAGACCGGGGATGGGACGCAGATAAGCCAGGTCGAAAGCGCCGTGGTGTGTGGGGCCGTCCTCGCCCACAAGACCGGCGCGGTCGAGGCAGAGCACCACGGGCAGGCGGCTGATGGCCACGTCGTGTATGAGGTTGTCATAGGCGCGCTGGGCGAAGGAACTGTAGATGTTGCAGAAAGGCATGAGGCCGTCCTTGGCCATACCGGCCGAGAAAGTGACGGCGTGACCTTCGGCGATGCCCACGTCGAACGTGCGTTCGGGCAGTTTCTTCATCATGATGTTCATGCTGCAGCCCGAAGGCATGGCGGGCGTCACGCCCACAATCTTGGGATTTTGCCGGGCCAGTTCCAACAATGTGTGCCCGAACACGTCCTGAAACTTCGGCGGACGTGGTGTGTCGGGGGTCGCTTCGATGCGCTCTCCCGTCTCGGGGTCGAACTTGCCTGGGGCGTGGAACAAGGTCGGATTTTTCTCCGCGGGCTCGTAACCCTTCCCCTTCACCGTGTGGATGTGCAGGAGTTTCGGGCCTTTCATCTCTTTCACCAGGCGCAGAATCTTCACCAGTCCCACGACGTCGTGTCCGTCTTCGGGGCCGAAGTAGCGGATGTTCATGCCGTCGAACACGTTGTGTTGGTTGAAGAGGAGCGACTTCACGGCGTTGTTGAAGCGCACGATTCGCTTCTTGCTGCTGTCGTTCATCCAGCCCCATTGCAGCAGTTTCCGGCCGATGCGGTCGCGGATGCGGTTATAGGTGGAGCTCGAGTGCATTTCGTGGAGGTACTGCTTCATGCCTCCCACGGAGCGGTCGATGCTCATGTTATTGTCGTTGAGAACGACGAGCAAGTCGTTGGCGCTCGACGACACGTTGTTGAGTCCCTCGAAAGCCAGGCCGCCGCTCATGCTGCCGTCGCCGATGATGGCCACCACCTTGCGGTCGGAGCCCTGCTGATGCGCCGCCACCGCCATGCCGAGGGCCACGGAAATGCTGTTGGAGGCGTGACCGCACGTGCAGGTGTCGTATTCACTTTCGGCAGGTGAGGGGAAGGGCTTGATGCCGCCTAACTTGCGATTCGTGTGGAAACGGTCGCGCCGGCCCGTAAGGATTTTGTGACCGTAGGCCTGATGTCCGACGTCCCAAACAAGGCGGTCGTTGGGCGTGTCGAACACATAGTGCAGGGCCACCGTCAGTTCCACTACGCCGAGCGACGAGGCAAAGTGCCCGGGGTTATCCGCCAAAATGCGGATGATGGTCTGGCGCAGTTCGTCGCACACCTGTGGCAACTGCTCGAGAGGCAGCTGACGCAAGTCTGCGGGGAACTGGATATTCGTCAACAGGTCCTGTGGTCCGTTTTTCTCCATTATTGATAAAGATTCTTTGCAAAGATACGTCAAAATCGCCAAAGAATTGCTATTTTTGTGGTATTATTTACGGTGATGAACAATAAGAGCCCTAAAAAGACGACCTCCGAACCCCTCTTCCGTACACCGGTGAGTGTGGGGAGTCCGTGCTGTCTTCTGGATGCTGCCGACCGCAGTGTGTTCCTCGGTTCGTGCTTTGCCGAGTACGTGGGGGAGCGTTTCGCCGAGAGCGGTCTGCAATCGACCCGCAATCCCTTGGGCGCCGCCTATTGTCCCGCTTCCATAGCCCGTTTGCTCGAGGCGGAGACAGCGCCTGCCGTGCAAGGCATCGACGGGCGGTGGCATACGTGGCTGACCGACACATCGTGGTCGCGTGACACGGAGGCGGAGGCCCGGGACGCGGCCGAGGAGGCCTTGGCGGCCTTGCATCGCGAACTGCGCCAGTGTCATCATCTTTTCTTGACATTCGGCACGGCCCACGCCTATCACTGGGCGACCACCGGCGAAGTGGTGATGAACTGCCATAAACATCCGGCGCGGGAGTTCACGGAGCGCGAGTGGGAACCCGCCGAGATGACAGACCAGCTGGACGCTGTTCTCTGCCGACTCCACTGTGAGAACCCCGCCTTGCAGGTGGTGCTCACCGTAAGTCCTTATCGCTACGCCAAGTATGGCTACCACGAAAGTCAGTTGAGCAAGGCCCGCCTGCTCCTGATGGTGGAGGCTCTTTGCCAGCGTCACCCCGACTGGATATGCTATTTCCCCGCCTACGAGCTGCTGCTCGACGAGCTACGCGATTACCGCTTCTATGCCGACGATATGCTGCATCCCGCTCCGCAGGCGGTGGCGTATATCTGGCATCGCTTCCAGCAGGAGTGGATGACAGACGCGTGCCGCGACTATCTGTTGCAGGCCGCCCCCTTGCTGCGCACCCTGCGCCATCGGCCCTCCGACCCCACGAACCCCGAGTGGTCGCGCTTGCGCGAGGAGACCGAGCATCGGTTGCAGACGTTGCGCGACGCCGTGGCGGGTCGCTCCGACTCATCAAAACCCTTGAAATTCTAACCTAATCCTTGCAGAATATGACCTACAGTACAATGGCGCTCGAAAGCGTGTTCTCCGAAGTGGGAGGGCGTCGCATCGGGCAGCACGACCGCCAGATACACTGGTTGCTCACCGACAGCCGTTCGCTCAGCAGCCCCGAAGACAGCATGTTTTTCGCCCTCACGTCGGCCCGTAACGACGGTCATCGCTACGTGGAGCAACTCTATCAGCGCGGCGTTCGCGTGTTCGTAGTGTCGCAGTTGCCCGCTGTCGCGCAGCCCGATGCCGTTTATTATCTTGTGCCCAACACGCTGTCGGCCTTGCAACGACTGGCCTCGCATCATCGGTTGCAGTTCGACATCCCCATCGTAGGCATTACAGGCAGCAATGGAAAGACCACGGTGAAGGAGTGGCTGTTCCAGATGCTCTCGCCCGACTACGTGGTGACCCGCTCGCCCCGCAGCTACAACAGTCAGGTGGGCGTGCCGCTGAGCGTGTGGAATCTGTCGGCGCAGACGCAGGTGGGCATCTTCGAGGCCGGCATCTCGGAACCCGGTGAGATGCGCCGCTTGGCTGGCATTGTCCGCCCCACCATCGGCATCTTCACCAGCATCGGAGATGCTCATCAGGAGAATTTCTGCTCTGTGGAACAGAAGTGCATGGAGAAGTTGGAACTTTTCCAGACGGTGGACACGCTCATCTATCCCGCCGGCAATCCCATCATCGACAAGTGCATCCGTCAGTTCCACGTGGCGGGAAAGCTGCTGCCCGTGGAGGTGGATGAGGCCCAGCCCTTGGAAATCGACCGCCAACTCTGCGCCGCCGCCTGCGAAGTGCTGGGTGTGCCGACTGCAGTGATTGCCGAACGACTGAACAACCTCGAGGCCATTGCCATGCGCCTGGAGGTAAAGGACGGTCGCAACGCCTGCACGCTTATCAACGACTCCTACAATTCCGACCTCTCGTCGCTCGATATCGCGCTCGACTTCATGAGCCGTCGCCCCAACGAACACGGGCGCACCCCCATGCTTATCCTCAGTGATATACAGCAGACCGGCCTCGACTCCGAGGAACTTTACACGCGCGTGGCCGATATGGTGGAGAAGCGCGGCATCCGTCGTTTCGTGGGCGTAGGACCCAATCTGTGCGCCAACGCCGACAAGTTTGCCTTCGAAGGCCTTGAACGTCACTTTTTTCCCACGACCGAGGCACTTACCATCAGTCGGCTCTTCATCGAGCTGCACCACAGCGTCATCCTAATCAAAGGCGCCCGTTCGTTCCATTTCGAACGACTCGTAGAAGAGCTGGAGGAACGCGTCCACGAGACTATCTTGGAGGTGGACACCAATGCCGTGGTGGAGAATCTCAACTATTACCGCTCCTTCATGCAGGCTCATACGCGCGTCATCTGCATGGTGAAGGCCGGAGCTTACGGCGCTGGCAGCGTGGAGGTGAGCCGCGTGTTGCAGGACCACGGCATTGATTATCTGGCTGTGGCCGTGGCCGACGAGGGTGTGGAACTACGCGACGCCGGTATCTCCACGGGCATCATGGTCATGAATCCCGAGATGACGAGCTTCCGCACACTCTTCCGCTACAACCTCGAGCCCGAGGTCTATTCGTTCCG
>JABUUA010000031.1:14023-25598 GCA_021443405.1 Bacteroidaceae bacterium
ATCACGGGCTTCCCCGTGCACATCAAACTTGACACAGGCATGCACCGCCTTGGCTTCGACCCGCGCTACGATATGGAGCGTCTTGTGGAGCGGTTGAGCCGGCAGCACGCCGTGCTTCCCCGCAGTGTCTTCAGCCATTTTGTTGGGTCGGACAGCGACGACTTCGACCGCTTCTCAGCCCGTCAGTACGACATCTTCCTGCAGGGCGCCGATGCCTTACAGCAGGCTTACCCCAGTCACCACATCTTGCGCCACATCTGCAACTCGGCCGCCATAGAGCATTTCCCCGATCGTCACCTCGACATGGTTCGCCTCGGACTCGGCCTCTACGGCATCAACGCCCGCAACGAGCAGATGTTGCACCCTGTATCGACGCTGAAAACCACCATTCTGCAAATCCACGACGTGCCCGCGTGTGAGACCGTAGGCTACAGTCGCAAGGGCAAACTCACCCGCGACAGTCGCATTGCCACCCTGCCCATCGGCTATGCCGACGGCCTCGACCGTCACCTGGGCAACGGTAATGCTTACTGCCTCGTGGGCGGACAGCGTGCCCTCTATGTCGGCAACATTTGTATGGACGTGTGCATGATTGACGTCACCGACATTCCTTGTCAGGAGGGCGACTCCGTGACCATTTTCGGCCGTGACCTGCCCGTCACGGTGCTCAGCACCGCCGTGGGAACCATCCCTTACGAGATTCTCACCAGCATATCACACCGAGTGAAGCGCGTCTATTACCGGGAGTGAAGTTCCCTTCGTTCTTGGTAATAGATGCGCTTCATATAGAGGAATAACCGCTTACAGACCGTAGTCGTTGTCGAGCAGATACTGGGCACTGATGCGCATTCCCTCCAGAATGTTGGGTGCGTCGGTGCCTTCCATCTCTACGACGATGTCCTGTGTGCCGGCTACGTCGAGGTGGCGGAAGATGGCGTCGAAGCCCACCATGCCGCTCTGACCCAGTTCTTTGTGGTCCTTGATGTGGAGAACGGTGAAGCGGCCGGGGTATCTCTTGAAGTATTCGACAGGACTCACTTGGCCACGCACGGCCCAGTAAACGTCCATCTGGAAGAATACATGCTGGGCGTCGGTGTGCTGTAGCATGTAGTCGTACCAGCATTGTCCGTCCACCTTGCCGAACTCATGCGAGTGATTGTGGTAGCCGAACTTCATGCCGGCCTTGTCCACCAGTGCGCCCACAGCGTTGAGATAGCGGCAGATGACCTCGGCTTCGGCGAGCGACGAAGGGAAGTTGACGCTGGGCATGACCATATATTTCATGCCGGCCTTCTTGTGACAGGCGATGGCTTGCTTCCACCACTTGAGGGCTTCCTTCAGGTCGCCCGAGGCGAGTTCCTTGGCCGTGAGGTTGCGGCCTACGTGGCTTGAGAGCACCTTCATGCCCGCAGCCTCGATGTCCTTCCGGTATTGTTCGGGTGTCACACCGTAGAGTCGACCGTCGGCGTAGCAGGCGGCCTCGGTGGAGGTGTAGCCCATTTTGGCGAGTTGGCCCAGCGCGTCGGCTTGGTTCTGGGCGTATGTCTCAGGGCTGCCAATGAGGTCGCGCACGGAATACATCTGGAAACCTATCTCGGGTTGCTCCATGTCGATGCCGTCGGCGTTGTCCATGTCCTTCACGCGAATGTTGCGGAACCAGACGTCGTCACCGTGGTCTTGGAAGCCGATGTAGCCCTTGTGGTCGGGACCGCCACAGTTGTTAAGCAGTTCGAACGCCAGCGGCCACGCCTTCTCAGAGAACTTAGAGGCCTGCAACATATCCGTCCACTGCGGTGTCCAGAGGTGGTACTCGAGTACTTTCTTGCCGTTCTGATAGTGGATGATGGTGCCGCGATAGCACACAATCTTCGCCGTGTTCCATTCGCCGTGTCCGCGGAAGTTCTGCGGTTTGGCTGGAATCATGTCGTAGAGCGAGGCCGACTGTCGGTTGCCGTCGATGCCTAACATGGCATCGGGATGGTTAGCATTGTCGAGAATCTGGTACTCGGGGCTCGAGATGTAGATGGGTTCGTAGCGTTCGTTGCCCTTGTCGTCCTTGGTGGTCACCTCCTGGGCGAGGATGAACACGCCAGAGTTGCTGCCTTTGGCGACCTTCCAGTCGAACTGCAGCGTGAAGTTCTTGAACTGATGGGCGAAGATGATGTCGCCGCCCTCGGCCGTTTGTCCTTCGCCAGTGCCCGAGCCGTTGAATTTCAGACACCCATCCTCCACGGTCCAGCGGCTGGGCACGTGGTCTTTGCCGTAACCGCGCCAGCCTTCGAAGTTCTGGCCGTTGAAGATTTGTGTGTAGCCTTTAGCGTCCGTCGGGAAGGCGGCGAGATTGGTCTCGGGCGCCTGCACCACCTTGTATTCGGGGCACTGTGCATTCAGGGTGAGACCGGCTGTCAGCGTAAGCATTGCAATAAAAAGTCGTTTCATACTTATACCTTATTATATATATGCGCGTGCGAGAGGGCGCTGACCGCGGTGAACGGCGGGTGCCGTCGGCGTATCGATGGGTCGGCATGCCCCTCTCGTCGCTATGATGGTTAGGGAAGTTCGGGAAGTTTGTAGCCGTTCTCGTAGATGGGCTTCACGAGTTCGGCGGCAAACTTGCGGGCGTCCACGGGTTCGGTGTAGGTTTTGTTGAAGGTGGGATGCCCGTCGTGAATCTCAAAGCCGTCCTTCACCATCGACTGCACCTTGGCTCCGGCGGGAATGTTGGTGAACTCCATCTTCTCACCGTCCCAGTCGAGTATCTGGTTGAGGCCTTGCAGACGGATGGCGCACACGCCCATGGCCACCATCTCGTTGAAGGGTCCAGCCTGTGAGAAGTCCGAAGCAGTGGGCACACGCATCTCGGGAGCCTCACGGCAAGCGCGTATCCAGTCGCGCTGGTGGTCAAGTTCCACGCGGCGCATCACCTTGGGAGCGTCGGGCTTCCGTCCGCTCAGCAGCATGGGGCGGTCGCCGTAGCAACCTACAATCAGCGTGTCCTTGGTGCCGTAGAATATGGCGGCGCCGCCCGAGATATTCATGTTGAAGCCCGCGGGCAGGTTGGCGGGGCGCTCGGGGAGCAAGCCTCCGTCGTACCACGTCACCGTAACTTCGGGCATGGCCACCTTGGCGCGGTTGTCACGGGCAGGGAAGATGTACTTCACCTTCTGCGCGTTGGGGCACGACTCGCTCATGAGCGGCGTGGACGAACCTTGTATCTTGATGGGGTATTTCAGGTCGAGACCGATGAACACACTGTGCAGTATGTGACAAGCCATATCGCCCAGAGCGCCCGTGCCGAAGTCCCACCAGCCGCGGAAATTCCACGGTGTGTAGATGGGATTGTAAGGACGTTTGGGGGCGGGGCCGATGAAGGCGTCCCAGTTGAGCGTCGATGGCGGGGTGGGCGTCTCCTTGGGACGCTCGAGACCTTGGGGCCAGATGGGGCGGTCGGTGAAGGCGTCCACACGGGTCACCTCGCCGATTTCGCCGTTCCAAATCCACTCGCACGCCAGTCGCAGACCCTCGCTCGAGGCACCCTGGTTACCCATCTGTGTGGCCACGTTGGCTTTTGCGGCCAACTGGGTGAGCAGGCGTGACTCATAGACGGTGCGGGTGAGGGGCTTCTCGCAATAGACATGTTTGCCGGCAGCCAGCGCCTCGGCGCAGATGATGGCGTGGGTGTGGTCGGCCGTGGCGCAGATGACGGCGTCGGCCTCAGCGAGCAGTTCGTCGAACATCGTGCGGTAGTCGTGGTAGAGTTTGCAGTTGGGGTAGTAGCCCTTGTACTCGTCGAGCACTCCCTTTGCATAGTTCCAATCGACGTCGGCCAAGCCGATGACCTCCACGTCGTCGTAGAGTTTGTCGCCGTTCTTGCAGCATCCGTTGAGCACGGCGTGGCCGCGACCACCGATGCCTACGCCCAGGAGTCTCAGTTTGCGCGTCATTCCCTTGGGTGCGTTCTTTGCTTTCTTGGCGAGCATTTCGCCGGGAGTCAGTGCCATGGCGGCAGCTGCGGCTGTTCCTGCTTTCAGGAACGAACGTCTTGACATGTTCATAATCGTTGGTATTAGTTTAGGTTGATGGTTTTGTTAGCTTTCGTCATTCTTGTGCAGCAGCCCGTAGCCGTCGGTCATGTGGGCGCGTCGGTCGCGGATGGCCACCAGTTCTTCGTCGGTCCCTTTTGAGGGAAGGTCGCCCTGTCGTGCGTTGTCCAGCATCTTCCAGGCGAACTCCGAGGCCAGCACCGACTGGCGGAAGGTGGGTAGCGGCTCGGCATCGGCCTGCCTGCGGATGGCGCGGGCCACCAGTTCGTAGAGGCGTCCGATGTTCTTGCCGCCGTAGGGACGCTCGATGCGCTGCGTCGTGGTGACGCCGTGTTCCTCTACCACCGCAGTGTGGAAGTCGTGGTGCATGCGCACAAATCCCTTGGTGCCGATGAGTTCCATGTAGGAAGTGTGGGTCTGGTCCTTGGAGAGCTGGCCGTAAACGAAGCCCTGCGTGATGTCGTACACCACGCCGTTGGCAAACGTGCCGTGGCATTGCAACCACCAGGGGTCTTTGTAATCCCACATGCGCACGGCCTGTGCGTGGCCCGTCTTGAAGTCGCTGTCGGCGAACCATCGGGCGATGTTCACGTAGTGCATGCCGCAGTCGTGGAAGGCCGGTCCTTCGTATTCGTGTCCTTCGCCCGGTGCCAGTCCCGGCGTCATGTGGCAAATGCGTATGATGGCCAGGTCGCCGATGTCACCGGTCTCCAGGAAACGCTTCATCTCGTGCGTGTACCAAGCGTGGCAGAGGTACATGTTCACGGTGGCGATGACGGGTGACGACTCCACGATGTCCACGGCTTTCCATTCCTCGTCCAGCGAGTAGGCCACCGGTTTCTCTGCCACGATGTGTTTGCCCGTGCGCACCGCCTTCTCTATCTGCGCCAGACGCGCGTCGGCGAGCGTGCAGAGGCAGACGGCTTGCAGTTCCGGGTCGGTGAAGAGGTCGTCCTCGTTGGTGGTGAACAGTGCGTCGGGTGCTATTTCGTGGGCTGATTTTGCTTTCTCGGGCAGCACGTCGCAGACGTATTTCACGTCCCAGTCGGCGTTGGCGAGCAAGGCCCGTAAGTGCATTTTGCCCATACGTCCCAAGCCAATCACCCCTATTGTTATCTTGCCCATTGCAGGTTTAGTTTTTCATTTTCCGCCTGAGGCGGTAGATTTTCGGTTTATTGCCTTCGGCGAGCCTGCTCACGCTCGGAAAATCAAGCAAGCTTGTTTCCGCTCGCTGACTCGCATTCTTGTTTACAAAGTTACTACAAAAATAAATGTATTACAACTATTGGCGCGACAAATTGAAGCCCGCGGCCCAAGTTTTTCCGAAAGGTCGTGGAAATACTTGGACCGGAGTGGGGGATAGTTGTCGATGGGGTGGCTCGAGGTAGTGACGCACCGTTGGAATCGCTCTTCCTGTGACGGACAGGCCTGCGGACTTGCGCGCTGAAACGTGGTTAGGCGGCTCACGGAAAAGTGTCGTCTGGGCACGCAGAAGGAGTCGTCTGCGGGGAGACCTTCATTTCCTTAGGAAAAAATTATTTTTTTTCTAAATGAATGCGTCGATTCTTCTAAGAAAAAAATATTTTTTCCTGGGCGACGGATTTGGCTTGTCTGCGGGATGGTTTCTGGACGTCTGGGAAATCTGTTGTAAGCTTCGCCGAGTCTGATCATCTTCCTCCGCGCAACCACGGCATCAGTACGTGAAGGAACTGCCTCCGGCAAACTCTCTCAGCAACGAGGTGGGCGGCACTTGGTCGCCGGGCACGGGCACAAAGTAGTTGAGGAACTTGCGCAGCCGGCTGGCCTCGCTGTACTCAGGTTCGCGCTCGTTCACTTGCTCGAGGATGGGCATCACCTGGTTGCGTATCACGTTGAACTCGTAGATGAGCGCCGCGTTGAAGGTGGCGTCCGCCTCGTCCTGGTAGGGACAAATCCAGATTTCCTCGCCGCGTGTCACGCTCGGGCAGCGTCGGATGGTGTCGGTGGCCGAGAAACCGCGGTATTTGTAGTCGCGGAGGATGCGGCGCAACAGGCGAATGTCGGTGGTGGGCACGTGGTTGTGGTCGTCGAGCGCAATGGTGGTGAGCGTCGATACAAAGATGCGATATTTCTTTTCCTCGGGAATCTGCTCCGACATCAGCGGGTTGAGGGCGTGGTTTCCCTCGAGGATGATGACGTCGTCGGGGCCTATGGACAGGTAGTTGCCCTCATAGACGCGGCGCCCCGTGGGGAAGTCGTAGCGCGGAAGCTCCACCGTCTCCCCCTTGAGAAGGGCGCAGATTTGCTCGTTGAAGAGGGCGGTGTCCACCGAACCGATGCACTCGAAGTCGTATTCGCCGTTCTCGTCCTTCGGCGTTTCCACGCGGTTCACCAGATAGTCGTCGATGCTGATGGTGTGGGGATGCAGTCCGCAGGCCATCATCTGCATGGCGATGCGCTTGCTCGTCGTGGTCTTTCCGCTGCTGCTGGGGCCGGCAATGAGCACCAACTTGGCGTTGCGCGCCACGATTTCGTCGGCGATGCGCGAGAGTTTCCGCTCTTGCAGCGTTTCGGCCACGTTGATGATTTCGGTGGCGCGACCAGCACGAATGGCGGCGTTCAACTCGCCGGCGTTGCTCACGCCCATGATGCGTTGCCAGCTGTTGTGCTCGCGAAAGACGTCGAGCATCTTGCTGCGCAGGCACCACGGCTCCAGTACGGCGGGGTCCTTCGTGCCCGGGACGCGGAGCAGCAGCCCGTCTGCCAGGCGCACGAGGTCGAACTGATGAAGCTGGCCTGTGTGGGTGAGCAGACTGCTGTAGAAGTAGTCGATGGTCTCGTCGAGCTTATAATAATAGGTATAGAGGTCGCCGAGCGTCTCCAACAACTGGGCCTTGCTTTCCATGCCACGACTGCGAAATAGTTCTATGGCCTCCTCGATGGGGCATTGGATGCGGTGGATGGGCATGTCGGCCGCCACAATCTCGCGCATGCGACTGCGCAGTGCTTGGGCGTCGGTGTCGGTGAGCGGGCGCCCGATGTGCAGTTCGCAGAAGTGACCTTTGTCGATGGGCGCGCCGATGAAGAGCCGTCCACCGGGGAACAAATCCTCGGCGGCCTTGACGAGCACAAAGAACAACGTGCGCGTGTAGATGCGCTGACCGCCCGCCGTGTGCAGGTCGAGGAACTCCACGTCCTTGGAATTGTAGAATTGGTAGTTTAGTCCTTGCGACTTATTATTGATGTTGGCGCCTACGGGTCCAAACTCCATCGTCAGTCCCGAGAGCTCGTACACCTCCTGCAGTGTGCTGCCCAAGGGAGCTTGGAAACGGCGGCCGTTGTTCTTGCAACGTATGGTGATAGTTTTGTGCGACATCGGTTAAAAAAGTATTTTCTTTCCGTTCTTGATGTAAAGACCGCGGGTGGGTCGTGCCACGCGCCGGCCCTGCAGGTCGTAGTAGCAGTCGTCCGAGGGCTCAGTTGTAATGCTCTTCACGGGGGTGACAACGTCGTCGATGCTGTATTGTCCGTAGAAGTAGAGGCGGAAATTGTCGAATGCCGTCCAGTAGTCTGTGCCGGTGTTGTTGCCCTTGATGCCCACCTTCATGGTGGCGCTGCTGGTGGTGGTGAGCATCACGGCGTTGTCGTAGAAGCCTGCCGCAAACCACTTGCTGGCCGCCAACCCGTTGTTCGGGATGTAGAGGCCGTTGTATTTCTTCGTGGTTCCGCCCAGCGAACTTTCCTGCGGCGCGGCCCAGATGTGCTGGATGGGCGCGGTCTTGGCCTTTGCGTAGATGCTTACGTCCACGTTGTTCACGCCGTTCGTGACGAAATCCGTGTAGGTGGCGTCGTAGGCGCCGGGGCGCTGGAAGGCCGATACGTGCAGCGCGTAAGTGCCGGCCGGCAGTTTCTCCGTGGTCGTTTGGTTGAAGTCGAACTTTTGGTTGCTGAAGTCACACACCGAACTCGTGTAGTTGCCACCGCCCGTCCAGCCGTCGAGATTCTTGTTGATGTCGGGGTTGATGAGGTAGAACGAGAGGTCAAACGGTTTCCAAAGTTCCGTGGGATTCACCGACTTGAGGTACTGACTGGCGGCCGAGTAAAGGTCGTCCACGGCGGCGTTCATCACCGTGAAGCTGCTGCCGTTGGCCAGTGCCGACTCAGCCTGCTCGATGGGGGTGAGCAAGGCTTCGTCCACTTCCTCCTGCGTCTGCCCGTCGAGGGCGGCGTGCGGCGTGTCGTAGAGAGCTCGGATGTTGGCCACAAGGTCCGTGAGCGTCGCGGTGGCTTCCTTGTTGGCAGCCGCGTCGAAGAGTTCCATGTCGGCGTCCTCGAGCATCAGCCAGCGCTGGTTGGTGGCGGTGTTGGCGGGGTCCCAGTCGGCCACTTGTGTGGTGGTGGCGGTGCTCTTGAGCACCTTGTTGCCCTGCATCAGCCAGTAGGCAGTTCCCTTGTAGCGGCCGGTGACCACCTCCTCACGTCCGGGCATGAACTGGAAATGCTCGGCGTCGGTGGGCTGGTCCTTGGCCACACCTTTGATGGTGCTGCCGTTGTAGGTCAGGTATTTTCCGCTGCCCACGTTGTAAAGAATGTAGTGCGAGTTGGGCGCGTCGTAGGTAATGTTCCAGGCGAACTCGTCGTTGGCGCGCGCTTCATCGGCGCTGGCCTCGCGCACACGCAGTGCTCCGTTGCTGGTCATGGTCAGATAACTGGTGCCGAGACCGCAGTCGGCCGACTCGCTCTTGAGATAATATTTCTGATGGTCGTCCTGAATGAAGGTGTAGGCCGGCACGGGTTGGGTTCCCCACCACTGATACACCAGTCCGTCCTGGTGCAGCGCGTGTGTGATGAGGGCGTTGGCGAAGTAGAGACACGTGTTCTCGGGGTTGTAGGCATCCTCGTGAGCGCCGTTGATTCCGTAGGGCCACATGTGCGTTTTGTCGCCATCCAGCAAGTCGGTATTGTTGTTGTTGAAGAAGCGCACCATTTGCGTGGCGCGCGGTCCCAACCATGTTCCTGTGGAAACATTGGTGCGCAGGTTCGGATTGTTGTACCAAGAATCGGTGGTTCCCACGCCCACGCCGTGGTTGGTTTCGTGGAGCATGGTGCCCGTCTGCTGGTAAGCCGTGTTCTGACTCACGCGCATCCAACCGTTGATGGTGCAGTCGGCCGTGCCGCTGCCATCGCCCACGCCGGGAACGTAGTGTACGCTGATGTTCTTGCCCGAAATGTTGCAGAAGTTGTTGTACAGCCAGATGCACTCGAGCGTGGCCGAGTTGATGCGGAAGTTTTCCTGCTCGCTGCCCTGATAGTCGTAGTCGCAGGTGACTTGTCCGAAGGGCAGTGTGGCGATTTTCACCGTGGCTCCGTAGCCCACCTTGCCGCCGCTGCCGATGGCGTAGGCGCGGACGTAGTAGAGCGTGCCGGGCTGGAGTTTGTCCATCACGTAGATGTTGCCGTTGTTGCTGAGGAAGCGCGTGGAGTGAGCGTCCAGCAATGTGGGTTCGGGCTCGGTGCTCCAGCAGAAACCTTTCTCCACGACACCCGAGCCGGTGACGTTGCTGCGGCCTAAGGCGATGGTGGTGCCGGTGGCCACAAAAGCGCCTGTGGTCACCTTGGGAGCCGTGCCCGTGGCGTTGGCGAGTCGGTAGGAGAGTGTTGCGCGCGAGAGTGCCGCTGCTGTTTCGGCCGTGGCGCTGGCCTTGGCCGCGTCGATGGCTTGCTGCAGGGCGGCCGCCTCGTTGCCGTCGGGAGCGAGGAGCGCTTCGGCTTCGGCAATCATGCGGTCCACTTCGGCCTGCGTCTCGCTGGCGATGTTGCCCTCGTAAGTGAGGCGGAAATTATCGACGCAAACCCAGTTGCCCGTGGCCGACTCGGTGCGGAAACCGATGGTGGTCTCGCCCGTGAGCAGGGTGAAGCGCACAGTGTAGTCGTTAGCGTTGTACACTTCGGTCTGCTGGTCGGCGGCAAAGATGTAGGCGCCGGTCTGCACGACTGTGGCGTCGGAGCCTTGCTGAATGTTCTGAGCCCTCACTGTGAGCGTGTAAGTGCCGGGCTCGAGGCCGACGATACGCTGCTGGATGCCGTAGCCACTGCCCACTTTCTGTCCCCGGGACACCCACTTTTCCATCCACACCTCGCCGCTGGAGCCTGCAAAAGAACCTGTGGTCGTGTTGAAGGACATGCCGCTGTTGTCCCATCCGGCGAAGCGGGCGGCAAAGTCGGGATTGTCGATGTACTGGGCTGTTACGTCGGTTTGCGCCTGTGCGCTGAGGGCGGTCAGCGACGCAAAAAGGAGTAAAGTCTTTAGTTTCATGGTTTCAGTATCTTTATTAATTCTTTCATTCCTTCGCTGGCCCCCTTTTGAATGTGCACGAAGGGGTGGTTGGAGTTCCAGCGCACCGGCTTCGGATCGATGAGATAGATGGGGGCGTGTTGCGGTACATAGTCGGTGAGTCCGGCCGCTGGATAGACGTTGAGGCTTGTGCCGATGACCACGTAGAGGTCGGCCGCGGCGCTGAGGTCGGCCGCCTGTTCCAGGTTGGGCACCGACTCGCCGAACCAGACGATGAAGGGGCGGAGCTGACTGCCGTCGGCGGCTTGGTCGCCCATCTTCACTTCCCATTGACCGGGCTCTAGGGTTCGAATGTACCGGGGGTCGTTGGGTCGGTGCGAACTCGTCACCTTGTTGAGTTCGCCGTGCAAGTGCAGCACGCGGCTGCTGCCGGCCCGCTCGTGCAAGTCGTCCACGTTCTGCGTGATGACGTGCACGTCGAAGTCGGGCTCTTGCTCCAGCGCGGCGATGAGTTGGTGGCCCTGGTTGGGCTGTGCTTCCAAGGTCTGCCGGCGCCGTTGGTTGTAGAAATTGGTGACCAGAGCGGGGTCGCGCATCCAGCCTTCGGGCGTGCAGACGTCCTCCACGCGGTATTGCTCCCACAGCCCGTCGGAGTCGCGGAAGGTGTTGATGCCGCTCTCGGCACTCATTCCGGCGCCTGTCAGGAAAACGATTCTTTGCATGCTAGTTCGTTGTTTATTGCCTAACAAAGATAAGGTTTTTCCGCAAGTTCGCCAATTATTTATGAATCTTTTGCTATCTTTGCTAAGAAAATAAAACTTAGCGCATGAGAAATCTATTATTTCTTGTAATAATAGCCTTGTCGATATCCGCCCAGGCCCAGCAGAAATTGCAGGGCGACGTCATCGGCTCCCGTTACTCGGTGGACTACGGCAACGGGAACGCGATGTCGGAGACCGTGAATGCCAAGCCGAATGTGTTCGACGGCAACTACGACACCTACTTTGCCTCGTATGACCGTTCGGGTACTTGGGTGGGTCTGGACCTCGGAGCGCCTCATGTGATCACCCGCGTCGGGTGGTCGCCCCGCCTGACGCAAGCCCGAAGGGTGCAGCTCGCCCTCATCGAGGGAGCCAACCGCCCCGACTTCTCCGACGCCATCCCCCTGCACATCGTCCGCGACGAAGGGGTGGAGCGCGCTATGACCTTTGCCGACGTCCACTGCTCGCGCGGCTTCCGCTATGTGCGGTATGTGGGG
>JABUUA010000031.1:25931-31824 GCA_021443405.1 Bacteroidaceae bacterium
CAACAACTACGGCGACAAAACGCTCATGCGCAACATCGTGGCCAACGAAATCAGTCGCACGGTGGGCATGCCCTACACGCCGTTCTGCCGGGCCGTGGACGTGGTGCTCAATGGCGAATACCGCGGCTGTTATCAGCTGATGGACAAGATTGAGCGGGGGAAGAACCGCGTGGAGATAGAGGAACTCGCGCCCGCCAGCAACACCGAGCCCGAGATTACGGGCGGCTATCTGATGGAGGTGGACGCCTATTACTTCGACGAGCCGTGCTATTTCACCACCAACAAGGGACTGGCCGTCACGCTGCATGAGCCCGACGCCGATTCCATCAGTCTGGCGCAGAAAGCTTACATCAAGCGCTACTTCAATACGCTGGAGACCAGTCTCTACGGCGGCAACTTCATGAGCCCCAACACGGGCTACCGGAGGTTCTTCGACACGCAGACCTTTCTCAAGCATTTCATCGTGGGCGAAACGGCGGGCAACACCGACACGTACTGGAGCGTGTATATGTACAAACCCCGCGGCGGCAAGGTGTTCACGGGTCCGGTGTGGGACTTCGACATCGCCTTCAACAACGACCAGCGCACCTACCCCGTGCAGAACATCAATGGCTTTGTCTGTTTCTCGGGCATGGCGAGCTTCGCCGACGGCATGTACGAATTCCTGAACCGCATCATCAATCGCGACACGTCGGCGCAGGTCGAGTTGTCGGAACTGTGGACCTGGGCGCGCTGGCACGGCCTCACGGAGGACCGCCTGTGCAGCTACGTCGATTCGGTGGCCGCGGCGTTGCAGGAGTCGCAACGCCTCAATTTCCTCCGTTGGTCCATCATGAACCAGCAGGTTCACGAGAATCCCAGCTGCGCCGGCTCGTACGACGGGGAGGTCGCCCGCCTGAAGACCTATCTCCGTGAGCGCCTGCCGCAGCTCGATTCGTTCATCGGTCTGGCCTCGGCGGTGGACTTGGCAGAGCCCGGCGGCGCGGCGGCTCCCTACGAAGTGTTCGACCTCGACGGACGCCCCGTGGCCGTCGCCAGTGACGTCAGCCGCCTGCCCGCCTTCCTCCCCAAGGGCGTTTACATCGTCAGGCACGGCCGTTCGTCGCGCAAAGTGGTGGTGAGGTAGGGGGGAGACCCCCACCTCAACCCTTCCCCACGGGGGGGGTATTTGCAATCCACTACGGGGGAAATAGGGTGGGATTGTTGGTGGAGGTATTTCTTTACTTATTTAGAATCAGTGCCTTGAGGTCGTCGAAGGTCATGCCGTCGGGCAGTTCGAACTCCCGGCCCGTCATGCGCAGTTGCGTGTCGAGTGTGAAATAGAGGAGGCCGTACTGAACGTGGTTGCCGTGGTCCACCAAGGTGACGGACACGTTGCAGCCCTTGTCCTTCAGGTAGTTGGCCATATCGAGGCCCACCTTGAACGTGATGTACAGGTCGCCGGTGGAGTGATAGACGAAGAACTGGGTCTTGGTGCTGGGCTGCCAGTTCTGCGAAGGCCCGCAGACGGAGTTCTCGCGAAACTTCTCGATGAAGGGCTGCACCAACGGAGAGTTCGGGTTGCAGGCCTCGGGGGTGAGAATCTCGCTGACGTGCTTCTCGGGACCAATCAGTCCGTTGATGTCCCACGTGCCGTAGTCTTTTGAGAGAATCCATTCGTCGATGTGGCTGGCAAGGGGCTCGCGGAAGATGTCGCTGTAGTTGCAGGGGATGTTGTAGGTCTCCTTGTAGGCGACGAGCATGAGGGGAAGGGCGCAGACATAGCCGGTGGTGTCGGTCTCGATGTAGTCGTTGTAGATGGCCTCGAGGTCGTAGTTGCCACCGCCCACGAAGGTTCCCGTGAACTCGATGTCGGGGCGGTTCGCATCGACATACTTCTGCACGGCCATGGCTCCGAGCGCGCCGCTCGAGTAGCCCACATTGTAGATGGGGAGTCCCTTGACGTCGAATTTCAGCTGCTTCAGGATTTGCATAGCGGCGTCCCAGCAGTCGACGGTTTCCTGGGCCGTGATGTTGGAGCAGCTGTAGGCTTGGGGCTTGTCTTCGGTGAGCGTCCAGCCGTAGAGGTCGGCCGAGATGGCGATGCAGTTGTTGAACTTGTTGAGGTAGAGGCCGATGTCGTCAATCTCGTCCTGCGAGGTGCGCTCGCCGTGCTTCGACGTGGTGAATTCGTTGTAGAGCATGACGTGCGTGGGCTTCACCTCGCGGTTGAACACGGCGGGGTTCATGGAGATGACGCCGGTGAGCCGCACGGGCGTCTTCAGGTCGGGCCCGACGCTGGTGTATTCGAACACATACTGGTAGAACCAGAGGTTGAGGAGGTCGTTGTTCTGGTCGGCCAGCGCGTGCTTGTGAAGGGGGTCGGGCCGGAGTGTGGGGTTGAGGTCGTAGTCGCGCTCGGGGACGAAGGGCGCGTCGCCGCCGTTGTCGTCGGCGCACGACGTGAACACGGCGAACACTGCGAAGAGTGCCACGGCGTAAGTGAAAAACTTTTTCAGCATTTTTTTTGTTTATGTTAGGTTATGAAACGTGAGGTTACAAAACGGGCAGAGGACTCAAAAATCTTCGTCGTCCCACCGGTCGGAATAGTTTCTTCTGGCTCCCGCCCCCACATCAGGGTTTGCTTCGTCGTCGCTTTGGATCAAACTCTCGCAGACCATGCCGCACATGCGGATGTGGAACGTCTCGCAGGCGGGCTTCAGATATAGTTTCTTTTCTTCCATTGTGGTTTCTGTAATCATTATTCGTAGTAAGAATTGTCATCCAAATCGCGCAGATAGTCGCTGAATATGTAGTCGATGTAGAAGAGCACGCCGCCCGTGGCGTGGTTTATTTTGTCGTAGTCGGGGCTTGCAAAACCCTTAACAGCAGCCGCTAAAGTCTGATCTGGGTCGACAAAATTGAAGAGAAGAGAACCAAGACCCGGATTAAGGAGGTAGAAATGTAGAGCGAAAATGCCTCCAATCACCGTAACATCTTGGTGAGCCGTCTGCGGACTGATGATTTTCACGGCGTCCGGGTTGTTCTTCTGAATGCCGTTTTTCACCGCCACGAGGTTGGCGTACGGAACCACGTCGTCGGACTGCAGGTGGTAGAACGTAATCTTGTGCTGCGGCGTCCATCCGCTCGCCAGTTCGTTGATTTCCATGGCTCGCATCAGACACTTGTATTCGTTGGTGTTGTTTTTGAACGTTCCGTCGGGGTTAATCAGCCGGTCGGAGAAAACTTTGACGGGACGAAGATCCTTCATCCGCTTGGTGATTTCCAGATTGAGGTCGGCGGTTGAGAGAGATTTGTTCTGAATCATGTCGATGATGCCGGTGGCCTTGAATTCCTCGGAGAAGAAATCTTCAATCTCCACGGTGCGCATGCAGCCGTTGCCATAGGCGTCCTTGGCGGCCGCCACAATCAGCGGGAGCACACAGGGATAGGCCAGCCCAATGCCTTGGTGTCCCCAGTCGAGGTACTGGTTCACGGTGGCGATGGTGGAATAAGGTCCGTCGCCACAGCACGTCTCCTTCAGGTTCAGGGTGTTTTTCACATTGTCCGGGCAGACGTCACTCTCCAGATACTTGGCGCAGGCCAGTGCCGTGGCGCCGCCCTGGGAATAACCGACGATGTAGGTCTGGAGGTCTTCGCCGTGCGTGGTTCCTATCTTCAGCACGTTCTGCACAAAATCCACCGCCGCCATGGCCGCATCGATGCAGTTGCGCGAGGTGACGTCGTGGATGAGATAGGGGTGCTGGCGGTAGGAACTGTAGCCGTAGCCGCAATAGTCGGGGCAGACGACGAGGAAGTCGTCGTCGCACATGCGCTTGATGTCGCCATCGACCGGCGATCCGCCCGAGGGAGCCTCGTAGGTGGAAGTCACCGTGGGGTGGCAACTGATGAGGACCTTGTCGTAGTCGAGGTCCCACACTCCGGACACATTTATCCCGCTGACGCCTTGCAGATAGATGACGGCCGAAAGACGGATGGGGTTTTTCTGGCCGTCGAGGCTCATGTATGAGAAGGTGAACTTGTGCGCCTTGTTTTCGTTAATCAGCGCCGGCGTTCTCCTTTGTCGCGTGGCAGTCGCACTGTCGGTCGCTTCGGTCGGCTCATTGTCGAGAATGTCGAGCTTTTCGATTCTTATGCCGTAGGGATTCTCGCTCTGCGCCAGCCGCTGCCTGATGTCGTCCATCTGCACCTGAGTGTCGTTGTCTGCCGCAGCGCTTGTGCTCTGTGCCGAGGCGGGGACGCTCACCAGCAGCAAGAGCGCGAGGAGTGAATATATAAAATGTTTCATATCGTTATTTCACAATTTTCTGGTTGTTAATGATGAAGATGCCCTTCTGGTCGGCAGAACGGTTGACAACACGTCGGCCCGACAAGTCATACATCTGCTGCGACGCGCTGCGGTCGGCGGCATGATGGATGGAAGTCTCCAGGTCGCTGAGAGAGAACAGACAATTCTTGGCCTCGGCGCTGCTCGCTGTCGAAGGCAGGTAGGCCTTGCCGGCGCCGAGCGTCTTGCCAGTGCTGTACTTATAGAAACCGGTGTTCGTGAGCGAGGCGTTGCAACTCAGCACATAGATGTGGTCCGCGTTGCCGCAGAGGTCTGCGACGGGAGTGTCCACCGCAACGCCCTTCAGCAGATTCTGCTTGTAGAGGGCGGCGCCGCGCTCGCTGCCGTTCTTCGCATAGGTGACAAGGTCTTCGGCCCCGATGGCTTTCGGGTTCTTGGTTTTCAGTATCACGGCCTGGCCGGCATCGATGACGCGGTCCGTGATTTCTTCGAGATGGACGGAACCGCCCGCGGCACTCGTCACCACATAGACCGTGCACCACGATGGAGCCTTGACGTTGAACTTCTCGTTATAGAAAGTGGCATAGCCCTCGAGAGCTCCGTGGAAGGGAACGGGCGTCCTTGAGGTCAGGAGAAGTTCGTCAGCCTCGTTGCTGATGTTGAGGACGAAGTGGTTGGCGTCGTTGTCGATAGCACTAATGACGACAGCGCCATTCTGCAACACGGACTTTCCGTTCATCAACTTCAGCACACCGTCTTCAAATACATAATCGCCGCCATAGCCATCAGGTTCCGTATCGCCACTTATTCCACCAAAAATCAATTCCACCTTACCACTTTTCTCCCAGTGCGTTGTATTATTGACCTCCACGCCGTTAGCGACGTACAGATTACTCATGGAGTGAAGTTCCGTGGCGGGGAAGTCGGTCTTCACCGCATAGACGCCGGCGGGCAACAACTTGTGGGCGAGAAGGTCCACTCGCCGCATCTTCGTGTCGTAGGCTGTCTGGTCCAGTTTCTTGCCCTCCGTGGTGAGAATATCATCCAGCCTGTTGGATGTTGAATTGAAGTCAAAATCATTGTTGTGCATCACATACACTTCGGCATTGGCGCCGAAGTAGTAGGAATCCCACTGGAAGGGGAAGTACATGACTTCGACCTGCCCCTTGGAAACTGTGTGAGGAATCGAGGCATGTTCGTAGATTCCCGAAGGTTTTTCTTCGCCAATGTAGTCGTTGCTGCGCCGGAACGGGCGATGGAAGAATTTCGACCACGGCAAGTTGTTGAAATCCACCCATCTGATGTTGGTGTCGTAGGTGGAATAGAGCGCGGTGTTCGCGTAAGCCTCTTCACTGAATACATCCGCTGTGCCGGCGGGGGTGTCGCCATTGGAGTTGAAGGTTATCTCCTGAATGCTGTTGCAGTTGGCAAACGCGGCTTCGCCCACCTTGAACTGACCATTTGCGATGACCATGTTCTCAAGACCGGCGCATTCGGCAAAGGCCTCTTTCCCAACCGCGATGGGACCTTGGAAAACAAGGGTGTTCAGCGACTTCGCACCGTAGAAAGCGCGTTCTCCCACAGTCTGCATCGTCGGCGGCAACA
>JABUUA010000032.1:0-7753 GCA_021443405.1 Bacteroidaceae bacterium
CTGGCGGGCCATGCGGGCCTCCACCTGCGCCCGGTCGGCCCCGTCGCGGACCATCGCCCTGCGGAGGCGGGTCTCTCGCGGAGCGTCCACGAATAGCACCTCATCTACTTCGTCCTCAAAGCCGCACTCAAACAGGATGGCGCTCTCCAGGGCCACCACGTCCGCCGTCTGACCGCCGCACCAGCACCGGAAATCGCGGCGCACGGCCGGATGCACGATGGCGTTCACCCGCTGGGCATGCGCTTCAGAGGCAAAGAGATAGGCCGCCACGGCCTCTCGGCACAGGCGCCCTTGCGCGCCGTAGGCCTGCGGGCCGATGAGTCGGGTCAGGGCTTGTCGCACGTCCTCGCTGCTGTTCATCAGCGCTTTAGCGCGCGCGTCGCAGTCGTACACGGGAATCCCGAAACTCTCCGTCAGCACGCGGCTCACGAAACTCTTGCCCGCACCGATGCCGCCCGTCACGCCCAGTCGCTTCATTCGTCAGTGTCGTCTAAGGATTCAATCAGGAAGTCCACCTCGCGCGGCGTGATGCGCACGTTCTGGGCTCCTAACGGCGTGCGTCTCAGCTGGAGCGGCAGGCGTGTCACGCCCTGGTCCTGCAGGCGCAGAATGTCCTCGTAGGTCACCACGAGCACGAAATCCTCCGTTCTCACCGCTTCCTCGCGACGGCTGCTGATGGAGTAGTTCACCGTCACTACGGAGGGGAAGGTGCGCAGCACACGTCCGGCGGGGAAGTTGGTGGCGACGATGGGTATCTGGCGCGAGGCGTCCACCATGGCGTCCACCTCTATGTTCAGCCCCACGCGGGCAGGCTCCATCACCGTGCCGCGAATCCGCTGCAGGGTCACGGGGAAGTTCTCCAGCGAGTGCTTCAGTCCCGCCGTGTCGGTGGGCAGCGTCCACACCGCCTTCAGCGTGTCGAGCACGGAGGCGAAGGCATAGACGTTCACCGAGTCGGGCACGATGCGCGCCGACAGTATCTGATAACCGCTCGCGGCGGAGTGACGGCCTCGCAGCCTCACGGGCACGTGCTTGTGCTCCCCGTGGTTATAGGTGGCGACGAGCGAATCGGGGGCGAAGGAGACGACCTTCGACTGCCCTAAGTGCTCCTGCAGACGGCGGCGCAGGTCGCTGGGCGAAATGTTCAGCCGCCCGCGACTGTCCTCGTAGTAGTCGCGGAACGAGATGGGCATGGTGTCGATGCCCGACCACCAGTAGCGGAGGAACGAGGGACCGATGTCGCGCACCGTGACGCGCACGTGCGTCGGCATGGGCGTGAGGATGTGCACATTGTCGGGCAGTTCCGTCAGGGCGACGGGCACCGTCACCTCGTTGGTCATTTCGTCGTCCCACTGCTGCATCAGCCAGAAAAGCGAGGAGAGCAGCAGAAAGAACATAAACACCAGCACGTCCTTGCTGAAGAGTTTCAACAAGGTGCGCGTGGTCAGCCGGAACAACTTGCGAAGGAGGCGCTTCACCCTACACCGATATATTTAAAGTGTTTTACGCACGCGTGGCGTTGTCCGAAGCGGTGGCGAAGACGCTGTTGCGGTCCACCTTGATGACGATATCGTTGGCAATCGCCACCATAAGGGTGTTGGACTCCATATCGACTTTCTTCACCGTGCCGTAGATACCGCCTGCCGTCACCACGTTGGTGCCGATAGCGATGTTGTTACGGAAGTTCTGAATCTCTTTTTGCTTCTTCTGCTGGGGCCGAATCATGAAGAACCACATGATGGCAAAAATCAGCACCATCATGATGAGGAACGAGTAGTTGCCACCGCCTGCGGCAGCCTGCAGGAAAATAGTCATTGTCATATTCTTCAGAAATGTTTGGTTAGTTCTTTATCATTTTTCCCTCCGCCATCAACTGCTTGGCCACGGCGTCGAGCACACCGTTGACGTAGGCACCGCTGCGGGGCGTACTGTAGGCCTTGGCTATTTCCACAAACTCGTTGATGGTCACGCTCACGGGGATTTCGGGGAAGGTGAGCATTTCGGCCAGCGCCAGTTGCATGATGACGAGGTCGATGCGGGCGATGCGGGCGATGTCCCAGTGCTGCGTTTGGGCGCTGATGAGCTGGCTGTAGGTCTCCGCGTTCTGCAGTCCGGTGCGGAACAGAAGCCCGGCGTAGTTGCGGTCTGCCTCGTCCTTGTACTCGGGCATCAGCGGCTGCTTCTCGCCCGTCGCCTCTTCGAAGCGGCGGATGGTCTTGAGCACGAAGGTGTCCACGATGGCCTTGTCGTCGTTCCAGTAGAGACTCTGCTCCTCGAGAATGCCGTCCAGCTCGTCGTTGTTGCAGAGGAGGGTGCGGTAGATTTTCCGCCACACCTCGCGGTCTTCCTCGTAGTTGTCCTCGGCATTGGCCATGTATTCGATGTAGAATCCCTGCTCCAGAATGCGGTTGTAGGTGCGGCGCAAGAATTCCTCCTCGTCGGCCCACGAAAACTTCTGGTCGGCCTTGTACGCCTGCAGCTGTTCGTTCTGCTCCAGCTGGGCGATGAAGCGGTTCTGCACGAACTTGCGCGAAATGCTGTTCTCCTCGCCCAGACGCTGCTGGCGGCTTATCTGCATCTCCACCATGCGCTTGGCCACATCGTTGATGCCTATCATCAAGAGCAACAGATGCTTATACAAATCGTGGGCCTTGCCAAGACTGAAGAAAAGTTCCTGCTCGGCTACATCCACGGGCTTGTCGTTATTCTCGCTGTAGGCATAGGCAATCTGCACGGCCTTCAGACGGATGATTTCGCGATTTATCATATAATATACGTAGCTTAAATCTATAAAACAAGATGCAAAATTAGGCATTTTCGGCCAAAGTAACAAGGTTAAGCGCAATTTATCTGCGTTTTTATTGGTAGTTTCACAAAATAATTGCAATTTTGAAGTCGATTTAAGCAGAAAGAGATTATGCAAGACAACGGAACCAAAGGCGCTGACAACGTTCGGGAGATATTGTTCTCCAAGTCGATAAAAGCCGGCAAACGCATCTATTACATCGACGTAAAGCAGACGCGGTCCGGCGAACTTTTCCTCTCCATCACCGAGAGTAAGAAAGTGTCGGCCGGCGAGGGCGACGACGCCAGCCAGAGCTACGAAAAGCACAAGATATTCCTCTACGGCGAGGACTTCGAGAAATTTACCAGCGGACTCTACGAGGCCATCGCCTACATCGAAGACGCCCAGGGAAAGGCCGAACCGAGGCCCGAATTTGAGGGATTGGGCGTAAAAATGGACATGGAGTTTGGCGATATCAAATAATTATTGTACCTTTGCACCGCTTTTTGAGCACATCCCGTGTGATGGCGAATTAAGCAGCCACTTAATTTATAGTAACACAAAACAACAAAAACGATGAAATCAATCGACATCAAAGGCACAGCCCGCACCGCCACTGGCAAGAAGGCTGCCAAGAAAATCCGCCTGGCCGGTGCTGTCCCTTGCAACCTCTACGGCGAGAAGAAGGATGAGAAGGGTCTGCCCGTAGCGCAGAGCTTCACCGTGGAGGCCGCCGAACTCCGCAACCTCGTTTACACGCCCCACATCTACAGCGTGAACCTCAACATCGACGGCAAGGAGTGCAAGGCCATCATGAAGGAACTCCAGTTCCACCCCGTGACCGACCAGCTGCTCCACGTTGATTTCTATGAAATCACCGAGACCAAGCCCATCGTCATGGAAGTGCCCATCAAGCTGAACGGTTTGGCAGAAGGTGTGAAGGCCGGTGGTAAGCTGGCTGCCAGCATCCGCAAAATCAAGGTTCTCGCTCCCTACACCGCCATCCCCGAGCACCTCGACATCGACGTCACCAAACTCGGTCTGGGTAAGACCATCAAGGTGGGCGAACTGAGCTTCGAGGGCCTCGAACTGGTCACCAGCCCCAGCGTGGTTGTTTGTCAGGTTAAGATGACCCGTAGCGCTAAGAGCGCCGCTTCTAAGGCCCAGTAATCGCTGCGCTTGATGAAGTACCTGATTGTAGGGTTGGGCAACATCGGACGAGAGTACGATGGCACCCGCCACAACATAGGATTCAGAGTATTGGACGCCTTCGCCAAGGCGTCCAATATTTCTTTTGAGGACAAACGCTACGGCTTCGTGGCCAAGACGCGCGTGAAGAACGCCGAACTTGTGCTCCTGAAGCCAAGCACCTACATGAACCTCTCAGGCAATGCCGTGCGCTACTGGCTGCAACAGGAACACATTCCCGTGGAGAATCTTCTCGTGGTGGTGGACGACCTCTCACTGCCCGTGGGCACCATTCGTATTAAACCCGCTGGCAGCGCCGCCGGGCACAACGGCCTCCGCCACATCGAACAAATGCTCTCCACGCAGGCCTATGCCCGACTGAAGTTCGGCATCGGCAACGATTTTCCCCGTGGCAGCCAAATCGACTTCGTGCTGGGCCCCTTTTCGCCCGAGGATGAAAAGGTGGTTGATGAACGTGCCCAAGTAGCCGTGGAGGCCATCAAAGCCTTCGCCCTAAGTGGCCTCCCCTTCGCCATGAATCATTATAATGGGAAATGAACCTCCCCAATTGTTTATGAATAAATACGCAATCCTTGCTTCCCTCTTTAGTGTCATAGTCTTGACCGGTTGTGGCAATGAACAATTTGAGCCCATGGAACCCGACGTCGTGGAGGACGCGATGTCGGCCAGTGCGTTTTTCCAAAAGAATGGTCTTACTTCCACTTCGGCTGGTAACGTAGATTATATTATTAGTAATTGATTATTAAATAAATACGCTTTATGGAACAGATGCAATTATTTCTTTCTTTAAAAGAAGCTGATATTGTGACAGCTAACTCTGTCGGTCGTAATTACTGTCTTAGAAATATAAATGATTTGGAGGCATTGCAATTATACATTGAGTTTTGTATTGAGCAAATCAATGCGGAGAAAAGCGAATTTTTCTCCTTCTTTGTAAACGAAGCCAATGTAATGTGTCAGTATTTCTTGGATAATGCTATTGTTTCATCTGATTCTTTGTCATTATTCTTGGACTTGAAGAATAAATTAGAAAATCGTATCAGGGATTGTACCGAGTATTTGAATAAGCAATCCTACAAAGAATGCAAATCATTAATAGATGATATTTCTCAATGCATTGGTAAGTATGCATTACCTAATGTATCAAAAAAGAATAAATCGAAATATCTTGAAGAAATTGCGAGGCTTGACGAGCGTATAGTTGCAGATGCTCTTCCTGAGGATTTGCGCAATGAATACAATTCTCTTACCGTAAAAGTGGCAGAAATAACTGAGAATAATCGCAAGGCCGCTCAGAAAAAACAAAATCTAAATGCATTGAAAGATATCAAAGAAGCTTTTGACACATTTTCTAAAGATTCAGAATATAAGAAGAATGAGGATAAACTTAGTTCTCTTTTGAAGAATAAGATGTATTGTCACAATCTGGATGAACTCAATACTGAGATTCTTACTTACTATAATTATGTATATAATTACATATTTAGTAAAGTGAAAGATGAATTAAAGTTTAAGATGGTTTTATGGTCAATCAAATAAATGTATGGGAAATATCTCTGTAATCGTTCGTCATCATGTAGCAAATTCTGATGATAGACAGGAGTATGGAAACATTCTTAAATCTTCTTATACGGCAAATCTGTCGCAGGCAACACAACGATTCCATGCGGGCCTTCAGTCTTTTTTTAATAAGGAATACTCTCGTTTAAATCAGATGGAGTGGAATACGATCAAAAAGATGAAAGCAGTACAAGATAATCCCGAAGCTCTTTCCAGTTTCCGCAGGATTGCCGTTAAACGTGCTTGGGATTGGGAGAAATTTCGTATTAAAATAGGTGGTAGAAGTAATAAATGGACGAGTGCCCAGCGGTCTCAGATATTGAGAAATGGTAAGGTGCAAAATTTTGAGGGACACCACTGCTGGAGTGTCAAGTCAAATCCCGACCTTGCGGGTTTATCTGATAACATACGTTTTTTCTCTAAGGAACAACATCTTAGGGTTCATAGAGGTAGCTACAGAAATAGTACACATATTGAATGGGAAAACCGAAGTATTGGAGCCATCAAGGATTTAAATAGGACACTACGCCGAAGAGAAATCTTTGCTGCAGCTTCTGCTGCAGGAGTTGGGTTCGCTACCAATGCATCTATGGCTATATTCAAAGAAATAATTTCAAATGGAGATTGTTCCAAAACATTTAAGGATGCCTCATTGTCGGTGTTGAAGGAAGGAGGCAAAGGAGCTGCTGTAGGGTCATTCTATTATACTGGTTATCGTGTTGGCGGAGAAGTTGTTGACTTAATCGTAAAAAGAAGCCCCGCACTTTCTCCAAGATTAGCGAATTTTATGAAAACAAGTTCTGGCAAAATAGCGATTATTGGAGGAGCAATAATTGCAGTAGAGTCGATATACGATATTGTTACAGAAACGAAAAATAGTGGGTCTGTATCGGAAGCACTTTTCTTTACAGCAAAAAAGCAGGTTATGCCTGTCGGTTTATTGGGTTTAACATGCGTAAATCCTGTTGTGGGTATTGTCGCATCTGTTATGTCTTTGATTTATGGTGGCTATGTTTCCTGGGCACAGTCAAGTATGCAGCGTGATATTGAAATTTATGAAGTTTCATGTTATTATGATAAAGCGGCTAAAAGCATCAAATAAATACGAGTACCTTATACTGAATCTTTTTGAAGAGCATCTTGTTGCCATCGGAAAAAACCGATAAATTTGTTTTTCCGTTTGTTTATTATTACCTTTGTCTTCATGATTGAAGATGTAATAACGAGCGCGCAGAATCCGCGCGTGAAGCAGATGGTGTTGCTCGGGCAGAAATCGAGTGAGCGACGGAGGCAAGGACTGTTTGTGGCGGAAGGACGACTGGAGATTCTCCATTGTCTTGAGGCGGGACTTCACGTCACGCAACTTTATGTATGTCCCGAACTGGCCGCTCCCGAGGGCGACACCGAGTGGGAACAGATACGGCGCTTGTGCCCGGCCGACGTTACTACGACGAAGGTTTCACCGAAGGTATATGAGAAAATGGCTTATCGCGGAACTACGGAGGGAGTGATGGCTACGGTGGAGGCTCGCTATAAGAAGTTGGAAGAATTGCAACTGTCGGAGCATCCACTGCTTGTGGTGCTGGAGCGTGTAGAGAAACCTGGCAATTTAGGCGCAGTGCTCCGCAGTGCTGATGCAGCGGGAGCGGACGCCGTCGTCGTGTGTGACCCGCTCACCGACCTGTACAACCCCAATCTCATCCGCAGCAGCATCGGCGCGATTTTCACGGTTCCTTGCGTCGCCTGCAGTTCAGAAGAGTGCATTAACTTTATGAAGCAGCGTGGCATTCAGATACTCACCGCTCAGTTGCAGGACTCGCATCTTTATTACGAAACGCCTATGCTTGAGGGAACGGCCATCGTGATGGGCACGGAGGCCACGGGTCTTACGCCCGTTTGGCGCAAGGCGGCCGACGCTCACATCCGCATCCCCATGCTCGGTCGTCTCGACTCCCTCAACGTTTCTGTCTCTGCCGCCATCCTCCTCTTCGAAGCGGTTCGGCAGCGGCAAAAGTAAAAAGAGGCTGGGGGGTTAGGACTTATCCCTTGAACTCCTTATACCACTCTGCGAATTTGCGCAGACCTTCGCGCAGCGGGGTGGCGGGCTTGAAACCGAAATCGCGTTCGAGTGGTGTGGTGTCGGCGTAGGTGACGGGAACATCGCCGGGTTGCATGGGCACAAGTTCCTTGTGAGACTCG